>CBFHXC010000001.1:0-112885 GCA_965659695.1 Rhodospirillales bacterium
AATAATCGTCTCATGATCTGAAATCTCCTATATTGAGTTCCAAATCATTGAATCAATTAATGGTTAATGAGTTCTGAACCTAAGTCCATTCTCTCAGAGAATTAACACTATACTGTCAGCCTCAAGTTTGTCACAGCGTTTGAGATCTATTCGGCAACTAGATAACAGAACTATGTTACCTTCGAAAACCTTAATCTTGAGTGCTTCGTTATCCGAGAGGAACATTACTCTTTTTAACCATTTTTGCGGAATCGAAGTATGAGCCAAGAGACCCAGCCATCGTTTAAACAGTTGCTCGCGAGCGACCCTAAACTCCGCGCATTCAATGATACAGTCCCAGCCGGTATTTTGGTTATATGCCTTGATGACGGACAGGTAGTTTTCTCAAATCGGTTCTTTGACGATACGTTTGGTGTTTCGGGGCAACAAATTCTGGGCAAAAGCTGGGAGGACTTCTTCGTCGACCCGGATGAGCGTCAGAAATTGATGGTCGAATTTGCCGCCAACGACGAAGTCCGCGACTTTGAGATGCGGTTTCGAGGGCCGGACGGTAACACGATATGGGTATTGGCGTCCTTATCCATGATCCCGCTGATAGACGAGGACATGTTACTTTTCGCATTTACCGACATTTCTGCACTCAAACAAACGGAAATGGCGCTTTCACGGACCACCGCAGAGCATCAAGCAATTAGCCAAACAGTCCCCGCAGGCATTTTGGTTATCAGTCTGGAGACCGGCACCGTCGTGTATTCGAACAGGTTCATATCAGACCTGTTGGGGTACAATGGCGAAAAATTACTCGGCACAAATTGGGACAGTTTCTTTGTCGACAAAGAAGAACGGCAATAAATGATGGTCGAATTTGCCGTTAATGACGAGGTTAAGGATTTTGAGCTCCGGCTGCACGATCATAATGGCGAGGTCGTGTGGGGACTTGCATCGCTTGCAACGATTGAAATGGAGCATGAGGATTTACTTCTTTTCGGATTCAATGACGTTAGCCGATTGAAGCAGGTCGAGATGGAGCTTTCGGCTGCGAACAGTGAACTCGAAGAACTCGCTGATATAAAAAACAAATTCCTAGGCATGGCGGCGCACGATCTCAGGGCACCAATTTCCGCCATTCGCGGGATGTCAGAACTCATTAGTACTCTGGATCTGGCAGAAGCCAAAAAAACCGATCTTGTTTCCTCTATCATGACAGTCAGCGATCAGATGCTGGGCCTGCTGAACGATTTGCTTGATGTTTCAGCGATTGAGAACGGTACGTTTGATCTGGACATGGAGACGGGAGATTTGGGTGAGTTGCTGCGCCAGCGGATCGGCCTCATTTCATTCACTGCAGACGCCAAAGGCATCGCAATTGAGACGATTGTTGATAGTGACATTGAATACCAATTCGACCACAACCGCATCGCACAAGTGATCGATAACCTGCTGACCAACGCCGTCAAGTTTTCCAAACGGGGTCAAAAAGTCGAAGCATCGGTCGTGGTCAAAGACTCCGACGTCGTATTATCGGTTTGCGATCATGGCGTCGGCATTCCAGAAGCAGAGATCGACAGACTTTTCGTTCCTTTCGAAAAACTCAGCTCTCGCCCGACAGAGGGAGAGTCGAGCACGGGACTTGGTCTTTCGATCGCAAAGCGGATCGTCGATGCGCACGATGGCGACATCAGTGTTGAGAGCAACGAAGGGCAAGGATCTAGGTTTATCGTTTCCTTGCCGCAAGTCACCGCAGCATCAGATAGAGCAGCGTACGTAAAAGACAATGAGCCCAAAGAGCCATTTGCTGCAGATCGCTCTGCTCATATCCTGATTGTCGATGACAACGATATCAATCGGCGGATCATAGCTGCAATCCTCGATGAGATCGGACACACGTATGAACAGGCCGAGAATGGAGCGCGCGCCATTGAAATGCATCGGTCTGGTGATTTCGATCTAATCCTGATGGATGTGCAGATGCCCGTGTTATCAGGGACTGATGCGACACAGGTCATTAGGAACATGAGGGGCGCGAAGTCCATCGTTCCAATCATCGCGCTAACAGCCAATGACACCAAATCCTGTCGAGATGAATACCTTGAGATTGGCATGAACATTGTCATGACAAAGCCGGCCAATCAAATCGTGCTTACGGCCGCTGTCAACGAGGCCCTAACCTTATAAATCCATTCCTTGGAGTACTTTATCAGCGGGGATATCGAAGCAAAAACGCAGGGTTAAGCGTCAGGGTAACAAACGAACACTCAAGTACGATTGTTCCTTCTGAATGTCAGATAAGCCGGAAGGTCCCCTTTTCGTTTTCCTTTGGCTTCATATCTGGTTTCAACCCAACCTTCTGGAGGATCACGCCAATCTTGAGGACGACGCGCCGTCCAGGTCCAGTCAGGATGCGGCAGTACTTGCGCCAAAGTCCACGCCACATACCCCTTGTGATCAGATGCAAAGATGAATTCCGCCCCATCCTTGGCCAAACGCGCAAATGTATCCAACGTCTCGCGTTGAACAAACCGTCGTCTATGATGTCGTGCTTTCGGCCAAGGGTCTGGAAACAATAGATAAATTCGAGAAATCGACGCATCTGGAAGCCGTCCTAACAACAACCGAGCATCATCATCAAATAACCGGACGTTTTTGACTCTATGATCATCAAGATCAGCCAACAAGGCCGACACCCCGTTGATAAACGGCTCGCAGCCGATGAAATTGACGCCCGGATTCTGAACAGCATCACCCAGAAGGTGCTCTCCGGCCCCAAAGCCGATTTCCAGGCGAATATCAGCATCCGCAGCATCGAATGCCGTGCTTAGATCAATAGGGTCAGAAGTTTCAGGATCAGCAATCCGCAATCTCGGCAGCAAATCATTAACCAACTGCTGACGGCGCGGGCGGAGCTTGTGTGTCTTGCGCCGCCCGTACCAATGAGGTTTGCCGTCAGGACGGATCGGCGTGTCGCTATTCACCCCGATCCCCCTTCTAAACTTAGTTGGCGCCGAAAGCGGCTTTCAATTGATCAACGATATCGGTGCGTTCCCAAGAGAACCCGCCATCGTCTTCAGGTGCGCGGCCAAAATGACCATAAGCCGACGTACGTGCGTAAATGGGACGGCTAAGGCCCAAATGCTCACGAATACCGCGCGGTGACAGATCAACGATCTGCTGCAGTTTTTCGGCAATTTCGTCTTCGTGAACTTTGCCGGTGCCATACGTGTCGATGTAAACCGACAATGGCTTGGATACCCCAATCGCATAGGCCAACTGAATGGTGCAGCGATCTGCCAACCCAGCAGCCACGATGTTCTTCGCACAGTAACGACTGGCGTAGGCGGCCGAGCGGTCAACTTTGGTCGGGTCTTTCCCCGAAAATGCGCCTCCACCGTGGGGTGCAGCACCACCATATGTGTCGACAATGATTTTGCGGCCGGTCAGACCAGCATCCCCATCAGGACCGCCGATCACGAACAGACCCGTTGGATTCACGTAAAATTCTTCCTCTGGGCACATCCAACCATCAGGCAGAACGTCTTCAACGATGGGCCGAACGAGTTCGCGGACATCATCCTGGGTTAAGCCTTCATCATGTTGCGAGGACACAACGACAGATGTTGCGCGAACGGGCTTGCCGTTTTCGTATTGCAACGTGACTTGGCTTTTGTTGTCAGGACCAATGCCTGGAAGCGCACCGGATTTACGCTTGTCCGCCATCACTTCGAGAATTTTATGCGAAAAATAGATTGGCGCTGGCATCAGCACGTCGGTCTCTGTGCAGGCATATCCAAACATAATGCCTTGGTCGCCAGCACCTTCGTCTTTATTACCCGCCGCATCGACGCCCTGCGCGATGTGCGCAGACTGCGGATGCAAATGAACTTGGACTTCGGAATTCTGCCAGTGGAAGTTGTCCTGGTCATAGCCGATATCTTTGATAGCGGCACGGGCCAGTTCCTCGACTCGCTCTGGCGAAACTTCGCCTGCGCAGCGTGTCTCACCCGCAAGAACCACTAGGTTTGTCGTCACCAACGTTTCGCAGGCAACGCGCGATCCGGGATCAACGGCAAGATATGCGTCTACGATTTCATCGGAAACACGATCACAAATTTTATCAGGATGTCCTTCGGACACGGATTCACTGGTGAATAGGTAATTTGAACGGCTCAAGTCGGTCCCTCCTAGACTTGCGTTACACAATCTTGGACCCAGGGCTGAACACTCGAACGTTATAAGAGCAGATCGCCCACTTAGCGCCTTATTTTACGTGGCGGCAAGCGGTCCAAATCCATCCACGGCTTCTCAGCGTCGCCCTTTTGACAATTTCATGACCTTGCGTCAAGAAAATCCAACCAAAGTGCGGACGATACTTAGGTTTGGCCCCTATTTCGACGCGCCCAAGGCACCACAAAGACACCAACGACAATAAGAATGCTGAGAATAAGCGCAGGGAGTTGCCCGACGAGCGAAAACACCGTTGGCGGCAATGCTTCGGGCAAAGGCGCGTCGATGATGCCGGTCATACCAAGTTCTAGCTTGTTGCGCACGCGGCCATACGGATCAATCACGGCAGATATTCCCGTGTTTGCAACCCGGACAACGGGCAAACCTTCTTCGATGGCGCGCAAGCGCGCCTGGACCAAATGCTGGCGCGGGCCCGTCGATGGGCCAAACCATGCATCGTTGGTAATATTAAGTATCCATTCCGGACGGTTGCCCGGGTCAACGACGTTCCCAGAAAAAATCACCTCATAACAGATGATGGCAGCAAACGGCGGCAGCCCATCCAGATCAAAAGTCGCAGGCCCGGCTCCCGGCGTAAAATCCCCACGACCCTCAGTCAATTTATCGAATGGTAGCCAGGCACGCAGCGGTACGTATTCACCAAAGGGCACCAGGTGGAACTTATCAAAAGTAGCTTCGATGTCGCCATTGTCGTTGATGGCCATCAAGCTGTTGTAGACTTGGCCATCGGAGTCCCGCCGGGGTGCACCGAAAATCATATGCCCATTGACAGGCACACCCGCCGCCAACGGCGGGGGCGCGCCAGCGTCATCGGTGATCAGATAAGGCACATTGGTTTCCGCCCAAATCACATGGGTGGGCGTTCCAGCGGGGCCATCGCTACGGTTACTCAACGCCAACTGTTTCAACAAATGACCTTGGCGTAGGTCCGGTTTCCATTTCAAATGTTGTGGAATGGATGGCTGCACAAGGCGCAGCAACACCCCATCGTGCGTGGCCGTATCCGACTGCGATAAACGCATCCAGCCCGCGCCCCAAAGAATTGGCAATGAGACCGTCAACGCGATCACGGCGATCCACGAACGACGGCGATTTTGTATGTCACCCAAGACCAAAATCGCAGGCGCAACACACACCGCGATGGTCACAAATCCTAACCCCAAGGCGCCAAGCCACGAGATGGACTGCAAAATATCGTCAGATACTCCCCAAATGGACGCCACCGGATTCCATGGAAAGCCCGTCAGAATTATGCCACGTAGCCATTCGGCCACCGTCCAAATCGCTGCAAACACGATAGGCAGGAATATTACAGGCACCGATACGCGCCGAATCAACCAAGACATGGACCCGGCCGCAAGCGCTGGGTATATCGCCATGCCGACGGATATCCCGATGACCGCAAACGGCATCAAAAACGCGTACTGCGCCGCGTCGACCAGAAATGCATATCCGATCCAATAAAGACCGAGCGCAAACCACCCAAGACCAAAGACCCAACCTTCTAGTGCGGCGCGCTTCCAACTTGTGGCGCTGACGGTCAAATAAAGTAACCCGGAAAATCCAATCCAAAGACCCGGCAAAAAATAAAAGGGCGGCAACGCCGTCGCTGCCAAGACACCACACAAAACCGCCGCAGCCAGACGCAACCAGGGTCTTTGGGATACCGCCGTCGCGACCCCACCTTCGGACAACTCAGTCGCTGTCATTAATCCTCAGCCGGTTGTTGCGATGTAGTTCCGCCAACAGGTCTGCGAACACGAACGCTATGAATACGTCGGGGATCAGCGTCGAGGATTTCAAATTCGATGTTGTCGTTGTAGGCAATGATTTCACCACGGATCGGCACGCGACCGACCAAGGCAAAGACCAGCCCGCCAAGTGTATCGAGCTGCTCGCGCTCATCCTCGTTCACAAAAATGCCAAAGCGGTCTTCGAGGGTTTCAATCTCAACCCGGGCATCGGCAACCCAAGACCCATCGCGATATTTTTCAAGCTTTGGTTCGTCACTGCTGTCGTGTTCATCTTCGATCTCGCCAACAATTTCTTCGACCAGGTCCTCAATCGTCACCAAACCATCAACGCCGCCGAATTCGTCGACGACCAGCGCCATGTGAGAGCGTTTCACGCGCATCTCTAACAACAGCTCCAGCACCCGCATCGATGGGGCGACAAACAGCAACTTTCGTTGGATATCAGCGATTTTGAACGTATCGTCCTTGCCGCGCCAACGCACCACATCCTTGATGTGCACCATGCCCTGCGCATCATCTAATGAGTCCGTGTATACGGGCAGGCGCGAGTGACCTTCTTCGGTCGCTTTTTCAATCACTTCTTGAAGCGACGCCGTGCATGGGATCGAAACAATATCCGCACGCGGCACCATCACGTCGTAAATGGTCACCGTCCGCAGCGCCAAAATGTTGGCGAGGAGCAATCGCTCGTCCGAATCAAGGGGTACTTCGCCCTCGTCCCGTTCTTCGATCAGCTCTTCCAGCGTATCGCGCGCAGAGACCTTGCTGCCGGCAAGTTTATTCAACCCACGCAGTACGCTTTTGAAAAAGGCAGAGCGACCATTCGTTTCTTGGGAATTCTCAGAGGCGTTATCAATCGGGGTGTCAGTCGCGCCATCAACAGGAACAATTTCTTGGCCTGCAGACGAGGATCCATTGTTTGACTGGTTCATTTTTAGACTCGGTTAACCCCTCATCAGTCAGTTACCGCGCAGGCCATCATCGATTTCATATGGGTTTGCGATCCCCATACGCGACAGAATGTCGATCTCTTTCGCTTCCATTTCGGTCGCATCTTCGTCGGTTTCATGATCAAATCCAATCAGATGCAGCATACC
This sequence comes from Rhodospirillales bacterium, assembly GCA_965659695.1. Taxonomy (GTDB): domain Bacteria; phylum Pseudomonadota; class Alphaproteobacteria; order Rhodospirillales; family Casp-alpha2; genus UBA4479. Next base: position 7,094 of record CBFHXC010000001.1, read on the forward strand.
ATGGACTAAAAGATGGGTGAAATGGTCTCGCATCTCAACGCCTAAGTCATCTGCTTCGCGGTTTAGCGTATCAAACGATAAAACAATATCCCCGAGTGGCGTCGGCTCGCCATCAGGCGGTCGATCATCATCCGTTAATTCCGTCGGAAAGGATAAAACATTCGTCGGGGCGTCTTTGCCGCGATATTGATGGTTTAATTCCTGCAACATGTCGTCATCGGCCAACACCACTGAGACTTCGAACGCTCTGTGCGTTTCGGTAATATCTGGCCAGGCGGATTGTAAAACATCGACGCAAAGCTGATCGGGCTGATCTGATATCGATTTCCAAGCATCAGCACGCGTATCTACATCAATTGACAGAGAGCCATTTTGATTCGCGACCGACTCAGGGACGGGATCAGGTGTCATCACCATCCTTATCAGCATCTTCTTCTTGGTACTCGGCACCGGCACCACGACGATTTTCAAGGTGACGATAAGCGTGAACGATTTTACTGACCAGTGGATGGCGCACGACGTCCGCGTCTTTAAAACGAATAAACCGGATGGCCGAGACGGAGCCCAATGCTTCGCGTGCGTCACGAAGGCCAGAACGCGTGCCACGCGGCAAATCAACTTGGCTTAAGTCACCCGTGATCACCATCCGCGAATTTTCGCCCAATCGGGTCAAAAACATTTTCATCTGCACGGCGGTGGTGTTCTGCGCTTCATCCAAAATGACAAACGCATTGGCCAATGTGCGACCCCGCATGAATGCCAAAGGGGCCACTTCTATTTCGCCGCTTTCCAGGCGTTTGGTCACTTGTTCGCCCGGCATCATATCGTGCAGCGCATCGTACAACGGGCGCAGGTACGGATCGACTTTTTCGCGCATATCACCCGGCAAGAAACCCAATTGCTCGCCGGCCTCAACAGCAGGTCGCGAAAGAATAATGCGTTCGACATCGCCACGAACCAGACGCTCCACCGCTTTGGCAACCGCCAGATAAGTTTTACCGGTCCCGGCGGGTCCTTCACCAAAAACCAATTCGGATTCGTCAATCGCGCGCAAATAATCGGCTTGTGTGGGTGTTCGCGCAGTGACCATACGGTCGCGAATGTTGACACCTGTGTTGCTTTTGCGCGCCATGCGTTCGGGGAGTTCTTCGGAAAATCGTAGCATCGCATCAACTTCGGGTTGGGCAATTTCCTGACCGCGTTCCAATCTTTCATATAATGCTTCGAGGACACTAATAGCGCGCGCCACATTTTCCGCGTCGCCCGCAAACGTCACCTCATTGCCACGTGCGTGAATGACGATCCCAAGCGCGTTTTCGATCATCGCCAAATGACTGTGGTGCGAGCCAAATAAGGCCAGCGCCAGCGCATTCTTTTGAAAGGTTTTCTTTTTGGTCGTCGCATTGGATTGGCGTTGATGGGCAACGCTTTTGGCAGAACGGCTCAAGCAACGGCTCCTTGAATATCACGATCATCAGATGTGGAAGGACTTGATAGCGGCACACTCGAAAGACTGTTCGGTTTCGCTTTGTCGATCATGACATCAACAATCTCTCCCAAATGGGTATTTGGCAACTCACAATGTACGGCTTGCATAAATGGGCTGCGGCCAACCAATTGGCCATCGCGCGCGCCAGGGCGATCAAACAAGACAGGCATGGTCTTACCAACGCATGCATCGTTGAACGCCAGTTGCTGTCGGTTCAGTTCCGCCTGCAACTCTTGAAGCCTTTCAGACTTGGCCGCTTCTGGCACCTGATCATCCATATCCGCGGCCGGCGTGCCCGGACGAGGGCTGTATTTAAACGAATACGCTTGCACGAACCCAATATCTCGGACCAGTGCCATGGTCTCTTCGAAATCGGTATCTGTCTCGCCAGGAAAGCCGACAATGAAGTCAGACGAGAGCGCTAAATCGGGGCGCGCATCGCGCAGGCGCTGCACCACATCCGCATAGTCGCCTGATGTGTGACGACGGTTCATCGCCTTTAAAATTTTATCCGAACCCGCCTGCACTGGCAGATGCAAGAACGGCATCAATTCCGGCACATCGCGATGCGCCGAAATCAAATCATCATCAACTTCGGCGGGATATGATGTGGTGTAGCGAATGCGGTCCAATCCATCAATTTCGGACAATTCTCGGATTAAGCGCCCCAGCGTCCACTCGCCACCACCAGGGGTTTCGCCATGATACGCATTCACGTTTTGGCCAAGCAGCGTGATTTCGCGGGCACCCTTGCCGACCAAAAGGCGGGCTTCGCGCAAAACAGGATCAGCCGGTCTGGAAAATTCAGCACCCCGCGTATACGGCACCACGCAGAATGTGCAGAACTTGTCGCAGCCTTCTTGAACCGTCAGGAACGCGGATGCGCCCTCAACTTTTCCGGCATCTGGCAGTTGATCAAATTTATCGTCCGCCGGGAATTCCGTATCAACGACGGCACGCCCCTCTGACTCATGGGTGCGCAACATCAACGGCAGCCGATGATACGTCTGGGGACCGAACACCATATCGACATACGGTGCGCGGCGCAGGATTTCTTCACCCTCAGCCTGTGCAACGCAACCACCAACCGCAATAACCATAGGGCTGTCTGAATCTTTGCGTCGCTCTTTTTCTTGGCGCAGACGACCCAATTCGGAATAGACCTTTTCGGCTGCTTTTTCGCGAATGTGACAGGTATTCAAGATCACCAAATCCGCCGACGCCATGTCGTCGCCCGACTGGTACCCAAGTGGGGCCAGCACGTCACCCATGCGAGACGCGTCATAAACGTTCATCTGGCAGCCATAAGACTTAATATGAACGGTTTTGGATGCAGTTGTGTTGGGTGTTTTGGGTTGTGCGGTCATTTGTGCCGATCAGGTTTCATTTAAGATGTCTGAATAACGGCGCGGAACATGATGAGCATCGCAGGGCCTGTCAAGGATTTGACCGCAAAACAGATCCGCGTGCGCAACTGCGATCACGTATCTTCATCGTCGATGGGGACGGCATACAGCTCTAATCGATGGTCAACCAGCTTTAAACCATGTTCGGCGACGATCTTTTCTTGAAGCGCCTCGATCTCTTCGTTGTGGAATTCGATCACTTTGCCGGATTTCACATCAATGATGTGGTCGTGATGATCGTCGCTGGCTTGTTCGTAGCGGGACCGCCCATCGCCAAAATCATGTCGCTCGACAATACCGGCATCTTCAAACAGCTTCATCGTGCGATAAACGGTTGCGATAGAAATATTGGAATCTTTGTCCGCAGCGCGGCGATAGACTTCTTCAACGTCCGGATGATCATCTGAAACCGATAGGACACGCGCAATAATACGCCGTTGATCGGTCATTTTCATTCCGTGTTCTACACACAGCTGCTCTAGGCGTGTTTCAGACATAAATCCCCATCGATATTAATATTAGTCTACTCGCTGCATCGCACCCTGTGAAGGCTGATGAAACCACTATTTATCGATGGTTATATACGGCGAGGCTTAGTACCTGCTTTTCGGCCCAATCCGATTTTTTTAGCCAATGAACTACGGCGTTTTGCGTAGTTGGGTGCCACCATCGGGTAATCCGCAGGCAAACCCCAACGCGCGCGATACTGTTCTGGCGTCATACCATACGCGGTATTCAGGTGCCGCTTCAGCATTTTAAGCTTTTTGCCGTCTTCCAAACACACGATGTGATCAGGCGTAATCGATTTTTTAACGGGCACCGCAGGCGTCGGTGCTTCTGCAGGCAGCCCGGAATCGCCAAGCTCAGATAGTGTGCCAAAGACATCTTTGATCACTTCGGTCAGTTCGGCGGGTGCCACCTTGTTGTTTGATGCATGCGCAGAGACTATTTCTGCTGTGAGTTCTAAAAGGGCCGTTTGGCTTGGCTGATCAGACATGATTTAAAATACTCCAAAGCGAAAAAGGGCAAGCCTTTCAAAATAAGCAGTATCTATATTGATTAAGCATAATGGGTGCAAGTAACGCGATGACTAAAAGCAATAGTAATGTAGATAAAATTATACCGGATCATCAGATCGATATTGCCGATTTGATTTGCCCGATGACGTTTGTGCGCACCAAGCTGATGATTGAGGAAATCGATGTAGGTGAGGTTCTTGAAGTTCGCCTGAAGGGTAAAGAGCCGTTAGAAAACGTACCTCGCTCTGCCAAACAACACGGTCACGACGTGTTATCGATCAAACCCGAGGATGGGACAGATGACGTATCCATCGTCTTGATCAAAAAACAGTAGCTTCCCTCATCAGCTCTTTTTTGGCATCGTCACATCAGGAGGTCGAAGATAAAGCGGCGATGCCGGAGCATCATCAGGACCATCGATAAATGCCTGCGCACAGGTCGCCAACACCGAAGCATCGGGTAACACGACATTTGGTATTTCGCGCATAGCGGGGCCTTCGGGCCCTAATTCCTGATGCAGTCTGGTCCAAGCGTCACCGGCAATGAACAACGGGCGGTCCGTGGGCATGGCGGCTCGGATATCGTCGGACGGCATCGCCGTTGGCAACACTACATAACTGCCATCTTTGCCAATCGCCTGGATATAAAAATCATCACGCTTGGTCTCTATCGCGATCACGATCACGCCATCGTCGGGGATTGCGATGTCGGTATTTCTCAACGTTTGAAATGCCAGCACATCAAACGTCGAAATCCCCAGGCATGGTTTGTCGATGGTCAGAGCCAGGCTTCGGGCTGCGGCCAATCCGATCCGCAATCCTGTGAATGCACCGGGCCCACGTGTCACCGCAACGGCATCCAAATCAGCATATTCATGCCCCGTCATCACGCGATCAATCATCGGGGCCAGGGCCTCGGATTGGCCGCGTTTCATTTCTTCACAGGCATGTGTGACAGCAACACCACCGCTTACCAACGCGACGGAACACGCACTCATTGAAGTATCAATACCAAGGATCAAAGGCATCAGCCGTTATCCGATCAGTAGAAAATATGCTTGTAGGTCACGACGTAAACCGCGACCACCGTGATGGCAAGGAGCACCACCGGGATATCCCATTTCCAAGCGATCACGTGGCTCGGCGTTTGGACCACACGCGACATGAATAGTGTCGTCGCAGAAAACGGCGAGATCATGGTTGATGCCCCCCAAACACCCAACAAAGCCATCGCCAGGATTTCTGGCGGCATCCCGATCACTTCGGGGGGCATCACCTCACCGACCAGGATCGCGACAATCACAGGATGAAATCCGGCAGCGCTCGCGACGGTCATGCCGTATATCAAACCGACAATCACCACATCGCCGCTCAGGCCGTATGTCTGCAATGTCGCACTGATCTGTTCAGGCGGCAGGACCGATGATACGCCAATGCCCAACACGGATGCTGCAGAAAACGCGATCGCTTCGTTGCGAAGGTCCGGCAGGCTTTTAAAAATTCGGCCGATCAAAGGCCTCGCACCGTTCCGCCAACGTTGACCTTTGGACAGCTGCATGGCTGCCCATAAAATCGCAAACGGGGGACCAACCACACCTAGCGCAATCGGAATGGGTAGCTTGGCCAATTCGTGCAACCCCAAAACAAGCACGCTCAAGGCTATCAGCAGTAACGATGTGCGGACAGCCGAAGAAGTATGCATAACTGGTTTTTCAAGCGGTGCCGCAACCGTTGGCGTTTGGCGCAGAAATGCCCTGTCATAACCCCAACCGACAAACAATAGGATAAACGAAAGCAGCAATCCCTGGGGGGCGATATCGGCCCAGCTGACACCAGGAATGGCAGTCAGGATGACGGCGACACTGACGTAAAAGGGCCCCCATGTTGACGCCACCGTAAAGCCCATCATCAACGCAATCGAAAGGCGTTTGCGCATGAGTTTATCTTTTTGCTCGCCCGCCATTATAGAGAGCAAACTCATCGCAGCGAGATTCAGAACCGAGCCTAAAAAATGTGCACTCAACCATAGTATCGGATAGCGACGCCCGGCGGGTTGGCGCACAACCCAGTCACGCAATTCTCGCAAAGACCCGCTGGTGACTGCGGGTTCGCGCAGCCATGTCACGGCATAAAACATCACCAGGAATATCTGCGCGCGGTCTAACCCTGTCAGCAAGCCGCCGACCAAATCGCCGCCATACCAAGCCGCGACCCCGCCGATTAAAAACATCGCCCCGCCCATGTTTCGTTGCAATCCGGGCGCGCGCCAGAACTCTAACAACAAGAACGTGGCCGTCAGTGTGATGCCAAGTTCACGACCATAAGGGATCTGCCACAGTCGCGTGGCGATCACGACAATGACCAAAATGGTATAAATTGTTGCGGAGAGATGGTGTCTCAGGACGAACCACTCCGGTTAGATGATAAGGCGTGTTGTTCCAGCCATATCATCTCATCAGGCGATGCGACAATGTATTACGCGATGCGACAGGCCTCATCGAATTCAAAGCGTGGAGAGCGCGGGAATAAATCGTCTTGAGTCCCGTATCCGAGGTTGCAGAGGAAATTCGATTTGACATTGGTCCCGGCAAAAAACACCTCATCGACCTTGGCATTATCAAACCCCGACATAGGACCACAGTCCAAACCCAAAGATCGCGCGGCCATCATCAGATACGCACCTTGCAGTGTGCCATTGCGAAATGCCGTTTGTTCAATCAGTTCATCATTGCCCACGAACCATGCGCGCGCATCGGTGTGCGGAAATAGTTGCGGTAATTTTTCATAGAATTCCAAGTCATGTCCTATGATCGCAGTGACGGGGGCCGCCATGGTCTTGTCGACGTTGCCGTCCATCAGCAATGGTTTGAGCTGTTCTTTTGCCGCTTGGGATTTCACAAAAACAATACGGGCAGGCGCGCAATTCGCACTGGTCGGTGCCATACGCACTAAGTTCCACATTTCGTGTAGCACGGCATCTTCGATAGGCGTATCCGCCCAACCATTGTGTGTGCGGGCATTCAAAAAAAGTGTATTAAGTGCAACTTGATCTAGGGCTTTATTCTGGGCTTTTGGCAAAATTTCCTCCTGCGGCGTGATGATCGTCATAGCAAAGCGCTATGCCGAGTGATTATCACCATACTTGATGATTGATGCCGTTCACGGCAAGATTCAAAAGCTGCCGATCAAAAGGCTGACAAAAAAGGACGTACTGGGGTGAAGATAGTAAAAGCATGTGGCGTGGCGCTCACCGTTGCGCTTGGGCTAATCCATCAAGGTGCCGCCGCGCAAGAACCGCCAACCAAGGCGAGCGTGATCATGTATCACAGGTTCGGGGAACAGGATTTCCCATCGACCAATGTAACCATGGAACAATTCAGCGCGCATGTCACAGAATTGAAAACGGGTGGTTATAACGTCGCCTCATTGCCTGATATTATCGCGGCGCTTAAAAGCGGTACGGCTCTGCCACCCAAAACAGTTGGGCTGAGTGTCGATGATGCGTACGAGTCGGTTTACACCAAGGCTTGGCCAATGCTCAAAGAAGCGGGCTTTCCATTTACGCTGTTCGTCGCCACCGAGGCCGTCGACAAGCGGTTGGGGCGCTACATGTCCTGGGACCAGATTCGCGATCTGCAGTCACAAGGTGTGACCATCGGTAGCCAAACCAAAACCCATCCGCACATGCCAAAATTAAGCGACACCCAAGTCCGGGCCGAGTTAGAAGAATCGAATGCGCGGTTCAAAATAGAATTGGGCGAGGTGCCAAGCCTAATCGCATACCCGTATGGCGAAGCCAGTCTGGCCGTCATGAACACGTCCAAGGAGATGGGCTTTGTCGCTGGGTTCGGACAGCATTCAGGGGCCATCGGCAACACGAGCCCGATGTATTATCTGCCCCGTTTCGCCATGAACGAGGCGTTTGGATCGTTAGAGCGATTTAAACTGGCAGCAAACGTCCTGCCCATCGGTTCCGCCGACATCACACCAGTTGATCCCGTGATCGGTGCCAACAATCCGCCCTCCATCGGTTTTACCGTGACATGGCCAACCAAGAATTTAGACCGATTGAACTGCTTTGCGTCGCATTCCAAAAACTTGGAAATCACACGCCTCGGTAATCGGCTTGAAGTCCGCACCCCGGACGCGATGCCTCAAGGCCGCACCCGCCTGAACTGCACCATGCCGGCCGGAAATGGAACATGGCATTGGTTCGGTCGACAGTTTTATGTGCCTAATTGACGAGAGCTTCGCTTAAGCTTCTTTCTCGTCGCCATTAGATGCCAGTTGGGCCGCGGCATCCAACTCACGAAGATCATTGGCGTCGATAATCAATCGAATGCTTTTGACGTATTTCTCACCGCGCTCGGAATACTTGGTCAGCGTGCCCGCCAGGTCCCAACCATTTAAGTTGTTGCCCTGTTTCCGCATCGTTGCCCATTTCGCGCGAAAAGATTTATAGGCACCGTGCGTATTCAGATTGCGCATGTATTCCGCGACAGAGTCGGACAACGAGTCGAAAGCCTTGACCTTGTGGGTCATGCCCTCTTTGCGGTCTTTAGGGATCAGACCTTCGTCATCAGCTGTGGTCCATTGGCCAGACAAGGCATTGCCATTTTGTGCGAACCGGGACGTTCCCCAACCGCTTTCTTCTGCCGCTTGTGCCATCGCCAAGGACACAGGAATTTCATCAACACGCGCGATCAAGGTTTCCAAATCGTCCACGTCCGCTTTGTAACGTTGCGCCAAACGTGCCAACCAAGCCGCATCGGACGCGCTGAGGGCGTGTCCGCCATGAACAACACCAACCAATCTCAACAGCCTCTGACGATCAGAGGCGATTTTTTCGTTTTCCATCAAAATCAGCGGCAGTGTTGTTTTGAAGAACACCGATTTTTTCAGTTCCACCTGACGAATGGCGTGCAAGTCTTCGGGCAAGGCCGCTATAGATACGCGGGGAACTGGCACATCCCCTTCGCGGACAAGGTCCAACTCGTAGCCCATAGCCAAAAAGCGCTTGTACAACGTCTTGGCACTTTGTTCGGCTTTGCCTTGCAAGCTGTCCGAAGAAACAGAAGCCAATTCGGTTTTCTTGGGCGCTAGATTGGCGACACCTTTGTTCAGATAAGCAGCTTCGGCGTGATCAGCATTGAACGCCACCCGTGTTGCAGCGGTCACATCGTTGTCGCCGAGCAGCGCGGATTGGGCTGGCAAAACGGCAAGCGCGACCAATGCCAGAATGGCCGACCGTTTGATATTTTTGATTGTCATTTGCTTCGCGGCACGGGCCTTTTTGGGCGCGCGCTTTCCTCTCGTCACACTTTTAGTCCCTAAAAGGTTCTTGCAGATGGCCTGAATGCCGCGTCGATATATTTACCTGACGGGCGTCCACAAAACATTGAGACTGACAAGCACACAGCTTTTCAGCCGTCATTGGGATATGGTGGATAAGACCGCATTGCGCAACCGGAATTAGACTTTTTCAGTGACCCTAACTCCGTTGCACAGTTGATCGAGACTACTCGACGGCGCGGACTTCTTGTACTTCCGGCACATAATGACGGAGCATATTTTCAATGCCGTGCTTCAACGTCGCGGTAGAACTTGGGCAACCGGCGCAAGCACCTTGCATGTGCAAAGAAACAATGCCGTCGTCGAAGCCTTTAAACACGATGTCGCCACCGTCTTGCGCCACAGCCGGACGCACACGGGTATCAATCAGTTCTTTGATCTGTTTCACGACTGGATCATCTTCACCTGCCGCTTCCCCGGCTTCGTCTGTTGAGTCTTCGAGGACCGGACGACCGGATTGATAATGCTCCATAATCCCACCCAGGATTTGAGGGCGCATCACGTCCCACTCGCGATCATCGGATTTGGTGACGGTGACAAAATCTGAACCAAGGAAAACGCCGACTACACCCTCAATTGCGAATAACCGGGTCGCCAACGGCGAACGCGCAGCATCGCTGGAATCAGCAAAATTTGCTGTACCACTGTCGACCACTGTCTTGCCGGGCAGAAACTTTAACGTCGCCGGGTTCGGCGTTCCTTCAGTTTGAATAAACATGTTCATCTCCAACTTGTTCGTGGCCTCGTAAGTTATTCACTCGGGCGCACGTCTTTGATCGTAATGTGGCTATTATTATATCCAGTTACAAGCCACAGCGGTGTGACGAGTTTTAAGCGCGGATTCAGCTAGCGGCGCTTTTTAGGTCGCAAGAAACCAATCACATCTTGCACCTCTCGCAAAACGGGCTCTGCTAGGGCGGTAGCGCGCTCGGCCCCGTCTGCCAAAACGCCATCAACTTGGGCTTTATCGGCCAGCAAACGGCGGTACTCGTCCTGGATCGGGGCCAGGGACGCCACGGCCACATCGGAAAGCCGACCTTTGAGTATTGAGAATTGCTGCCCGGCAAATTCAGCAATGGCGTCGTCCATGCTGACATCGGCCAGTGCCGCGTATATTCCCAACAAATTCCGCGCTTCTGGACGACCGTCGAGGCCCCCTGCATTATCAGGCAACAGATCAGGATCGGTTTTCGCCTTTTTGATTTTGCGAACGATGGTGTCTGTATCATCCGTCATGTTGATCCGCGACAGATCGGATGGATCTGATTTTGACATTTTGCTGGTGCCATCTTTCAACGACATAACCCGCGTTGCTGAGCCCAGGATTAATGGTTCCGGAACGGGGAAGATTTCTTTTTTATAATCGTAATTGAATTTCTGCGCGATGTCGCGGGCCAGTTCCAGATGCTGTTTTTGGTCTTCGCCAACGGGGACGTGCGTTGCTTTGTACAACAGAATGTCCGCGGCCATCAGGTTTGGATAGGCGAACAATCCAACGGACGCGGCTTCTTGGTCTTTGCCAGCTTTTTCTTTGAACTGAGTCATGCGACCCAACCAGCCCAATCGTGCAACGCAGTTGAAAATCCACGCCAGTTCCGCATGGCCAGAAACTTGTGACTGGTTGAATATGATATGCTTTTCGGCATCAATGCCCGACGCAATCATCGCAGCGGCAACTTCGCGGGTTGATTTTCTAAGTGAGTCCGGGTCCTGCCAGACCGTGATGGCGTGCAGATCAACCACGCAGAACAGGCATTCGTATTGATCCTGTAATGCGACCCAATTCCGGATGGCACCCAAATAGTTACCAAGGTGAAGGTTGCCCGTGGGTTGGACGCCGGAGAAAATTCGTTCGGTCATTATGGTGCTCGCGTGAGTTAAATCGTGAATTCCGTTGGCGGGTTATCGCGCGCGGGCTCTATGGGGTCAAGGTGGGGGGTCAAGCGGTCGGCGGTGGGCGTCTGACGGCGGATTTGATTTCTGTGATGGAAAACACGCCCAGCAGTCTGGCACTCAAGAAATAAAGCGCTGCACCACCGATGATTAGAACGCTTAACGCGCTGACCTCAATCAATGCGCCCGCAGCCAAATACGGCGTTGCCCACGCGGCACCAAACCACAGCGCACCACCCATAATGACGCTGGCAGCAATGATCCCCGTGGATCGAACAAGCAATCGCCGATCCATTTGGTAATGACCCCGCAGCCCCAGGATGATGATGAGACCCAGCACGTTCAACCACGCCGAAATGCTGGAGGCCATAGCGATTCCGACGTGGGCGAATTTTTCCATCAGAACCAGATTAAGAATGATGTTCACGATGATCGAAAACGCGGCGATGATCACAGGCGTTTTGGTATCTTCGCGGGCAAAGAACCCTGGCGTGAATACCCTGATGCCGACGTATGCAGGCAATCCCAGCGCATAGGCTGCAAGGGCCGTCGCTGTCGCTTGTGTCGCGGCGGCATCGAACGCGCCCCGCTCAAACAACGTGGCCACGATGGGGCCAGGGATGGCGACCAGGGCCACCGCAGCAGGCAGGGTCAAAAGCAGTGCGAATTCCGCACCCCTGTTTTGCGCGTTGTTAGCATCATCAAGATCACCCTTTTCCAATTGTCGGGAAATCATTGGCAGCAGGGCGGTGCCGACGGCAATCCCAACCACGCCCAGGGGCAACTGGGTAATGCGGTCCACGTAGTACAGATAAGACACTGCACCATCAGAAATGGTCGTCGCCAAAATCGTGCCGATCAGCAAATTGATCTGATAAAGCGAGGCACCGAATACCACAGGCAACGTCCGTCGTCCGAGCGTTCTAACCTTTGGCGTCAACCTGGGGCGGCGGAACTTGATTGGGAAACCCGCTCGGTGGCAATGCCATGTCAGCCACATAAATTGGATGATACCAGCGGCGAATACACCCCATACCAGGGCACGTCCGGTTTCTTCGTCCGACCCGCCAAATCCAAGGATGGCAGCGATCAGTGTGAGGTTTAACAAAACGGGCGCCGCCGCCGCGGCAGAGAACTTGCCTAAAGCATTCAACACACCGGATTGGAGCGCCACCAAAGAAATAAACAACAGATAGGGAAATGCGATCCTGGAAAACTCGGTCGCCATTTCCATCTTGCCTGGCACCTCGTCAAACCCCGGGGCCAGATAAGGCATCAGCCAGGGCATCGTCAGTTGAACGGCAATCACGAATACCAACAGAATTACGGCAAGCGTTGCAAAAGCGTGCTCGGCGAACTCCTGAGCTGGTCCTCGACCCTCACCCTCTAACGAGCGGGAAAATAACGGCACGAACGCGGCGGCAAAGGCCCCCTCGGCGAATAAACGCCGGAATAAATTCGGGAACCGAAAGGCGACAACAAATGCATCGGCCACCGCGCCTGCGCCCAAAAAATTTGCGATCAAGATGTCGCGCAGAAACCCAAAGATGCGACTGAGCATCGTCATGGAGCCTATGGCAGAAACGGCGCGTATGAGATTCATGAAGTCGGTATGGCGTCAGATTGCGGCCCAATGATGGCGAGGATCACATTGGACGCGGGTGTCACTCAGCAGCCTCGGGTTTATCGGCCTGTGCGTTTTGTTCGATGGCTCTTAATATTTTTTGGCGAACCTCTTTGATCTTTGTTTCTTGCTCCATCTTCAGACCAAAGACGTCCTTTACGTAGAATACATCTACCACGCGCTCGCCATAGGTCGAAATATGCGCGGATGATATCTGCAATGCCGCCTGCGTGATGGCATCCGTGATGTCATGCAAAAAGCCCAAGCGGTCACGGCCATTGACCTCGATGACGGTGTGTGTGCGGCTGGCCTTGTTATCGATCAAGACGCGGGGAGGTACAGTAAACACGCTGGTCCGCGATGGCATCGCGTTGGCGCGCGCTTCGCGAAGTTCATATGCGGGTGAGGATACCCCAGACAGCGCACGCTCAATCCGGGAACGAATGCGATCCATCCGGCTTTCCCCCGAAATCGCTTCGGATTGCGCATCCTGGACCCAGAAAATATCGAACGCCATGCTGTTATTGAGCGTGGTTATTTTGGCATCGACAATGCTGACATCACCGAGGGACAACGCGCCTGCAACTTTTGAAAACAATCCGGGATGGTCGGCGGTGTAGACCAGAACTTCTGTGGCGTCATGTTCTTCGTCGGTACGGAATTCAATCAACAGGTCCTTATTTTCATCGTTAGCCCGCTTGATCAATTCGGCTTGCTGGACAAGCGTTTCCGTATCGAAAGAAAGCCAATACGAATCACGAGCCAACTCTAGATGATCCCCCACTGCTTTGGCAGACCAGCCCAATTTATTAGTGAGTGCATCGGACAAATGGCGTTTCGCGGTCTCAGCACGTTTTGACATGCGCTCCTGCGGCATCTCGCCAGACATCGCCTCTGCGGCGCGCCAATAAAGCTCCCGCAAAAGACCGGCCTTCCAGGCATTCCAAACATTCGGCCCCACCGCGCGAATGTCGGCGACGGTCAGGACCATTAGCAGACGCAATCTTTCTGGCGACTGCACTTCGCCGACAAAATCGAATACCGTTTTTGGGTCATCGACATCGCGCTTAAAGGCGGTGTTGCTCATCAACAAATGTTTCATTACGAGCCATGAGACCGTCTCGGTTTCCCACTCGTTGAGCCCTAAGCGCGGGCAAAGTTTAAGGGCGACTTCGGCACCCAGCTCGGAATGGTCGCCACCCCGACCCTTGGCGATGTCATGCAGCAAAACGGCCACATACAGCACACGACGAGATTGAATTTCGGAGACGATTTCACAGGAAACCGGATGATCATCAATCAGACGACCTGTTTCGATACCATTTAAAATACCAATTGCGCGGATGGTGTGCTCATCGACGGTATAGACGTGATACATGTCGTACTGCATCTGTGCGACAACGCGCCCAAAGTCGGGGACGAACTTGCCGAAAACACCCGCTTCGTTCATGCGCATCAACGTTACATCGGGTTCGGGGCCGGTCAGGATATTAATGAATATCTCGTTGGCTTCTGGATCATTCTGAACCTTGCGTGTGACTTTTTTCAGGTTCTTTGTCACCTGACGCAGCGCTTCTGGATGAATATCGAGATCGTGTTTTTGGGCTTGCCAGAATAGGTCGAGCAACTTGCTCGGTTGTTTTTTAAACAGGTCGTCGTCGGCCACCAAAATCCGGTCGCCATCAACCTTAAACCCGTCGATTTTCGGGCCGCTTGCACCAAAGAGCGGCATGCGGAATTTGCGCCGCTTCTTTTTGTGTTGCTCCTCAAGGGTCGCACAAATGATACGCGTCAAATCACCAACATCTTTTGCAATCAAGAAGTAGTGCTTCATGAATCGCTCAACGCCGCTGAGGCCCGCATGATCGGTATAGGCCATGCGCTCGCCGATTTCAGATTGAATGTTGAAAGTCAGACGCTCTTCGGGACGACCCGCCAAGTAATGGAGATGACACCGCGCAGTCCAAAGGAATTCTTGCGCCTTGTTGAAACGTCGCGCGTCTTCGGCGGTGATGACGTTCTTTAGTTTCAATTCATCGATGGTGGTCGCATCCAAAAGGTACTTTGAAATCCACATCAATGTTTGCAGATCTCGCAGACCGCCTTTGCCGTCTTTGATGTTGGGTTCCAACACATAGCGGGTATCGCCCAAACGATTGTGACGGGCATCGCGTTCGGCCAATTTGGCCTCAACAAACGCAGGCCCCGTCCCGTCCAAAACCTGTTTCTTAAAATCGATCTCAAACTGATCGTACTGTGCACCATCGCCTGTGATCAGGCGGGATTCCAATAGACTTGTTCGGATCGTGATATCTTCATTGGCCAGTCGGATCGCGTCGGCGCTAGAGCGGGTCGCGTGCCCCACCTTCAAGTCCAAATCCCAGAGGGTATAGAGCATGTACTCCACAACTTGCTCGGCGCGTGGCGTGACTTTGTAGGGCAGCAAAAACATCAGATCGATATCAGAATGCGGCGCCAATTCACCGCGACCATACCCGCCCGTGGCAATCACCGACATCACGTCATCTTTGGTCTCTACCCCGATGGGATAAGCGTGCTCGGTCGCGACATCAAAAATCAATCTCACCAACTGATCAACAAGGAACGCCCCGGCGTAAACGGTTTTTGACCCGCTTTGTTCGCCAGCTTCGAACCGGCGTTGTATCTCGGCGCGGCCATGAGCCATCGCTTTTTTGTAGACAGCAAAAACATCGTTCTGGGAATCAGAGGTAAATCCAGACCAATTCAGGATTTCCTCGAGCTCGCCCAAGACGGCTTTGCGGTCAATAATATCGCGGGGTTTGGTGACTTTTCTCATGGCCATGTATATAGCGATCCCAGTGCCGATCCCCAAGCAAGATGATCAGTCATAGAATTAAGATCATTTGCCTGAGTTTGATCGCAAGTCGCGTGCGCAGCTAGACTGTGGCTAATCATTTAAAGACAGCCTTTTGAGCTTATAAAGAATTTCTAGTGCCTCTAGCGGGGTTAAGCCATCTGGATTGATCTTGTCTATCTCTTTGCTGATTTCATTTTCCTGCATAGGCGCAGGAGAATGAGCTTGCACGTGAGCTGCGAACAGCGGCAAGTCACTTGCCAAGCCGCTAGCATGATTCTCGGGGCCAGATTCCAATTTTTTGAGGATTTCTTCGGCGCGTGCCACCACATTCCCCGGCAAGCCTGCCAGTTGGCCGACATGTATCCCATATGACCGATCCGCAGTGCCCGCCGCGACTTCATGCAAAAAGACAACGTCGCCCTGCCACTCTTTGACCCGCATCGAGAAACACTTCAAGCCCTGCAACCGCTCCGCCAGCTCTGTCAGCTCGTGATAGTGGGTCGCGAACAAACCACGACAGGCATTGATCTCGTGCAAATGCTCGACCACTGCCCAGGCAATCGATAGACCATCGAATGTTGCGGTGCCGCGGCCAATTTCATCCAAAATGACCAACGCGCGCGGGCCTGCCTGATGTAGGATGGCGGCGGTTTCGACCATTTCCACCATAAAGGTGGAGCGTCCGCGCGCCAGATCATCCGCCGCACCGACCCGAGAGAACAAGCGATCCACGGTCCCAATGTGCACGCGACCTGCTGGCACAAACAATCCCGCCTGCGCCAAGACAGCAATCACCGCGTTCTGGCGCAAAAACGTACTTTTACCGGCCATGTTTGGCCCGGTCAGCAGCCAAAGCGGCGCTGCCGGATCATCACCATCGTCTGGTTCTAATCGACAGTCATTGGCGACAAATGGCCCGTCGCCCGCCTTGTTCAGGGCTTTTTCAACCACAGGATGACGTCCAGCCTCAATCACAAAGGCCATGCTGTCATCTACTTTGGGGCGGATATAGTTTTCTGCGATCGCCAGCTCTGCCGTCGCCGTAGCCACATCGAGTTGAGCAATGGCATTTGCGGTTTGATCAATGTCTGCGGCGGATTGCAGGATGTTTTCCGTGAGCGCCGCAAAGATCTCTTGCTCTAAGGCCAAGGCCCGGTCAGCAGCGCGCGAAATCTCGGATTCCAGATCGCTCAACTCAACCGTCGCAAACCGAACAGCATTGGCCATCGTTTGCCGATGAATATAGGGGCTGTCACCCCCTATCGGCACACCATCGCCGTGCTTGGCCGTGACCTCGATGAAATACCCCAACACGTTATTATGTCGGACTTTTAGGTTCGAAATACCTGTATCGTCGGCATACTTTTTTTGCAGGCCCGCGATCAGGCGCCGACTCTCATCGCGCAGCCCCCGCAGTTCATCCAGTCGAGGGTTGTATTCAGCGGCAATGAAACCGCCGTCCGCCAATGCGGCGGGGGGCTCGTCAATCAGGGCCTTGCCCAGTTCACGCACCAGATCATCATGCCCCCCCAGTGCGGTGGCGATACCGGGCATGTCTTCAGCCATCAATAACGATGGCACATCGGCAACGCGGTCCTTAATCGACTGCGCTGCGATCAAGCCAGCGCGAATGGCGACAAGATCACGCGGCCCACCCCGCCCAATACTGACTCGACTAAGCGCGCGCTGAATTTCTGGCACTGATTTCAACAAGTCGCGGACATCATCGCGGGCTCGACCGTCCACCGCGAAGGCATCAATCAAATCCAATCGCCGATTAATCGTGACCGGATCCGTTAGTGGCGCGGATAATCGCGACGACAGCAACCTAGCACCCATCCCTGTCACCGTCATATCGATGGCGTCCAGCAATGTACCCTTGCGTCCCCCAACCATGGCATCGGTGATTTCCAGGTTTCGTCGGGTCGCGGCGTCGATTTCCATGACCGCACCTTGCTCGACCCGTTCTAACGGGCGAAGGCGCGGCAGCTTGCCCTTTTGGGTCAGCTCTACATAGTCAATCAAGCCACCCGCAGCTGCCAATTCGGCGCGATTAAATTGACCAAATGCATCCAATGTCTTGATACCAAAAATTGCTTCGATCCGACGCCGCCCGTTCTCGCTATCAAATCGTGAACTCGGCAAAGGTGTCAGACGATCATCAACATCGAACCAAACATGAGACAACGTATCGTCATTCAGCAGGTTGTCTGCAACGATCAATTCGCCCGGCTGCAGCCGCGACATGATCGCGGCAATTTCAAGCGCGCCTGCAGACTGGGTTTTGAAATCACCCGTCGAGACATCCAGCCAGGCGACCGCGTAATCAGATTGCGCCCGCGCGATCGCAGCCAAGAAATTATTTCGTCGGGATTCCAGCAAGACGTCCTCGGTGATCGTGCCCGGTGTGACGACCCGGACCACGTCGCGCTTCACGACCGATTTGGACCCGCGCTTTTTTGCCTCGGCCGGGTCTTCAACCTGCTCGCAAATCGCGACCCGAAAACCCTTGCGGATCAATTTGTTCAGATATGCTTCGTGGCTGTGGACGGGGACGCCACACATCGGGATGTCTTCGCCCAAGTGCTTACCGCGTTTTGTCAGGGCAATATCAAGCGCCGCCGCCGCCTGCACGGCATCATCGAAAAACAGCTCGTAAAAATCGCCCATCCGATAGAATAAGACCTCGGTGGCGTGATCAGCTTTGAGCTTCAGGTATTGAGCCATCATCGGGGTGACGGACTTATCGACCTTTTTGTCCTCTGCCTTGGACGCAGGGATATCCTCGTCATCGCCAGGCTGCGTAACGGCGTCGTCTGAAATTTGATTTGCGGGCGATGCGTTGTTCATCTGGGCCTAATTATCAGAAGCGAAGGAGAATCTTAACCATAGATGTATCACATGGATGTTGGCGACGGAAATGGCGACGAAACACTTAGCATTGAAGTTTTCCACAACGTCGGCAATATGTTGGTTTCGACCATCCTTTTGATAATTATAAATACGTCCAATACGGGCGACCTGGGGAACAACTAAATGGAAAATCAAGCCAAAGAAGCACTGTACCGTGAAGCCTTGCGGATGCACGCGCGCGGCAAGCCTGGAAAAATCGAAATCCGCGCGACCAAACCGCTGACCACACAACGCGACCTGACTTTGGCCTACTCTCCCGGTGTGGCAGCCCCATGCCTGGAAATCTATGAAAATGTCGACAAGGTCTATGACTACACTGCACGCGGTAATATGGTCGCCGTGATCTCCAACGGTACAGCTGTTTTGGGCCTGGGTAATATCGGACCACTGGCCAGCAAGCCCGTGATGGAAGGCAAATGCGTTTTGTTCAAACGCTTTGCCGATGTCGATGCCGTGAACGTCGAAGTCTTTACCGAAGACGTCGATGAATTCGTCGAAAGCGTGCGCCTGTTTGGTGAGACGTTTGGTGGCATTAACTTAGAAGACATCAAGGCACCAGAATGTTTCATGATCGAAGAGCGCCTGCGTGAACTTTTGGATGTCCCTGTTTTCCACGATGACCAACACGGCACCGCGATCATCACGGCGGCAGGCTTGATCAATGCGATTGAAATTACAGGACGCTCATTGGCGGATACGAAAATCGTCATCAATGGAGCGGGTGCTGCATCTATTGCTTGTGCCGATTTGATCAAGGCCATGGGCGGCAATGGTCAGAACATGATCATGTGTGATTCCAAGGGCGTCATCTATCGTGGCCGCGAAGACGGCATGAACCAATGGAAATCTGCGCAGGCTGTCGATACCGATGCCCGCAGTTTGGCCGACGCTATGAAGGGTGCCGATGTGTTTATCGGTCTTTCGGTCAAGGACGCGGTTAGCCAAGATATGGTGGCATCGATGGCTGATCAGCCAATCATCTTTGCGATGGCCAACCCGGACCCAGAAATCTCCCCCGAAGACGTGAAAGCGATTCGGGATGACGCGATCATCGCCACCGGCCGTTCGGATTATCCAAATCAGGTGAACAACGTACTTGGTTTCCCCTATATCTTTCGG
Source organism: Rhodospirillales bacterium (assembly GCA_965659695.1). Classification (GTDB taxonomy): domain Bacteria; phylum Pseudomonadota; class Alphaproteobacteria; order Rhodospirillales; family Casp-alpha2; genus UBA4479. The sequence continues at coordinate 26,747 of CBFHXC010000001.1, forward strand.
GGTGCATTAGATGTTCGTGCGACAAGCATCAATGACGAAATGAAAATCGCCGCCGCACAAGCCTTGGCAGCGCTCGCCCGTGAAGATGTGCCAGACGAAGTTGACGAAGCTTATGCCGGGGATCACCTGCAGTTTGGCCCGGAATACGTCATTCCAACGCCGTTTGACCCACGCCTGATCGTGAATGTCCCCAAGGCCGTCGCACAGGCCGCCATGGATTCAGGCGTGGCGGGACATCCGATCATCGATATGGATGCCTATACCGCGCAGCTGTCCGCGCGCCTTGACCCAACGGTCGCACAGCTTCAGACCGTAATTGAAAAAGTGCGCGCCCGTCCACGCCGTGTGGTCTTTACCGAAGGCGAAGAAGAAAAATCGATCCGCGCTGCTCATGCGTTCCTGAGTGCTGGTTACGGCACACCCGTTTTGGTTGGCCGCGAACAGCGGGTGATTGAGACCATGAAATCTTTGGGTTTTGAAAAGTTCGATGGGATCGAGATTCAGAACGCGCGGTTAAGCTCTCGCAATAGCGAGTATGCCGCGTTCTTATATCAGCGTCTCCAACGTAAAGGCGCGCTGATGCGCGATTGTCAGCGCATGGTGAACCAAGACCGGAACATCTTTGCTGCGTGCATGGTCGCCATGGGTGATGCCGATGCGATGATGACCGGGTTGACTCGGAATTATCACGCAGCCCTCGAAGATATCTCGTCTGTGATCGATCCGGCGCCCGATGCACGTGTCATGGGCCTATCGATGGTGTTCAACGAAGGGCGTTCCATCTTTGTCGCCGATACCGCAATTCACGAATCACCCAACGCCGAAGAATTGGCGGACATCGCCCAACAAACAGCCGCCGAGGTTCGACGCTTTGGTCATAATCCTCGGGTCGCATTGATTTCTTTCGCGAACTTTGGGCATCCGTCGTTGCCGCGTTCGGAAATTGTCCGCGAGGCTGTGGAAATTCTGGATCAACGCAACGCCGATTTTGAATACGACGGTGAGATGGCCGTTGACGTGGCTCTAAACAAAGATTTGCTGTCGCTCTATCCGTTCTGTCGATTGTCGGACACAGCAAACGTTCTGATCATGCCCGGCCTGCACACAGCGCAGATCTCAACCAAGTTGATCGCGTCGCTGGGGGGCTCAACCGTTCTGGGGCCGTTGCTCAAAGGTCTCAGCAAACCGGTTCAGATCGTACCGATGGATGCGACGGTGTCGGACATGCTGACGTTGGCAGCCCTCACTGCCCATGACGTGACTGACTAGCATTTTCTGTTGCTCATTCTGGAAGAGCCCGCCTCGGCGGGTTTTTTCTGCGACAAAATATATCAATTTTATTTTATATTTGTAAAACTATATATAAATTGATTTTACGAACTCTGAGTGATATATTATTATATCTTAAATGCGAAATTGATATAAATTACTATATGGCAAAGTTTCCCAAAGATATTGCTGATACCTTGCGCTTGGCACGTGCCGATAAAGCGCTGAGCCAACGCGAACTGGGCGAACGCACCGGTGTCCCGCAATCTCATATCTCAAAGATCGAGCAGGGGGCGGTTGATCTCCGTGTCTCCAGCTTACGCGCCATCGCCAATGCCCTGGATTTGGAAATCGCATTGGTCCCGCGAAAAGCCATGCCGGCGGTGAAGAGCATCGCACGATCAGCAGGAGCCCAATCAAAGCTAAATTCGGCAATTATATCTGCAGCAAACAGTAGAGTTATACCTGTAGCATCAGGTGGCGCAATTCCTGTGGCAAACAGTAGGATTGTACCTTTGGGTACTAACGAAGTCCGCCCCGCATATCGTCTGGACGATGACGACGATGCGTGACGGCGTTGCGGTTCTCGACATTCATTTGCATGACACATTAATCGGCAATCTGACGAACGTGGGTGGTGACCGTTCAATCTTCACACTTGATGAAAGTTATATCGAAAATGAAAATCGCGATACGCTGAGCCTAAGTCTGAAGGACGAGTTCGGCGCCCTGTTCACTGACTTCAGGCCTGTCCAAAAAAAGATCATGCCGCTTTTTTCGAACATGTTGCCTGAGGGGCATCTGCGAAAATACTTGGCCGACAAAGCAGACATCAACCCGGAACGCGAATTCTTTTTGCTGCAAGCATTGGCCCTCGATTTACCTGGCGCCATCACAGCAACGGAAGCAGAGGTATTCGGTGCGATTGATCCCGACGCGCTGCGAGATGCGGAGACTCATGAAGCGGATATGCAGGACCTACTGAGATTTTCACTCGCGGGAGTGCAGCTCAAATTCTCGGCGATAAAAGATAACCGGCGCGGTCTAACTATTCCCACGACAGGCCGTGGCGGTGATTGGATCGTTAAACTGCCATCACGAGATTTCGAAGGCGTGCCAGAGAACGAGTTTTCGATGATGACCCTGGCCGCCACGATTGGCATGAATGTGCCAGAGATTTCTTTGATTGATACTCTGGATATTCAGGGGCTCCCAAAAGAACTGGATCATCGCGGACAAAAGGCATTTGTGATCCGCCGGTTTGATCGTTTAGTCGATGGCGGGAAACTACATATCGAGGACTTTGCCCAGGTCTTTAATGTGTTTCCCGACAGAAAATACGAAAGGGCCAGTTTGCGAAATATCGCTCAGGTCGTGACGGCAGAGGGTACAGATGATGATGTGGCAGAACTCATCCGTCGCATCGTCTTTAACACCCTGATTGGCAATGACGACATGCACTTGAAAAACTGGTCGTTAATCTATCCGGATCGCCGTCATGCCCGGCTGGCACCAGCCTATGATTTTTTATCGACGGTCCCGTATACGAAAAGCAATGCTGCCGCATTAAATGTCAGTCGCTCCAAAAAATTCAGCGACTTTACCAGAGATGAAATCTCACATTTGGCATCCGGTGCCGCGATCCCCGAAAAATTCGCCTTAGACATCGCTGCGGAAACCGTGGCTTTATTTCACGAGCATTGGGCCCGCGAAAAAAAGAACCTGCCGATGGCAAACAACGTGCGCGACGTCATCGACCATCATTTGAAACAGGTTCCTATCGCGAACTAAAACAAGAACGTCTATACCCGATCAGGATCCGCTCCCATATCACGGAGTTCTTCGGCATGGTCTTCGGATTTTTTTGCCGCCTCTTCTTTGGACTTCGCTTCAGCCCGCTCAATGGCCTCACGAATCAGGGTCATGGCTTCTTCGGTTTCGCCCCAGCGCTGCACTTTGACCCATTTGTTGTGTTCCAAGTCTTTGTAGTGCTCAAAGAAATGCTGGATCTGTTCGATCAAAACCGGGCGCAAGTCGCGGTACGAACTGATATCGCCATAATAGGGGTGCAGCTCATCAACGGGCACACAGAGAATTTTCTCGTCGATGCCGCTTTCGTCTTCCATGATCAGAACCCCGATCGGGCGACACTTGATCACACACCCTGGTATCACCGGTAGCTGACCCAGTACGGCAGCATCAATAGGATCGCCATCATCGGACAACGTGTGCGGCACGAAACCATAGTTGGTCGGGTAGTACATGGCGGTGTGTAAAAAGCGGTCGACGTAGATCGCACCCGATTTCTTATCAAATTCATACTTCACCGGATTGCCACCCAATGGAATTTCGATGATGACGTTTACATCATATGGGGGGTTATCGCCAATCGGCACCAAGTCCATGTTCATTTGTCGTTTTCCTCCGGCCCTGGGGCCCGCTCTGGTTCATGTTGCAGTGCAACATAACAGGTCAGAATCATGTACTCCACATGTTTCTTTTAACATGTTACGCCCTTTATAGGAGCAATGTGAATGCAGAAAACCGCGAGCGATATCAAAAGCGTCCTAGTGTATGTCGGATTGGACCGACTTGGCGATGGATTGTTGAAACTGCCGTTCGTCCATGGGCTGAAGATTGCATTCCCAAATGCCAAGATCACCTGGTTCGCAGGCAAGGAAACCACGGTTTACGCCCGTGCGTTGGCGCCTCTGGTCGAAGGATACCTCGACGAAATCATCGAATACGGCGGCGTTGGGCTGGAGCCCAAGGAATTGTTGCGAGCGCGCGCACTTAAAGATCGGCGGTTTGATTTGATCATCGATACGCAAAAAATCGTTTGGACCAGTTTATCGGCAAGGCGCATTCGCCATGGTGGGTTCGTATCGCCCGCTGCGCGGTTCCTGTTTTCATCTCGAAAACCGTCGCGTGGCTACAAGTTCCCAAAGGCCATGCAGCGTCAAATGCTGGACTTGTTGGAAATCGCCAGCGACCAAACATTCCCGACACCTGATGGATTGGATATCAATATCCCGGCCAACCGACGCGACCAAGCGGCACAACTACTGCCCGCTGGACCCACTTACGTAGGTTTCGCCCCTGGGTCAGGGGGCCGGCCAAAATGCTGGCCGCTGGAGAGGTATATCGAGATTGCCAAGCATGTAGCAGCGCAGGGTCAAACCCCTGTGTTTATCATCGGCCCGCAAGAAGAAGAATGGGTCAGCGACATCACATCGGCACTGCCCGATGCCGTGTTGCCTTTGCAAATGGGGGCGGCAGACCACGGTTTCGATCCGATGCTGACCTTGGCGTTGGGTGAACGTTTATCAAAAGCGGTGTCCAATGATTCCGGCATCGCCCATATGTTAGCCGTCGCTGGCACCCCCTTGGCAGCACTTTATGGGCCAACAGTATACGAAAAATTCCCACCAATGACCGCGAAGATTTCAGTGATCAAGGCCGAGAAATTTGGATCGCGGGACATGTCGGCGATCCCGGTTGATGCGGTTAGTCAGGCGCTCGATGCGCTTCCGGGACGTGCCCCTGACGCATAAGCCAAACCAATAATAGCATGCCCGGAATGGCCGCGAACCCGGTCAGTAAGAAATAGCTGACCCATCCTGTTTGATCTGCAAGCCAACCACCGCCAGACGCAAATAAGGTCCGCGCGAACGCGGTCAACGATGACAGTAATGCAAATTGGGTTGCCGTATACGCCACGTTCGTCAGCCCGGATATGTAGGCGACAAAGGCGATGGTCCCGATACCACCGGTCAGGTTTTCGATCCCTATGGTCAAAAATAAAAACGTGATATCGGCGCCGACCCAAGCCTGCAAAGCAAACACACCATTCGACGCGGCCTGCAAAATCCCACCTAAAAATAATGCTTTTAAGGTGCCCATCCGAAGGACCATCGCACCACCGACAACCCCGCCCAGCAAGGTCATCGCCAGACCGAACCCTTTCGTGACCAAGCCGACTTCTGTCTTGGTAAAACCAATATCTAAATAAAATGGATTGGCCATCACACCCAGAAGCGCATCGCCATATTTGTAAAGGGCGACGAAGAGCAACACGGCCAGCCAGTTGGTTCGGCCCAGAAACTCGGCGAATGGCATCCAAACGGATTCGTACAAAAGGCTTCCGAATTTCGAGCCCGCTACGTGTGCTGCCGTTGCCAATTTCTCCACGTCCCGTTTCGGCTCTGGCCCGATAAGCGTCGCGCAGATCCCAATGACCACAAACCCCGCCATAGTGGCATAGGCCCAAAACCAACCTGCTTGATCGGCGATGATGAGCGCACCTGCGCCCGACACAAATGTCGCAATGCGATACCCAACGACGTAGTTAGATGCGCCAGCACCCATGCGGTCTTTATCCAGAATCTCAATCCGATAAGCATCCACAACGATGTCTTGTGTTGCAGATGCAAATGCTAAGGCCACGGCCCACATCGCGGTCACCACAAGATCAAGGCCTGGATCGGTCGATCCGAGCGCGACAATCGCCCCCATGACAATGAGCTGCGAGAACAACAACCAGCCCCGCCGCTGCCCCAGATAAGTTGTGAAGCCGGGGATGGGGCAACGGTCGACCAGTGGCGCCCAAAGGAATTTCAGCGCATAGGCACTACTGGCAGCAGAAAACCAACCGATCACCGTCAGCGTTACGCCTTCGTCCTGCAACCACGCCGAAAGTGTTCCGTAGACCAGCAACAAGGGCAGACCGCTTGAAAAGCCCAGCAACAAAATCAGAAAAACACGAAACTCAAGGTAGACCTTGGTTGCATCTACCCAGCGCTGTACCCGTTCGCTCAAAGAAATATCCTCTGCCTCATCGATTAAGTCGTCAGAGAACATACGTTGAAAACATTACCCAATCGTCACCCTGAACCAACTTGGTCGTCCCGGAAGGCCCATGCACTTATGGGGCTATCCAGGATCTTTTTATCGCTATGCGTAGCCGTAGGCAGGCAAATCAAGGTCCCGACGTTCCCCGGGCTCACGCTCAATGCTCAATCGGGATGACGGCTGGTTTGTATGCATGGCTGTTCAATTATCCACGACATCTGCGACTTAACCCTATTCATGGTGTTTTGGATCGTTTAATCTACTGTATCTAGTTGCAGAAACGGTAGAATCCGCCCCATGGCCAAGCGATATGACGTTGAAACGGTGCCGTTGGACCCTGTTCGAGGTGTACCAACCATTGTTGATGTGCCGACCGATGGCCCCGTTGTCATCCCTGGCGGCGGCCTGCTGTCCGAAGCCATTTACGCGCGCCACGATAATGATCTGCTGATTGAACTTGCCGATGGCAGTCGCATGGTCGTCAGCGGATATTTTGATCTGGAATCGCCACCGCCGCTGGCCAGTGAAGCCGGGGCCCACGTCAGTGCCGATGTGATTTCTGCGCTGGCCGGTGATGATATTGTCCCGATTGCGCCTGAAGTCCCGGTCACAGCCCCCATTGGCCGGGTCGAAGCGACCGAGGGTGAGGTGACGATTGTGCGTGCGGACGGCAGCCACGTCGACGCAGAAGCGGGTGCGTTGATCGGGCGTGGCGATCGCGTCGAAACATCGGGGGAAGGCAGCGCCGGATTCCTGTTCGCGGACGAAAGCACGTTCTCGCTCGGCGGTAGTGGCCGCGCGATCTTCGAAGATTTGGTGTTCGATCCCGAAAGTGCCACGGCGCACGCCACATTCGTGGTGCAGCAGGGAACGTTCTCGTTCGCGGGGGGTGGCATCTCTGCCATTGATGGCGCGTTTGCAATCAAGACCCCGTCGGCGACAATCAATGTAGATGGCGCATCGGGCGCGGGCCTGGTCGAACGCGATGGCGCGACCACGGTGACGTACCTGCGCCATGAAGATACCAACGACGGCATTCTGAAAATCGCCAACCCGGCGGGGTCAGAATTCCTCGAAGAATCATACGAAGCGGTCGTGATCGAAGATTTCTTCACGCGACCATCGGGGACCTTCCGATTGGGCCCGCGCGATACGGCGGAACATTTTGGCGACGCGGTATCCGCCTTGCCCGACGCCAGCGTGGTCATGCCGTCGTCGTTGTTAGGGGCACAACGCGGCGCTGATCCCGCGACCCAGGCATTGCGGGCAGATGACCCGAGCAGTCCCGCACCGGGTGACAACTTCGCCACTGAAATCCAAGTCGACCGTGACACCGCCTTTGAAATCGCAGCCCGCAAAGCGGCGATCGCCCAGTCAGCACGAGAAGCCGCCGAAGAAGCTATTCGAGATGCCGAAGCTGCTGAACAGGTCGCCCGACAACGTGCCGAGTCCGCCGATGCGGTTGCCGATGAAAAAGCAACCGATGCCGAAGCCTTGCGCGCCCGTGCGCTTGAGGTGTTGGAAGAATCCGAGCGTCGCGAAAAAGCCTTCGAAGAGGCGCTGCGCCGGGCCGAGGAAACGGCATCCCGTGAAGAACAAGCCGCGCGCGATGTTGCCGAGACTGATATTGCTGAAGGCCAAGCCGCCGAGCGTCTGGCAGCTGCCGAAGAAGCCGTGCGAAAAGCCCTGGAAGCCGCAGAGCGTGCGCGGAACGAAGCCCTCGAAATTCTGGAAGAAGCGAGGGCCAAAGAAGAAGCCTTTGCCGCCGCCCAAGAGGCGGCACTTCAAGCTAAAGAAGAAGAAGAAGCCCGCGCACTGGCAGTTGCTGAAGCGGACGCGGCCGAGGATGCCGCCGCTGCCGCATTGCGTGCCGCAGACGCCGCCGCCGCATTGGCCGAGGCCGATGCCCTGGCGGCAGAGCGTGTCGCTGCCGAAGCAGGCACGGCCGCCGAAATTGTCGAAACCGTTGTCGAACGCGAATTGGCGGCGATTGACCCAGAGCTATTGAACCCGCCCGCCAACAATCAAATTGGTTTGGCGTCGGGGGACTGGTCATCGAATACCAATGCATCGATGGATGTCATCGCCGAATCCATTGCGGCCGGTCAACGCGCGGCGCGCGAAGCGTTTCAGACCGCTCTTGATAATGGCCTGACGACCTCCAGCGCCATGGATAAGGCAATCGAAGCCGCCGAAGCCTATGGTGGTGCCGCCGCAATGGACCGGGTGATCGCTGGAGGTCCCGATGGATTGCTTGGTACCAGCGATGACGATGAGATCATGATTGCCGGTGGCGAGGGTGGCTTTGTCGGCGGCGATGCCGGGGCCGGAGCTGTCGGCACAGATGTCTTGATCGGGGGCGGGGCAGAAGATGGATTTATCGGTGGCTTTGCGGGCACGGGTGGCAACGGTGTCGGTGGCATCTTTGGGTTTAATTTTGCGTTCACCCCGATCACCGTTGATCTGACAACGCCTAATCTACGCAACGCCCGCGATGATGACGAAGTGGTGGTCTTGGCGGCCCAGACCATCGCCGACAATGTCAGCGGGTCTGGCCTGGCTGATTTTCTGGTGGGCACGAATGACGTGTCGACCATTGGCGGCCTAGAAGGTGATGACTTTATCTATGGTGATACGCCGACGAACTATTTGTCCGGCACACATAACATTTCGAACACGTTGACCAATCCGACTTTTGCTGCAGGCGGCAACGACCTGATTTCAGGTGGTGCCGGTGCCGACAGCATTTGGGGCGGGGCAGGTGCCGACACGCTTTACGGTGATGTGCCCACGAACACCAGTGGCTTTGATTTTGGTCTCGGGTCCGCGACCGCGGGCGCTGACGATTTATATGGTGTCGACGGCAACGATACGCTAATTGGTGGCGGGGCTGCGGATACGCTTAGTGGTGAAGGCGGCGACGACACGTTTATCATGGGCGATGATGATGGGGCCAACGATACCGTCTGGGGCGGCGATAGCGCGGCAGATGCGGGCATCGATACGGTCGATTATTCAGATGCCGGGGCAGCGGTGAATATCAATTTGAATACCGGCTCCGCAACAGGGTCGACGACCGGCACCGACACGCTTAGTGGAATTGAAAATGCTGTTGGTACCAGCTTTGATGACACTCTCACCGGCTCAGCAGATGCCAACACGCTATCGGGTGGTGGTGGTGCTGACACGGTCTATGGTCTCGAAAACATCGATAATATTTTTGGCTATGCCGACGACGATGTGCTGATCGGTGGTCAGGGCGACGACACACTGACGGGCGGCACGGGCGCGGACACGTTTCAGTTTGAAGGCGGTGTGGGTGCGACGACAGAGGCGCGTGTTTCGTCTCTCGGCCATGACATCATCAACGACTATAATATGTCCGAGTCAGATTTGTTCATGTTGTCCGATGGCGATTTCGCCTTGGGCGCGGCAGGCACGCTGACCGATGGCGTGAACTATTTCGAAGCCACCGACACGGTGTTCAATGGCACCCCGCAGGATTTATCCAGTGGTGTCGCTAATGCGGGCATTGTGATTTTGGGTGAGAATTCCGGCGGCGGCGGTGCAGATGCTTGGTACACGTCCGACGCCAGCGCCATGACCGACAGCAATTCCTATCAGGTCGCGACCGTGTCCGGCGCGGATCGCTCGACCATCGATGCCGGTGATTTCAGCCTGAAGAGCTAGTGTGGCCCCCTCACCTAGCCTCTCCCCCTGAGAGGGGGAGAGGGATGAGGTCGGGTCACGCTTGAACTGGGTCCCTCTCCATCATGCACATTGGCTCGCGCCAATTGAATTGGCGACGGGCGAGAGGACAGGTGGGGGGGTGATGACTGCGATTGGTTCATGCAACCCGGGGTCTTTAAGTTCGCCCAATTTGGCGTGCATCCGGATGATCAAGGTCAAGGAGTGGTTCAGCACATCATGCGATTGATCGAAGCACGCGCTCGCGAGTTGGGCGCCACGGAACTCAGCTCAGATACATCCGAAGAGGCGCATCAGCTGATCGCGATGTATACAAAACTTGGATACCGCCAAGTCGATATAGTGGACTGGGTCGCCACCAATTATAAAAGCGTTGTGCTGAGCAAGACACTATATCGATATGAGCGTTTCACATCTTGCCGTCACCCTGAATTCATTTCAGGGTCCATGCTTCCAAAAGGGAAAACCTGACAATTAGAAAAATGGATGCTGAAACAACCCCCGGATCAAGTCCGGGGCGAAGTTCAGCATGACGATTGAGATAAACTATCAAAATACTCTGAAGGTATCTAACAGTTGTTGATGATGCTCCGGCCATTCACCACATAATTATGCAGATGAAGTTTTTGGGATTGGGGTTTAGCAATGCGTTTCATATTTTTGTCTGCCACACACGCCGGAATGCTGGCCGTGGGTTTTGCGCTTGGTATTTATCTGTTGCCGATCTTGACGGCACCCCCCAGCCTTGACCGCGCGATGCTGGCCGAGATGGCGCAGGACGCCGAGTACAAGGTCAACTTCACCAAAGATTTGAAAGGCAGCGATTTCCTGCATTGGGGCGAGGGTGACGTCAGTATTTCTTCGATCCAAATTGTGCATCAGGGCAAAATGTCGCCGGGCCCGAACTACAAGCTCTATTTGGTGCCAGAGTTTGTCGAGGACGAAGCTGGGTTTCTCGCCGTCAAAGACCAGTCACAAGTGATTGGCGATGTGAAAACATTTGATGGGTTCGTTTTAGATGTGCCCGCCGATGTCGACATCAATGCGTACACCACCGTCTTGGTCTGGTGCGAAGCCTTTGAGGAATTCATCACCGCGGCCAAGTATCGGTAATGGATTGTCACCCTGAACTCGATTCAGGGCCTCATGTGGTCTGGGTTGAAAAGATGAGATGCTGAATCAAGTTCAGCATGACAACTACCAAGATGACATTACCCGCGCCCCGGCATGATGCGGCGATAAGATAACGCCTCGGCGATGTGGATGCGTGAGATGGTGTCAGACATATCCAAATCTGCGAGCGTTCGCGCGACCCGCAAAATCCGGTGATAACCGCGTGCCGAGAGTTTAACTTATCAACGGCATCGTTCATCAATTTCCACCCCGCATCATCAGGGTTTGAGGCCGCCGCCAGGGCACGCCCATCGAGGGTCGCATTCAGTGTTCCAGGTGCGAGGTCCATGGCTGCCGCACGTTCGCGCTGGCGACACCTGGCCGCGCCGACACGCGCTGCGATGTCGGCACTGCCTTCTCCAGGTGAAGGCAAACTCAGGTCCGATGGGCTAACGGCGGGGACTTCGATCACTACGTCCATTCGGTCCATCAATGGGCCCGATATTTTGGATTGGTAATCCACACCGCACTTGGGTGCCCGCGAACAGGCGGCCCCTTGGTCTGATAGGTATCCGCAGCGGCATGGGTTTATGGCGGCCAGTAATTGAAACCGCGCGGGATAAACCACGTGGGCGTTGGCGCGCGCGATGCTGACCCGCCCTGTTTCCATCGGCTGGCGCAATGCCTCTAACGCTTGACGATGGAATTCCGGCAATTCATCCAAAAACAGCACACCCAAATGAGCCAACGAGATTTCACCGGGTTTGGCCCGCATACCCCCACCAACAAGTGCTGCGACAGATGCCGAATGATGTGGATCACGAAAGGGCCGTCTGCGGGTGAGCCCACCATCTGATAATTCTACAGCCAACGAATGCACCATCGACACTTCTAAGATTTCGCGAGACGTCAGCGGCGGTAATAGGCCGGGCAGGCGATGGGCGAGCATGGATTTCCCCGAACCCGGCGGACCCATCATCAGCATGTTATGTCCGCCGGCCGCTGTGATCTCCAGCGCACACTTTGCGGTTTCCTGACCCTTCACATCGATCATGTCGGGGTAATCGGGCAGGTCGTCATAGAGCTTCGGTTCAGGGGTTGGCAGAATGTGCGTGCCCTTGACGTGATTGATCAGGGCCAACAGATCGGGCGTGGCAATGACATCCACGCCGCCGGCCCAGGTGGCTTCCCCGCCCTGGGCTTGGGCACAGACGAATATTTTAGATTCCGTACCCGCATGAATGGCGGCGGGCAGGACGCCCAGCACGGATGACACGGACCCATCCAATCCCAGCTCCCCCATCGCGGTCATGCGCACCGTTTCATCGCCTGCCAACACACCCATCGCCCCCAACACGCCGAGCGCAATGGGCAAATCAAAATGGCTGCCTTCTTTGACCACATCGGCGGGGGCCAGATTCACCGTGATGCGTTTCGGTGGCAACGCCAGGCCCATGGCGTTCAGCGCCGCCCGGACTCGGTCGCGACTCTCGCCGACGGCTTTGTCCGGCAGGCCGACGATGGAAAATGTGGGCATGCCCGATGCCATCTCGACCTGAACATCGACGTCCAAAACATCAATGCCTTGAAACGCCACCGTGCCGACGTGCGTGACCATGCGCTGCCCCTCTTATTTAATTAAGAGAGCTATGGACGGGTTCTGGGATTAATTTTCAGTATCAGGTGGGAGTCAGAGTGATACTAGCTTAAGTCAACACAGTGATATTTTATTTGAACTTCTGATTGTAATGAGTTGGAGAGCAATTATGTTGAATCTCATATAAAATTATCTACTCAAGGGGGAACTATCTAGAAACGAATTATTTCTCTGTCTTGCTGCCTACTTATTCTGGCAGCATGCGCCGGTCGCACGCCAAATCCTGTATCAGAATATCAGTATGGTGATGAGAAGAAATCATGTGAGCGACTTCGCGCAGAAATCTCGACCATCAATACAGATATAGCAACACTTCTTCCTGATGTAGACAAAACAGGCCAGAACGTGGCCCTTGGGGTCGTTGGTCTTTGGTTAATTGTGCCTTGGTTCTTCATGGACTTCTCTGAAGCCGAACAAGTTGAGATTAATGCCTTGAGACGTCGGCATAACAACTTAGTGGCAATTGCATCATAGAAAGACTGTGGATTCGAAGACAAACCTATCCCTTCGTTTACCCCTCCTGAAAATAAAGAAGATGACACCAACAAAGATCCATCCGCTTTTTAAGCCATAAGCTGTCATTGGCTATGGTTGATTTCACCCGCCCCCGTTGATCGGAGCGGAGCCTCAGGATGGCGAGAAGACGTGATTCCAAATCAAGTTTGGAATCACGAACGGGGGGCACGAGTAACGCCATGCTGAACTTTGTTCAGCAACCCATCATGGTGCGCCAAAAAGCTCGTTGAGATCTTGAATCAAGTTCAAGATGACAATGTGTGACCTGACTTTGGGTCGATGTGAAAAATTACCAATAAATCCAATGATTTGATCACAGACCGGTAAGATGCGCCTCACACGAATGAGAGTGAAATCCTGGGATCTGTGAAGTGTGATGACGGCCACAGGGGTTTTTGCCCCTAAGTCATTGTTTCTATTGATTGCCCTCGGTCACAGTCGGTTGATTCGGCTTTAAGTGAAGAAAATCAAAAACCTCTCTATCTTTATCATCAACAAGGTGACGCGCCTTGGACAGATTTGACCGATACCCGGTCATACACAATGAACAGATAGATAAGGGATTACCACTATGTCTTACAAAAACATCACTTCCGCATTGGCCATCGCAGCAGTTATGGGTTTCAGCGGCGCTGCATTCGCAGAACCAAATGATGACCCAATTGCAACTGGTGTTGCGTTCACCGGTTCCGTTCAAATGGAACTGACAGAATCCAACTTGTCGGTAAACCCAGAAGCGCTCGACCCATCGGTCTTTGGTGTCGAAGCACCAGCAGCCGAAACAGCTGACTTCGAGAAGTCCGCATACTACGACGATCGCGTTTAAGTCCCCCCTCTCGCGATTGTAATCATACCGGCGCCTGTCCTTTCCCCTGGGGACACGGCGCCGGTCAAATTTGTCCCGGAGGTCATCTGACTTCCGGGATTTTTTGTTCATTCATCCAGGAGATGTTAATCAACATTGATGATCAACATCACGCCCAGTATTTCCATTGACCCATCGGAAATCGAAGAAGTGTTTCTTCGCGCCTCTGGTCCGGGTGGGCAAAAGGTCAACAAAACGGAATCAGCCGTGCAACTGCGGTTTGATGCCCGCCACTGCCGGGCATTATCAAACGCGATATTCCTTCGTTTAAAGGCGTTGGCTGGGCGGCGCATGACCGCGTCGGGTCATTTGGTGATCACGGCCCGGCAATTTAGAACCCAAGAACAAAATCGACGTGAAGCGATGGATCGCCTGATCGAATTGATCCGTGAAGCTGCCCAACCCCCAAAACATCGTCGCCCGACACAACCGACCAAGGCATCGAAGCAGCGTCGCTTGGAGTCGAAAAAACGTAACGCCAATATCAAACGCACCCGAGGCCGTGTGCGTGGTGATGAGTGATGATGAGATTCCAAATCAAGTTGTCATGCTGAACTTAATTCCGCATCTCCTCGCATCAGCTTAGAGCTTGCTTTCAATCGCGTCCCAGATATCGGCCTCAAGGCAAACATCGTCGAAACGGTTGATTTCTTGAAGACCCGTTGGCGAAGTCACATTGATCTCTGTCATCATGCCGCCGATGACATCGATGCCGACAAACAGTAGCCCACGCTTTTTCAGCTCTGGTCCCAGCGCAGCGCAAATTTCACGTTCGCGATCCGTCAGTTTGGATTTCTCCGCCTGACCTCCGACGTGCATGTTGGACCGGGCCTCGCCTTCTTGTGGGACCCGGTTGGTGGCACCGGCGACCTCGCCGTCAATCAGGATGATCCGCTTGTCGCCAGAGCGAACATCTTTCAGATAAGCCTGCACGATGATCGGATCGCGCGATTGGGCTTCGAACATTTCCAAGACCACGTTGAGATTTTCATCATCGGGTTTGATGTGAAAAACTCCAGCCCCACCATTGCCAAACAACGGTTTAACGATGATGTCTTTGTGTTCTTTGCGGAACGCTGCGATCTGGGCACGATCACGGGAGATCAGGGTTGGCGGCATGAATTCAGGAAATTCCATAACGAACAATTTCTCGGGCGCGTTGCGGACTTCGTGGGGATTGTTCACGACCAGTGTTTCGGGATGCACCATATCTAAAAAATGAGTCGCCGTGATGTATGACATATCGAACGGCGGATCTTGGCGCATCAGCACCACGTCACTTTCTGTCGCAAGGTCGATGGTTTTCTCTTCGCCCAAGTCAAAGTGATTACCCTTTTCGCGGCGCACGCTCATGGGTTGTCCCGTTGCGATCACACGACCGTTGTATAACGACAGGTCCTTAGTCTCAAAATGGAATAATTTATAGTCGCGCTTTTGCGCTTCTAAGGCCATGACGAACGTGCTGTCGCCATCAATATCAATCGTGGAAACATGATCCATTTGGATCGCGACCGTAAGCGTCATGGGATTTCCTTTTTGTGCTGGCTGCATGCCGAAGAACGTCTAAGACGGGTTATACCATCCTTATGTGAGCCGTCCGCGCAATTCCTGCAAGAGGATCGTTGTGTGATAACGCCCCTCGTCGCCTTTGCCCAGGCGGAGGTATTCTTCCAACGCATCAATGGCGTCGCGAATGCGGTCAAGCCGTGCGTTGATCAAGCCCCTTTCGCGCCACAATGTCGGGTCCGAAGGGGCCAACATCAATGCCGTATCAATGACGTCGGCAGCATCTTCTATGCGTTTCCCACGCAACAAAAGCGCCTTCTTGGCGGCGAACATCCGCAGCAGCAACTCCAAATCAGATAATGGCTCAAGGCTGCCGGGTGTCATTTCCGCTTCGTTACCGCCAAACGCTTTGATAATAGCGCGAATGTCTGCAGGCTCCATGGGTTGGCCATCGCCCAAAGGGTCAACGATGACGCGTTCACCCAAACTTTCGAGGCGTATCAGCAATCGGCCAGGGACCTGCAATGCCTCGCACGTCCAGTCCAACCGTCGGGCGGTTTCGACATAAAGCATGGCGAGCGTCTCGCTCGACCCAGCACGGCTATCGACAACACGTGTCAAATCATAGCAGTCCACATCCGACGTATGATCACCCGGACCATAGCCATAATTGCGGTTAAGGATTTGTTTCAGTGCATCCGCCATCTCGTCGGCTGGCACAGGGCCTGCGTCATCGCGGGCGTACTTGCCGACTTTTTCGGCCAAGTTTGCGAAATGTCTTTGGTATCTATCGATTGGCAATGCTGGGCGATCTAGAGCGCCGACCAGCACCGCAAGTTCGGAAATGTTAAGCGCGTGATCATCTGTTTCGCAGGCACGATTGATTTGCTCAACGATGTCGGCGCGTCTGATCACGATGCTTTTTTCTCCTGCTCCTTGGTTGTTTCTGGATCTTTGATACGCACATGATTGACGACACGTTTGACGTAGCTGACATCGCGCGCGTGATTGATTACGCGATCTAGTTCCTCTTGGCTTTGCGCGATGCCGATCAAATAGATCACACCGCCAACGGTTTCGATGGCGTAATTGATGGCCAAAACATCACCATCAAAGGTCAGTTTGGATTTAAGCTTCGTTGTGATCCAACTATCGTTTGCGATGTCACTTAAGGGATTTTCGCTGACGTTGATTTCGTTGATCACGTCAGCAACGTTTTCGACGGA
Organism: Rhodospirillales bacterium; assembly: GCA_965659695.1. Taxonomy (GTDB): domain Bacteria; phylum Pseudomonadota; class Alphaproteobacteria; order Rhodospirillales; family Casp-alpha2; genus UBA4479. The sequence goes on from CBFHXC010000001.1 coordinate 43,458, forward strand.
CCATGCAATTTTGATCGCGTCGGCGCGCATTTCTTCTGTGGGCACACGGCCAGTCATCAGCACGCGCCCTTCATGCACTTCGACGCCGACATCCTGAAATAAATCGTCCGTACGGTTGAACAACTTGCCACGAATATTGGTCGATGTTTGCGTATCGATCGCAACTTGTTTGATGCCCCGCTCGTCAAACGCCGCGACCCCAGCGGTAGCCGCTGCACCCACTAAAAACCCTGCACAGCCGCTTAATCCCATCATCAGGAAAAGCGCGGCGAAAATGGTAAACACAGAAGACCTACGCCGATATGTCTTGTGTGTTGCGGATCTCGTCGGGGTCGTTTTCGGGTGCATGGTAAATTCCTGTTTAGGTGTGCACGAATCACAGACATGATGCCAAATCCGCTGGCGCCATTAAACCTTTATCAGAGAGGTATAGGCACAGAAGGTTTAGTCAGGGCGCCACGCGTCGATAACATGGCGCGGGCATGACCAAGGGGTCAGCGTAATGACATCGAACCGCATATCAATGGGGGACCGTGGCGATTTTGAGGCGACATAGGCATGTGCTGCCCGCACGATACGTTGTTGTTGGCGATGAGAAACTGAATACAAGGCCATGTCGTGTGTGGGCCGCAATTTGACTTCAACGAACACCATGACCTTATGCTGCTTGGCGATTAAATCGATCTCGCCCGCAGGGGTTTTTATGCGATGGCCTTCAATCTGATAACCGCGCAGGCGCAGCCACCATATGGCGATGATCTCGGCGGCACGGCCGCGCCATTCATGTCGTTGGCGAACTCGCCGCCGTTCGGGAACCCGCATTTGCAAAACGTCGCTAGAGTTCACTGTCCTTTAATGCCAGGGCACGATTGTACAAATCCCGTTTAGATCGCCCACTCGCAGCGGCGACCATATTGGCCGCGTCCTTGATCCGCTCTGTCTTCATCGCGTCTTTTAACATGGTATCGATTTCGGTATCGCTCATTTCATCACCCTCCAGCGGGGGGCCAACGACAATGGTGATTTCACCTTTGGGTGGTCCCTCTTCTTGGTAATGGATGGAAAGGTCAGATAATTTACCACGCCGGGTTTCTTCGAATTTCTTGGTCATTTCACGAACCACGGCCACGTCCCGGTCGCCCAACACATCGGCCATATCTGTCAGCGACGCGGCCAGTCGCTTGGCTGATTCTAAAAACACCAACGTTGTGTCCGTGTTTTTAAGCTCGCCTAGCCATGTGGTTTTTTTGCCCTGCTTCGGCGGTGGAAACCCGCAATACATAAAACGGTCCGTCGGCAATCCAGCCAGCATTAATCCGGTTGTCACGGCCGATGCACCGGGGATGGCGTGAACGGGAATGTCCAGTTCGCGGCAATCCTGGGCCATGCGAAACCCAGGATCATTAATCATCGGTGTGCCTGCATCTGACACCAACGCCACGATTTTGCCCAATTCCAACTGTTCAATCAATTTAGGTCGCATCTCGGCGGCGTTGTGTTCGTGATAGGAAACAAGGCGATCAGGGCGAATATTATGGACCGACAACAATTTCCGGGTCACACGGGTATCTTCGCATGCCAGCACATCTGCGGCCTGCAATACATCAATGGCGCGAAGCGTAATGTCGCGCGCATTTCCAATTGGCGTTGCGACCAAATAAAGTCCGGGCGTAATCTGGGCGAGCTGCGTTTCAGATGGTTTACTGTACTCAGCCGAGGCGCTACGTTCGGCGTCAACTTGTGAACGAGAGGCCGATGCAGAACCAGTTCGTTTCCCGTCCCGTATCCCGCCCTGTCCCTCGTCGGAATCGCCCGATGATGATCCTTGTCGCGGCATTGTGCTTACCCCTATTGCTGTCGGCATGCCAACAAACCGCAAACACAAGCGGCGAGCAAGGAAAGCCGATGGTCGCCGGTCCAGGGCCAGCACCAGAAGTAGGCGCAGCAATCCCACGTACTCAGGCTCTACCGCCCGTTTCAGGACCACGCACACCGCCGCCAGTGGGCGTGCCATCTGTGCCGTCCAATGCGCCAAGTGCCCGCGCTGGAGAGCCCTTACCATCGTTGGCAGAGCTATTAAACCGCCCAGGCAACCCGTCCATCACCCCATCTGAAATCATGACCTCTACAGTCCCCATCGCGAATTTTGATGCGGTGCGGGTCGCGATTTTGGTGCCCCTGAGTGGACCCAACGCGAAATTGGGCCAGGCCATGTTGAACGCAGCGCAAATGGCCTTGTTCCAATTCGCCGACGAACGATTTGAATTGCTTCCCCATGACACCGCCGGCACACCCGAGGGTGCATTAACCGCTGCCCAGGTTGCGATTGGCGATGGGGCAAAAATGATTATCGGCCCGTTATTAGCGGCGTCCGTTCAGATGGTTGGGCCCATTGCGCGGGCTGCGAATGTGCCTGTGATGGCGTTTTCCAGTGATCGCACGGTCGCGGGTGGCGGTGTTTATGTCATGGGATTTCTACCGTCTGCCGAGACCGAGCGTGTGATATCGTTGACCGCCCGTCGCGGGTATCGACGTTTTGGTTTGTTGGCACCCGACACCACTTATGGCTCGACTGTGTTGCAAGCCATGCGCGAGATGGCTTTGCAGTATGGAGTCGAGATTACCAAGGCACGCCTGTATGACCCGTCGGCAGATGATTTTACCGACGTGGTACGACAGATTTCTGACTTTGATAATCGCAAACGTGAATTGGAACGTCAGATTGCCGAACTCCAAGGACGCACCGACGAGCTGTCAATCAAAACACTAGAGCGCCTGGAAAAATTGCAAACGGCCGGCGACCTGCCCTTTGATGCATTGATGGTCGCAGATGGCGGTCAACGGTTGCAGAAAATTGCGGCCCTGTTGCCGTTCTTTGATGTCGATCCGGCGGTGGTGAAAATTCTTGGTACCGGGCAATGGGATGTGCCGGGATTAGGCGCTGAACCGGCATTGGTTGGTGCATGGTATGCGGCACCAGAACCGGCGGCGCGGGGTTCATTCAATCAGGACTACACCGATACGTTTGGCTCCGCCCCGCCGCGCCTCGCGACATTGGCCTATGATGCATCAGCATTAGCGTCGGTTTTGGGCCAAGCCGAGGGCGGACCCGACTTTGCGCATGCCACCTTGGCGTCCCCCAACGGATATTGGGGCCGCGATGGTATTTTCCGCCTGATGCCAGATGGCACGACGGAACGCGGGCTTGCGGTGCTGGAAATCACCCGCCGCGCCAGCCGGGTTGTTGAACCTGCCCCCGAGACGTTTCAGGCCGCTATCAACTGATTTTGTGGACGCTTTTATCTCGTCACCCCCGCGAAGGCGGGGGTCTAATATTCAGCAATAGATCCCCGCCTTCGCGGGAATGACGGTGACAATTCTTGGGTACGCGCTTCGCTTCGGTCGGGACGACGAGAACCTATTTCTCCATAATCAATCGATCCAACACCCCATTCAGCACCAAGCGACCTGTTGGCGATGCCACCAAATGGGTATCGGTCTGGATCAGCAATCCGCCCGCGACCAGCAGGGGCATTGCGTCAGTGTCGATGATGCGGGCCGCGTCAATACCGGTGACAGTCCGAAAACGTTGCAGATCAATCCCCTCGGCCAATCGTAATCCCATCATGATCAGCTCGCGCGCGCGATCCTCGGAACTTAAAGGGCGGCGTTTCGCGGTGCCATGACCGTCGTCGCTGACTTTCTCTAGCCAGCGCACGGGGTTGTGAATCTGGTGCGTGCCAAACGCTTGACCTTCAAGCGTAATCCGCCCGTGCGCACCGGGACCAATGCCGACGTAGTCACCGCCCCGCCAGCCACACAAGTTATAACGGCTCTCGTCGCCTGGCTCGGCATGATTGGATACTTCATACGCGGGGCATCCGTGCGCGGCCGTGACCTCTTGTGTGATGTCGTACATGTCAGCGGCCAAATCGGGGTCGGCGCCGACGACGCCCACCTTGTTAAATGCAGTGCCGGATTCGATGGTCAATTGATACAGCGAGACATGACCGCCTGCATGGCTCAGTGCGCTTTCCAACTCCCGCTTCCAATCATCCGCCGATTGGTCCGGCAATGCGTAGATCAAATCAAACGTGGTGCGATCAAAAATGTGCTGCGCTTCTTCCAGTGCCTTTAGTCCATCAGCACCAGAGTGATCTCGCCCCAGAAATGCGAGTGCATTGTCATTCAACGATTGAATGCCAACCGACAATCGATTGACGCCCGCGGTATGAAATTCTTGGAACCGGGCACGCTCAGATGATGTCGGATTGGTCTCCAATGTAATTTCAATGTCGTCGGCAACGAGCCAATGCCCCGCAACCGCATTGATGACGGCGCTGACCGTTGCGGCTGGCATCAGCGACGGCGTGCCGCCGCCGAAATATAAACTGGTGACGGTGCGTTCTTGGGTGTCCTTAGCGTAGTGTTTGAGATCAGCGAGCAATCCATCGCGCCATGCGCCGTCGTCGATGTCGGTTTGCGCGTGGACATTGAAATCACAATAGGGGCAGATGGTCTGGCAAAATGGCCAGTGAACATAAATGCTAAAGCCTGGATCGTTCGTCATTTAAACACCCCCCTCACCTAACCTCTCCTCCGTCGCCAATCCATTTGGCGCGAGCCAATGAGAGGGGGAGGGGGATCGGGTTGGGTTGCATTTCGACAGGGTCCCTCTCCCATGCGAAGCGGGGGAGAGGACAGGTGAGGGGGATGCGCTTCTAATCAAAACACGCCGCGACCAGTTGGCGAAACGCATCGGCGCGGTGGGACATGGCGTGTTTTCGTTCAGGGTCCATCTCGGCGAATGTGATGCTTTCACCGTCGGCGATGAAGATCGGATCATAGCCAAATCCTTTATCGCCGACAGGGGGCCATGTGATGTCGCCCGATACCGTGCCCTCGAAAACTTCTGTGTGACCATCGGGCCACGCCAATGCCAGCGCGCAAACGAACTTGGCGGATCGATCTTCTGTCCCACGCATAAGTTCTTCGACCAGCTTCATGGCGACCATGAAATCTTTATCCGATCCGGCCCATCGCGCGGAATAAATGCCAGGCGCGCCATCCAATGCGTTGACCGCCAATCCAGAATCATCCGATAGCGCGGGCAGCCCTGATGCCTTGGCGGCGGCATTTGCTTTTAACAGTGCATTGCCGACGAACGTGTCTTCGGTCTCTTCGGGTTCCTGTAAATCCAGTTCACCAGCGGATACGACATCGACCCCAAATGGGCTTAGCAGGTCTGCGATTTCACGAACCTTGCCCGGGTTGTGGCTGGCAATGACCAGTTTCTTCTCGTCGAAATGCCGCGCCATTTCAGGTTAGCCCTTTAACGCGGCGGTTTGGATATCGCTCAATTCCACAACGCCTTTTTTAGCCAATCTTAACAGCTCCAAAAATGCGTCTTCGGAAAAAGGATCGGCCTCGGCAGTCCCCTGGATTTCTACGATGCCGCCCTTTCCGGTCAGCACAAAGTTCGCGTCGGCCTCGGCGTTTGAATCTTCATCATAGTCCAAATCCAACACAGGCGTGCCATCAAAAATGCCGCACGATACCGCACCGACGCTATCGATCAGTGGAACCTCGGTCATGATGCCTAGGTTCACACAGTATTCAAACGCTTGATGCAACGCCACGTACGCGCCGGTGATGCTGGCGGTTCGCGTGCCACCGTCGGCCTGAATGACGTCGCAATCGACCTTGACCTGAATTTCACCCATCCCCTCAAGGTTGGTCACAGCCCGCAACGACCGCCCAATCAGGCGTTGGATTTCCTGGGTTCGGCCCGATTGCTTGCCGCGGGCGGCCTCGCGGTTCATCCGTGAATGGGTGGAGCGAGGCAGCATGCCGTACTCAGCGGTCACCCAGCCCTTGCCGGAGTCCCGCATCCATGGCGGCACACGCTGTTCAACACTGGCGGTACACAGCACGTGGGTATCGCCGAACTTGGCCATGCATGACCCTTCGGCATGTTTGGTAGGGTTGAGTTCGAGGATGACATCTCGCATTTGATCGGATTGACGGCCGGATGGGCGCATAACTGTAAAAACTCCTGTATCTGTTGGCGCGCACGCTAACGATTTCGCCCCGCGCCGTAAAGTCGGACATTATTCATCTGATCAAACCCGTTGCGTTGACGGGATATCGCGCCGAGACTAATTAACAACCATGATTGCAGAATTGAACGAGCGCTCTCGCGAAGTGTTTCGGCTGATTGTCGAAGCCTATTGCGAAACCGGTGACCCCGTTGGGTCGCGCACGGTGTCGCGTCAATTGGCGCAAGCGCTGTCCCCTGCGACCGTGCGCAACGTCATGGCAGATCTGGAAGACGCCGGGTTGTTGTTCGCGCCGCATACGTCGGCGGGGCGGATTCCTACAGATGCGGGCCTGCGGTTGTTCGTTGATGGTATTTTAGAAGTCGGCAATTTGTCAGATACGGAACGCGACCAGATCGAGGCCTTGGCGGCGGCTGAATCAAGAAGTGCTGATCAGGTTTTAGAAGATGTCTCATCGACGCTGGCAGGCCTGACGGGTGCGGCCAGCATGGTCTTTGCGCCCAAATCCGATAGTCCATTGAAGCACATTGAATTTGTAAATTTAGGCCCCGGCCAAGCGCTGGTGGTGTTGGTCAGCGAAAATGGCATGGTTGAAAACCGGCTGATCACGACACCCCTTGGGTTACCGCCCTCTGCGCTGGTCGAAGCATCAAATTATCTAAGCGCAAAGTTGATTGGGCGGACCCTGCAAGAAGCCCACGAGGAAATCCGTGCGGAGCTAGAGTCCCATCAGGCACGGTTAGATGACCTGACCACACGGGTTGTTGAAAGTGGCCTGGCCACTTGGTCCGGCGAAGGCGCTGAAAACGCAGGCGGAGGGCGCCTGATCGTGCGAGGGCAGTCGAAGCTGCTAAACGATGTCACGGCCCTCGATGATTTGGAACGAATTCGTACGTTATTCGAGGCGCTAGAAGCCCGCCAGGAAATGTTGAAGTTATTGTCCCTTGCGGATGACGCCGAAGGAGTCCAAATCTTCATCGGGGCGGACAACAATCTGTTTAACCTGGCTGGGTGTTCGATGATTGTCGGACCGTACCGAAATGATACGAACAATATTGTCGGTGCGATTGGTGTGATTGGGCCGGCCCGAATGAATTACGCACGGATCATCCCAATGGTCGATTATACGGCCAAATTGATCGGTAAAAGACTTAGGTAACGACGCGCAAACAGACGCGACAAGAGTTTGGAAAAGACGATGGATAACCAAGAAAAAGCTGATACCCCCGAAGAGAACCCACAAGAGACACCTGCCCCAGAGGCCGGTGCAACAGAATCTTCTGCGCACGAAACACCTGAAGCTGAAGCAACTGGACAGGCGGGATCTTCGGATGATGACATTCTTGAAACCATTCAAGAGGCGACAGATGCTGCGGCTGCCGAAGCCCCTGATTTAGAGGCCGAATTAGCAGACGCCAAAGACAAATTGCTGCGTGCCTTGGCCGAGTCTGAAAACGTCCGCCGACGCGCCGCGCGTGATGTCGAAAATGCAACGAAGCGCGCCATTGCAGGGTTTGCCCGCGATATGGCCGTGGTCGCGGATAACCTGGGTCGCGCCATGGATGCCGTTGATCCCAAGAACTACGAAAGTGACGAAAACCTGAAAGGGTTGATCACGGGGATCGAAATGACCGCCAAAGACCTGCAAAAGGGGTTTGAGCGCAATGGAATCACCCGCGTTGACCCGCTGGGGGAGCGGTTCGATCCACAACTCCACGAAGCCATGTTCGAATACGATGACCCATCCAAGCCGTCCGGCACAGTCGGTCAAGTCATGGAAGTGGGATATTCGTTGAATGGGCAGCCTTTGCGCCCGGCCAAAGTCGGCGTAACCAAGGGCGGTCCGAAACCAGAAGCAGCCCCCAAGCCGTCTGAACAGACCATGGAAGACGCCGCAAAGCCCCAGGGTGGCAGTGCTTACGAGGATTCCGGCAAGCCGTCAGGGACAAATTTGGACGAAGAGCTGTAAAAACAGCGATTTAGAGGCAAAAAACAGCTAAAAACCGTTGCGGCGGAGAATTTCGGGACTTATATCCCCCTCAGAGACGTAATGTTATTGTGAGAGGTTCCACTCTCGCGTCCTTCAAACCAAGTCATAATTGACGATGTTAGCACTGGGATCGTTTTTGGCGCTGAAATAGGCCGGGGCGATTGCCGCAGAAAGTGAGGAAGACATGAGTAAAGTTATCGGTATCGATTTGGGCACCACAAACTCTTGTGTGGCTGTCATGGATGGTTCTACCGCCAAGGTGATTGAAAATGCCGAAGGTGCCAGGACCACACCATCAATGGTTGCCTTTGCAGAATCGGGCGAGCGCCTTGTCGGGCAGTCCGCAAAACGCCAAGCAGTGACCAACCCAGAAAACACATTATTTGCCATTAAGCGCCTGATTGGGCGCCGGTATGACGACCCCGTTACAGAAAAAGATAAAAAGGTTGTCCCCTATAACATCGTAAAGGGTGACAACGGCGATGCGTGGGTCGAAGCCGAAGGCAAGAACTACTCTCCATCGCAGATCTCGGCGTTCATCCTGCAAAAGATGAAAGAAACTGCCGAAAGCTATTTGGGTGAGACAGTTGAGCAAGCCGTGATCACGGTCCCTGCGTATTTCAATGACTCACAGCGCCAAGCGACAAAAGACGCGGGCAAGATTGCTGGCCTTGAAGTACTGCGGATCATCAACGAGCCGACAGCGGCTGCGTTGGCATATGGTCTTGAGAAAAAAGACAGCGGCACCATCGTCGTCTATGACTTGGGTGGTGGTACGTTTGATGTGTCCGTCCTCGAAATCGGTGATGGCGTCTTCGAAGTAAAATCCACCAACGGTGATACATTCTTAGGGGGTGAAGACTTCGACAACCGCGTCGTCGATTACCTAGCCGACGAGTTCAAAAAAGATAACTCCATCGATCTTCGTGAAGACAAGCTGGCATTGCAGCGTCTGAAGGAAGCAGCCGAGAAAGCCAAAATCGAGTTATCTTCGACGTCACAGACTGAAGTGAACCTGCCATTTATCACGGCTGATCAGTCCGGACCGAAACACCTGAACATCAAACTGTCTCGTGCCAAGTTCGAGACACTTGTCGAGGATTTGGTCGAGCGGACGATCACGCCATGCAAAAACGCGCTCAAAGATGCGGGCGTCAGCGCGGGCGAAATCGACGAAGTCATTTTGGTCGGTGGTATGACCCGGATGCCAAAAGTCATCGAGATCGTTAAAAATCACTTTGGCCGCGAGCCACACAAGGGTGTGAACCCTGATGAAGTTGTCGCCATCGGCGCAGCTATTCAGGGCGGCGTATTGAAGGGTGATGTCAAAGACGTCCTATTGTTGGATGTCACGCCATTGTCGCTGGGGATCGAAACCCTGGGCGGTGTGTTCACTCGCTTGATCGATCGCAACACGACGATCCCGACCCGGAAAAGCCAAACATTCTCGACCGCCGAAGACAACCAGTCTGCGGTGACCATTCGGGTCTTCCAGGGCGAGCGTGAAATGGCGGCCGATAACAAATTGCTGGGCCAGTTTGATTTGGTCGGCATTCCACCATCGGCGCGCGGTATGCCGCAGATCGAAGTCACCTTTGACATCGATGCCAACGGTATCGTCAACGTGTCTGCCAAGGACAAAGCCACGGGTAAGGAACAACAAATCCGTATCCAGGCGTCCGGCGGTCTGTCCGATGATGACATCGAACAAATGGTTCAAGATGCCGAACAAAATGCCGAGGATGATAAAAAGCGTCGTGAATTGGTCGATGCCCGCAATAACGCGGACAGCATGATCCACGCCACCGAAAAGAGCCTGGGCGAATACGGTGATCAAATTCCTGCCGAAGACAAAACGGCGATCGAAACCGCAGTCACGGAACTTCGTGATGTCATCGAAGGCGACGATTTGGAAGCGATCAACACCAAGACCGAGACCCTGTCTCAAGTATCCATGAAGTTGGGCGAAGCGATGTACAAAGCTCAACAAGAAGAAGCCGAAGCCGCGCAAGCGACAGGCGGTACAGACGATGCAGGGGCCAGCTCGAAGAAAGACGATGACGATACCGTTGTCGATGCGGACTTCGAAGAGGTCGATCCGGACCAAGACAAGAAGTAACGGTTCACGCCGTCATTCATTTACGGGTCCCGAGAAATCGGGGCCCGGTGAATGGGTGATCATGCTTCGGGGGTATAAACGGACATGGCAAAACGAGATTATTACGAAAGTCTTGGGGTATCGAAAGATGCCGACGCGGCTGAGCTGAAGAAGGCTTATCGCAAGCTTGCCATGCAGTATCACCCGGACCGCAACCCAGATGATGCCGAGGCAGAAAAGAACTTCAAAGAAGTCAATGAAGCGTATGAAGTCCTCAAAGACGACGACAAGCGTGCGGCCTATGATCGCTTTGGACACGCAGCTTTCGAAGGCGGTGGACCAGGTGGTGGCGGCTTTGGCGGCGGTGGTTTCGGCGGCGGCGGCCAAGGTGGTTTCGCCGATATATTCGAAGAAATGTTTGGCGACTTCATGGGCGGCGGTGGCGGCGGTCGTGGCGGCGGTGGCGGTCCCGGACGGGGCTCTGACCTTCGCTACAACATGGAATGCACCCTAGAAGAAGCCTTTAACGGTCTAAAGACGGACATTCGTGTACCGACTTCTGTGATTTGTGACAGCTGCACCGGCACCGGTGGAGAAGGTGGGGCGGCACCCGTGAGCTGCGGCACCTGTGGTGGGGCTGGACGTGTTCGGTCACAGTCCGGGTTCTTTACCGTCGAACGCGGTTGCCCAACGTGCCAGGGCACCGGCCAAACAATCGCCGACCCATGCCGCGCCTGTGGTGGTGCTGGTCGTACACAAAAAGACAAAACGCTGTCGGTGAATATTCCGGCCGGCGTCGAAGAAGGCACACGTATCCGGTTGGCCGGCGAAGGCGAAGCAGGTCTGCGTGGTGCGCCGGCGGGCGATCTTTATATCTTTATCTCAGTCAAACCGCATCGCTTCTTTAAGCGCGATCAGGCTGATATCTATGTCCGCGTTCCGGTCCCGATGACGGTCGCCTCGCTTGGCGGCCAAATCGAAGTGCCAACGATCGAGGGCAAATTGGTCCGCGTCACCATCCCCGAAGGCACACCGACGGGCCACCAATTGCGCCTGCGTGGCAAGGGGATGAAGGTGCTGCGCTCCGAAAACCGCGGTGACATGTTTGTGCAAATTTTTGTCGAAACGCCGGTCAACCTGACCAAGAAGCAAAAAGAACTCCTCAAAGAATTCTCGGGCGACGAAAAACAGGTCAAAAAACACAGCCCCGAGTCCACCGGGTTTTTGGACAAAGTCAAAGAGCTTTGGGAAGATCTTAGGGATTAACCCCCTCACCTAGCCTCTCCCCCTGTCAGGGGGAGAGGGATGAGATCGAGTAACTCTAAAACAGGGTTCCTCTCCCAGCGTTATAGGGGGGAGAGGACAGGTGAGGGGGCGTTCTCACGTGACACTCGCCATTAAATTCGTAAGATGCCGCCGAATGATTTATGCGGGAGAGCAGCCATGAAAATCGGGATTGTCGGATGTGCCGGACGGATGGGTCGGATGCTGATCAAGGCCGTCGACGAGACGCCGGGCGCTGAACTCGCGGGCGGGTCTGAAATGCCGGGCAGCGAGCTTGTCGGCCAAGACCCCGCTGTATTGGCTGGGTTGCCTGCATCAGGATTATCCATTGTCGATAACGCTGCGGACTTGTTTGCGGTGAGCGATGCCGTGGTTGATTTCACAGCACCAGCCGCGACCGTCGCACACGCAAAATTGGCAGCCGAGACCAACACTGCGTTGATCCCGGGCACCACCGGATTGGACGCCACCCAACAATCTGAAATCGAAAGTGCTGCGGGCCGTGTCGCTATCGTGCAGGCGGCGAATTATTCCGTCGGCGTGAATGTGCTGCAGGTGTTGACTGAACAGGCGGCGCGCATGATGGGCGATGATTTCGATATCGAGGTTTTGGAAATGCACCACCGCCACAAAGTGGATGCGCCGTCTGGCACCGCATTGGCATTGGGCCAAGCCGCTGCCGATGGCCGTGGTGTTGATCTCGAAAAGGTTTCTCAACGAGTACGGGATGGATTTACCGGCGAGCGCACCCGCGGCGACATCGGTTTCGCGACGTTGCGCGGTGGTATGGTCGTTGGCGATCACACGGTGATGTTTGCATCCGACGATGAGCGGATCGAATTGACGCATAAAGCATCTGACCGTGGTTTGTTCGCCAAGGGTGCGATCCGTGCGGCGCTTTGGACCGAGGGCAAAGCACCCGGTCTTTATTCGATGCAAGATGTATTGGGGCTCTGACCCCCCCCTCTCCTGTCCTCTCCACCATTTCATGGTGGAGAGGGATCCTGTGCAAAAGTGACTCGATATAATCCCTCTCCCCTTCTAGGGGGAGAGGATAGGTGAGGGGGCTTTAACCCATCGCCAGATGCGGCGGTAATGTTGCGCGACGGACCTCGTGTTGCAGGACTTCGGCCAATGCCTCGCGCTCTGATTCCATCAAAAATTTGCCGATCACCACATGGCGGCCGTGCACCCCGACGATCAATTGTTTGGATGGTTCGTCAAATCTGACTTTCAGCCATTGCGGTTTCTCGGTCCAGTAACTGCGTTTGCCCCAATGATCGACCTTGGAAAGACGAAACTCGGTATCGGTAATGGTAATGGCCTCAAACGCCGAACCTATTTTGTGATTAAACCAAATCGCAAAGATCAAACCTGCGACTTCTAATCCCATGAACCCAAAAACAGGCCAGGCCCCTGCGACCAGAAATGCGGTGCCGGTCGGGATGAACAAAAAGAACACGAACGCGGATACGATTTTGACATCGCGGTCGCTGGAACTGCGGTGCGGACGCAACACTTTGGAGAAGCGCACAGCACTCTTATCATCGTGATTGGGGGCAGGAGGTGTTTTGGTATCTGAACTCATATGCATATTGTAATCGTTCAAAGCAGCTTCACAACAATCGGGTTTCCCCTCAACGTAATTTAAGAGATAACAGAGCCATGAAGAAAGCTGATATTCCGGCGTTTTATGCACGTTTGCGTGAAGATAATCCCGCCCCACGAACAGAATTGCATTATGTGAATTCTTATACGCTGTTGGTCGCGGTCACGCTGTCAGCACAAGCGACCGATGTCGGGGTCAATAAAGCCACCGGCCCACTGTTTGAGCTGATCAGTACGCCCCAGGCGATGGTGGACTTGGGTGTTGAGGGCTTGAAGGAATACATCAAGACCATCGGCCTATACAACAATAAGGCCAAAAATGTCGTGGCCCTCAGCAAAATACTGGTCGAGGAACATGACGGCGAAGTCCCCAATGACCAAGAGGCCCTAGAGGCGTTGCCCGGTGTCGGAAGAAAGACCGCAAACGTGGTTCGGAACGAGGCTTTTGGCATCCCGACCATTGCCGTCGATACGCATATTTTCAGGGTTTCCAACCGTACAGGATTGGCCCCCGGCAAAAACGTGGTCGAAGTTGAAAAGAAGCTGGTCAAGCGAACGCCTGATGAATTTGCGCTTCACGCCCATCACTGGCTGATTTTGCTCGGCCGCTATGTATGCAAGGCCCGCAAGCCAGATTGCCCAGAATGCCCGGTGATCGAATATTGCAAATTTAAGGGTAAAACGACGGTTTAAGCGCCATTTTGGCCTATTTTAGCCCAATTTACGCGATAATTTGTTTTTCACCACAGAGCGGATACAGCTTTCTGGGGTTGGCCCGCCCCGTGAATCGATGTGCCTGACCGCCATTTCCCTCTCGCCTGGATACAGGAATACGAAAAGCACACATTCGTCGGTGCGGTATTGCCAAATCTCTGCACCAATATCGGTTCGTACCAGGGTCGCACTGCCCAATGCTGATACCAACTTGGACGACGGCGAGCCCATGATATCGGCTGGTTTCGGGGCTTTGATCTCGCGTTCGATAGTTGTGGGCGCAGGCACGCGAGCGGTCTGAGTTGGCTGAGACGCGGTAGGCTGCGGTATTTCTGCTGATGGCGGCGTGGGCCCATCACTCGCTGCACAAGCCGACAAAACAAGCACGATGAAGACTAAAAAAGCGTGATTTCGCAGAGACTTAGTCGTCACTATCGTTGTCAGTCTCTGCTGGGCGCTCCGATGGTTCCAGCGTCTGCATATCACCAGCGATTTCACCACCTGACTCGATGACGATCCGGCCATAGCGAACGGTGCCGTTGACCCGGCCCCCGGCGCGGATAATCAGGCGTTCGCGTGCGGTCAAATCCCCTTCGAAACGACCGCTGATGTCAGCTTCTTCGACTTCGGCGTTTCCCTTAAAGAACCCGTTGGGCGAAACTTCGAGGACACGTGCGCCGGGCAGCTTGATTTCAACGTGACCCTCGACGACCAATTTGTCGCATTCGGTGATCTCGCCATTCAGCTGAATGTCTCGGCCGACAATCAGGCGCCTGCTCTCGGTTTCGCCCGAGCGAGGGCGATCCAATCGGCGTGGTGCCGATCCTGGAATATCGGGCGCACGGCGCTGGTATTCCGGCAGGTGCGATGTTGATAACGGGGGCTTCGTCGGGGCGTGGGACCCACGACGGGAAAATGGCTTCAATGGTGGGGCAGAGCCTGTATCCGAATCAGCTGCGTCGTCGCTCATATCTTTTGCCTCCACCCCGTCGGTTGCGGGTTTAACCGCACCGTCGTCATCTTTCTTTTTACCAAACACCTACCTGCTCCCCAGATATGCCAAGGACTGTCTCAGCGCCGAATCCGACACCTCAATACTTTAACCTGTTACGGGGGTGCGCGCCATGCCCTCTGGCCGCCAGCCGTGAAACAAATGCACCATGGCGGCGGTGGCGACTACCGGCATTAACAGGTTCACTATGGGAATGGTCAACAAGAACGCAATCGCCACGCCCATCATGATGATCGTCCCTTGATGTTGCTTTCGCAGGCTTGTCGCGTCTGCAATTGATACCCGGCGGACGGCGACCATTTCGAAGTATTCGCGCCCGATCAAATAGCCGTTCACAGCATAAAACACGACGGGGTAGACGGGCCCAAAGAACAAGAAGGGCAACAATAAAATGTTCAGCCCGATCAACATCCCAAAGAATTTGGCTGTGGTCACAATCGCCTCGCTAATCGGTTGACCATCAGCTTTCGGCAGCGTCGGGTAGTGCCTGTTCTCAACGCACTCCGCAACTTGATCCAAAAAGAATCCGATCACGGCACTCACGGTTGCAGGGAACAAGACCCAGGTCAAAACGGCCGTCGCTAGACCCCCTAAAATATCAATGATGCTCTCAAGCCAACCTATGCTAGAAATCGCTGTTTCGCTGAGGAGCCAAGCGATAAAAGTCCACAAAGTGAAAAACGTAATCACCGCCGCGCCGACAGAGAACCACAAATACTTACGTGTGGCTTTATCGTTTAGTTGGCCAATACCTTGAGAAAGCGCTTTTAACATTTTGATTTTACACCATTTTATTCAATAGAAAGTCGATTGAAATTGAATTTGCTTTTGTTTCAACCGGCTACAGGCATCTGCTTAAATTAACACTTTAATGATCATGAAAAATACATTGTGAACAATTCATTAACCATACATCTTCACAAGACACGTAAGTCTAATGCTATATTCATTAGAGAGATACGTTCGCTATGCTTGCTCCGCAATACCATATCGCTATACTCCGCGCGCTTCCAGCGTCTCCTGACAAGGGTTAAGAAATGAGTGAACCGACCATCGATGTACTTGGGATCGGCAATGCAATCGTCGATATCTTGGCACAGACCAACGATTCGTTCTTGGTGGATAATGATCTGCAAAAGGGCGCGATGACGCTTGTCAGTTTTGAAGAGCAAATGGAGCTGTATGAGAAAACCGGCCAAGCGGTCGAGAGTTCTGGCGGTTCCGCGGCAAACACCTTGGCAGGCGTCGCTGCGCTGGGTGGCAAAGCGGCCTTTGCCGGAAAGGTCAAAGCGGATCAACTGGGTATTGTCTTTGCCCATGATATTCGTGGTGCGGGTGTCACATTCGAGACCGAGCGCGCTAAAGACGGTGCGCCGACAGCCACTTGCCTAGTATTGATCACCCCTGACGGTCAGCGCACCATGCAAACGTATTTGGGCGCATGTGTCGAATTCGGACCAAAGCATTTGGACTTAGCGCAGGTGCGCGATGCCAAAGTCACTTATCTTGAAGGATATCTTTGGGACCCGGCCCCCGCCCGAGAAGCATTTTTCCACGCCGCAGGCGAAGCCCACGACGCAGGGCGTAAAATTGCGCTGACGTTGTCCGACCCATTCTGCGTCGACCGGCATCGCGATGGTTTTCGCTCATTCATCAAAGATCACGTGGATATCGTTTTCGCCAACGAAGAAGAGATTAAATCTTTGTTTGAAGTCGATGATTTCTACGTGGCCGCTGACAAAATCCAGGGCATGGCCGAAATCGTCGCCCTGACACGGTCGGAAAAAGGCTCCGTCATCGTGACGCCGGACGAAATGATTACTGTCCCGACCAAGCCCACCGACAAACTGGTTGATACCACAGGTGCCGGGGATGCCTATGCAGCAGGATTTTTGGCCGCATACACATCGGGCAAGAATTTGAAACAGGCGGCGACACTCGGCAGTTTGCTCGCAGCACTTATCATTCAGCAAATTGGTGCACGGCCATCAGCGGGTGTGCAACATTTGATTAAGGCGCTCGACGGCTAATCCGATCGGGCCCCACTAGGAATACAAAAATGCAGTTACGTAACATCGCGATCATCGCGCACGTCGATCATGGGAAGACCACATTGGTTGATGCCCTGCTTCAACAAAGTGGTGCTTTTCATGCCCACCAGAAAGTCGCCGAGCGGGTCATGGACTCAGGTGAACTTGAGAAAGAGCGTGGCATCACGATCTTGGCCAAGTGCACATCCGTCGAATGGAACGATCATCGCATCAACATCGTCGATACCCCTGGCCACGCCGATTTCGGTGGCGAAGTAGAGCGGATCTTGTCGATGGTCGATGGCGTGGTGTTGCTGGTCGATGCGTCCGAAGGCCCGATGCCACAAACCAAATTCGTGACGTCCAAGGCACTGAAACTTGGCCTGCGCCCCATTGTTGTTGTCAACAAAGTCGACAAGCCCGACGCGCGCCCGTTTGAAGTCCAAGACGAAGTATTTGATCTATTTGCGGCGTTGGATGCCGACGACGAGCAGTTGGATTTCCCAACGTTGTTCGCGTCCGGTCGCGACGGTTGGGCCAGCCCTGACCCAGAAGCCGGCTCCGGCGATCTGAAACCGTTGTTGGAATGCATCGTAGAACGCGTCCCCTCGCCCGATGTTGACGAGGCCGGTGATTTTCAGATGTTGGTCACGACACTCGAAGCTGATCCATTTTTGGGCCGCATTCTGACAGGTCGCGTTTTGTCCGGTTCAGTAAAGCAAAATCAAACAATCAAAGCATTAAGCCGCGATGGTAAAACCATCGAAAGCGGGCGCGTGCAGAAAATCTTGGCGTTCCGTGATGTGAAACGCGTCCCCATCGATCAGGGTGAAGCCGGAGACATCATCGCGATTTCAGGTCTGAGCAAAGCAACCGTGGCGGATACGCTGTGTGCGCCAGAAGTGTCGGAACCTTTACAATCGCAGCCCATTGATCCGCCGACCCTGGCCGTGATGTTCATGATCAATTCGTCACCTTATGCCGGACAAGACGGCGGGAAGGTAACATCGCGGGTTATCCGTGATCGCTTGATGCGCGAAGCAGAGGGTAATGTTGCTATCCGCATTTCGGAAACTGAAAACAAAGAAGCGTTTGATGTGGCCGGTCGCGGTGAATTGCAATTGGGTGTTTTGATCGAACAGATGCGCCGCGAAGGGTTCGAGCTCTCGATCTCGCGCCCGCGGGTTCTGTTCAAGACGGACCCCGAAAGTGGTCAACAAATGGAACCGGTCGAAGATGTCACCATTGATGTCGATGAAGAATATTCCGGCGTCGTTGTTGAGGCTCTGAATATGCGCAAAGGTCGAATGACCGATATGCGCCAAACCGGTGGCGGAAAAACGCGGATATCCTATGTTGTGCCGTCGCGTGGTCTGATCGGGTATCACGGTGAATTCATGACTGAAACCCGTGGCACGGGCGTTTTGAACCGAATCTTTCATGGCTATGCGCCATATGCTGGGCCTGTGCCTGGACGCCGCAACGGTGTGTTGATTTCTAATGCGACCGGTAAAACAAACTCCTACGCGCTTGTCAGCCTAGAGGAACGTGGCGAGTTGTTCGTCGGTCATAACGTCCCGGTATACGAAGGAATGATCATCGGCGAAAACAGCCGCGAAAATGATCTTGAAGTGAACCCGATGAAATCGAAGCAGCTGACCAACTTCCGGGCATCGGGTACGGATGAAACTGTCCGCCTGACGCCGCCGCGTCAGCGCAATCTAGAAGAAGCCATCGCCTACATCGACGATGATGAGTTGCTAGAAGTCACACCCAATACGCTTCGTTTGCGTAAGAAGTTGTTAGACCCGCACGAACGTAAAAAAGAAATGCGTGCCCGAAGCGCTGGTTGAGCGACCCCGCCACCGAGACTAAGCTATTCAGATGGATTCGGGGACCATGGAAACATCCGCAGAGGGGAGTAACAATCAGGCATCAAAGTCTGGGCGTGTGGCTGTTCATGCATCTCGATTTTGGCGCTTATTTCCCGCCGGCATGCGCCGTCGTTGGTGGTTGTTCCGACCCCTCGACTTGATGGCCAAACACTGGCCGGTCTTCAAAAAGCCCAGTGGTGTGCTTGTCGTTCGTATGGATGGCATTGGCGATATGGTGCTGTTTCGGTCCAGCTTGGACCACTATGCTGATGCCTTGGGCATCGCCAAAGATGAAATTACGGTGCTTGGTTGCGATAGTTGGGGTCCCATCACCGATATCGTTTTTGGTGATTACAATGTTGTGACCATCGAAGAACATGCCTACGCGCGTCGTCCACTGTATCGGTTCCGCATCAATCTTATGGTGCGTCGCCTTGCGCCAAAAATGACGGTCTGTGACTCTTACCTGCGGCGCGCGATGATGGCGGATAGCTTGGTCTGGGTTTCGAGTGCGGAAAAGACCATCACGTCAATGCCCTACGTGAACGAGCCAACGCGGTCCGAATTCACGTTTTACTTGAGTCAGTATGATGAAGTGATAGATACCGGCTCTTACCCGACGCACGAAATCGACCGGCACTTCACTTTCGTTTCTCGCCTGGCTGAGAAGACCATTCAGCCTACCCCACCGCAAATAGAATGGAACCAGCCCGCACCCGATTTCGCCAAGGATGGCCCCTATGTTTTGATGAACCCGGGAAGTAATGAGCCTGGTCGTCGCTGGCCCTTTGATTCGTATGTTGAAGCAGCCGAAAAATTTTTGGCCGAGGGATATCGCGTTGCGTTCGTGGGCACACGTGATGAAAGGTGGGATGCCGCTTTGCTACGCAAGGCCTCTAAGAAATCGGGTATTACCGATCTTACGGGACAAACCACGCTTCCAGAATTGTTGACGTTGATGAAGCATGCAGCCCTTGTAATCAGTAACGATACCGGTCCTGCGCATTTGTCGATTGCCTTAGGGGCCCCTACCATTGTTGTTGTGGGTGGCGGCCATTTCACCAGCTTTGTGCCGTATCCTGAACATGTGCGCCCAACCAATGCGCGCTTTGTTTACGAGATCATGGATTGTTATCACTGCTTTTGGCGGTGTCACAAACGAGCGAACAAGTTCGAAGTGTTTCCCTGTGTGGCGGCAATACCCGTCGATAAGGTTTTGGAACAGAGTCAAAGCCTACTGGGTGATCGATAGACCTGCCCCCGATAGTCATTCGTCATGCTGAACTCGACTCAGCTCAGCATTTCATCGCGACAAAAACTCAATCCCGTGGCTTGCTAAGCATCCGACCAATCGGGCGACCACCCACCACATGAACGTGTAGATGCGGGACTTCCTGGTGGCCATTTTCACCGATGTTGGAAATGATCCGATAGCCGTCTTCAGCGACGCCTTTCATGCGCGCCACGGTACCAATGCCACGGACAAACCCGGCGATTTCAGCGTCCGATGCATTGGCATGAAAATCATCCAGACTGACATAGGGACCTTTTGGGATCACCAATGTGTGGACCGGGGCCTGCGGTGCGATATCGTTGAACGCCAGACAGTGATCATCCTCGAACACTTTGTCGCAGGGAATTTCACCGCGAAGGATTTTGGCAAAAATGTTTTGGTCGTCGTAGCTCATATCCTCGGCCTCTTATTTATCTGTCCGGCTGTTCTTTTCGTCGATACCGGAAATACCCTCGCGTTTCGCCAACTCGGCATAGACGTCTTCGGGTTTCACATCCATCACGGCCCACATGACCATCAGGTGATATAACAAGTCCGCACTTTCAGCCATGACCGCATCTTTTCCTTCGGAAAGCGCGGCGATAGTGACTTCAGCGGCCTCTTCAGACAGTTTCTTTCCAATCTTGGGCGCACCGCCCGATAGCAGTTTCGCGGTATACGATGACGACGCGTCGGCACCACGACGGCTTTCGATCACCTCGAACAGTCGCGTCAATATTTCCACATTAATTTGATCAGACATAATTCATGTATCCCGAATCGCGACGCCTGCATTGCGCATGTGTTCTTTGGCCTGGTGGATCGTATAGGTCCCGAAATGAAAAATCGAGGCTGCGAGGACAGCGGACGCGTGACCCTCGGTGACACCTTCGACCAGATGATCCAGTTCGCCGACACCACCCGATGCGATCACGGGAATACCGACGGCATCCGCGACCGCGCGCGTCAGCGGCAGGTTAAAGCCAACTTTGGTCCCATCCCGGTCCATGGATGTCAGCAGGATTTCACCCGCACCCAGCTCTTCCATTTTCTGGCCCCACTTAACGGCATCGATGCCCGTTTCTTTGCGACCGCCGTGGGTGAAAATCTCGAACGTATCTGGCCCTGTCGCCTTGGCATCAATCGCGACGACGATACATTGCGTGCCAAATTTCTCGGCGGCTTCGCGAACAAACTCTGGATTGTGCACGGCCGCCGTGTTGATCGACACCTTGTCCGCGCCCGCCAACAAAAGTTTGCGAATGTCCTCAGTGGTGCGTACCCCACCCCCGACAGTCAGCGGCATGAAGCACTGTTCTGCCGTACGCACGACCACATCAAAAATCGTTTCGCGGTTTTCATGACTGGCCGTGATGTCCAAAAAGCAAAGCTCGTCCGCCCCCGCCGCATCATAGACACGGGCCTGTTCGACCGGGTCACCGGCGTCGACCAAATCAACAAAGTTCACGCCTTTGACGACGCGGCCATTGTCGACGTCCAGGCACGGAATGATGCGAACCTTGAGGCTCATTGCCCGGCACTCCCCTGCAGCAACGCGACCGCAGCGCGGGGATCGATGCGCCCGTCGTAGACGGCGCGACCAGAGATCACACCTTCGAACATGTCGCCCGCCTCGGCCTTGATCTGATGCAGATCGTCCATCGACGACACACCGCCTGACAGAATGACGGGAATATCGACAGCGTTCGCGAGGGAAATCGTCGCTTCCAGGTTCGGGCCCTGCATCGCGCCATCGCGACCGATGTCGGTAAAGATCAGTGCGGACGCGCCGGCGTCTTCGAATTGTTTCGCCAAGTCTTCGGTTTTCAATTCCGTCACATCGGCCCAACCTTCGACCGCGACGAAGCCATCTCTGGAATCGATGCCCAAAGCGACTTGCCCGGGAAATGCCTTGCATGCTTCACGTACCAGGTCGGGATCGCGCACGGCAACGGTGCCCAGGATCACGCGGCTAAGACCCCGGTCGAGCCAACCTTCAATGGTTTGCATATTTCGGATGCCGCCACCCAACTGGACTTTCATATCCACGCAATCAAGCACGTTTGAAACCGCATCAGCGTTGGCTGGTTTGCCCGCAAAGGCACCATCCAAATCGACCATGTGCAACCACGTGCATCCGGCTTCCGAAAACGCCTGTGCCTGTGCGGCTGGGTCATCATTGAACACCGTCGCCTGATCCATATCGCCGTGAACCAAACGCACACAGTTGCCGTCTTTTAAATCAATCGCAGGAAAAAAGATCATGGCGTCCACCGCAAAAAGTTCGTGATAATCCGAAGGCCCGCATGCTGGCTTTTTTCCGGATGAAATTGTGTGCCGACCATATTGTCGCGGCCAACGGCGGCTGTGATTTCTGCGCCGTAGTGCACAGACGCCAGTCGCTGCATTGGGTCGGTCGGCACCAGATGATAAGAGTGCACAAAATACACGTGCATCCCAGATGCGATCCCCTGCAAAAACGGATGGGGTTCGTCGGGGATGACCAGTTCGTTCCAGCCCATATGTGGGATTTTCAAATGCGGATCGTCGGGCCGAATGCGGTCCACGTCGCCAGGGATCCACCCAAAGCCATCTGTCGTGCCGTGTTCTAATCCGCGTGATGCCATCAACTGCATCCCGACACAGATTCCAAAAAACGGTTTACCCGCATCTTCGACATGTTCACGGATCGCCTCGGCCATGCCATCGACAGCCATCAACCCGCGTTTGCAATCGGCGAAGGCCCCGACACCCGGTAGCACGACACGATCAGCTTTACGCACTTCGTCAGGGTCACTGGTGACCAAAATGGTTTCAGGTACTTCAGCTTCTGCGACAGCACGCTCAAACGACTTGGCGGCAGATCGCAAATTGCCCGATCCATAATCGACGATGGCGACCGTCATGGATAAATACTCCCACCGGAAATGTCGGCGCGTTCCAGGAATCGCCGCAATGCGTCGTCTTTGTTTTTACCGGTGACCACGCCAGCTTCGGTGAAGCCGCGTTGTTCCAACTGCCAACGGTGGACGTCATTCCCGATAAAGCCGACCTCTAATGAGATTGCGATGGTGATCAAGGCCTGAACTGTTTCGTTCACACCTAGCAATTCGGCTGCGGTCCCTGCCAATATCACAACGGTAAAGATCGCCAGTGCGGGCCACCACATCCGTGTCGCCAAGGCCCATAGAAACGTGAACAGAAACGCGGGCCAAGAGAATCCCTCTTTGACCAAAACTAAATCGCTTTCCGCATCACGGCCATGATCACGCAGGAATACAGAGTAAAGTTTCATATGTATAGCCCCCTCACCTGTCCTCTCCCCCGCTGCACGGTGGAGAGGGACCCTGCCGATACAGCTTTGAATCTAATCCCTCTCCCCGTCGCCAATTTAATTGGCGCGAGCCAATGTGCGGCGGAGAGGTTAGGTGAGGGGGTGAGACCCCGGTGTAAGTTCGTCAAAGCACGCCTTTCGTTGAGGGCACTTCGTCGGCTTTGCGTGGATCAATTTCAATCGCTTGGCGCAAGGCCCGCGCGATCCCCTTATAGCACGATTCTACAATATGGTGGTTGTTCTCGCCATAAAGGTTATCGACATGCAACGTAATGCCGGCGGCCTGGGCAAATGCCTGGAACCATTCTTTGAACAGTTCGGTATCCATATCGCCGAGCTTGGGTTTTGAAAATTCAACACGCCAAATCAGGTACGGGCGGTTGGAAATGTCCAACGCAACACGGCTCAGGGTTTCATCCATCGGGATATAGGCAGACCCATAACGAGTGATCCCCTTACGATCGCCCAGCGCCGCGGCAAAGGCTTCACCAATAGCGATACCGGTGTCTTCGGTGGTGTGGTGGAAATCGATATGCAGGTCACCCTCCGCCTTCACGGTCAGGTCGATCAGGCTGTGCCGGGACAGTTGTTCCAGCATGTGATCAAGGAACCCAATCCCGGTGGAAACATCATACGTACCCGTGCCATCCAGGTTGAGGCTGACAGAGATTTGCGTTTCTTTTGTGTTTCTCTCAACAGAGGCAGTGCGCATATCGTAACTCCTTTGAAATGCGGGGTTCTTCTAGCAGGCTTGCTGCGAATTCGCCAGCCCCCAAGGTCTCGCTTTATCGCCCATATTTTGAATGGGTCATCGAATGCGGCTTGACCGCTCTGACCGATCAGACCACATACACTGTGTATAGATGATTAAGGAAAAAGAATGATTTCCGAAGCTAATCCTGCCCAGTGGCATGGCACGACCATTTTGTCCGTTCGTAAGAATGGGATCGTTGTAATTGCAGGTGATGGTCAGGTCAGCCTGGGCGACACCGTGGTCAAATCAAACGCGCGCAAGGTGCGCAGGTTGGCTGGTGACCATGTGATCGCTGGTTTTGCTGGCGCAACCGCAGATGCCTTTACGTTATTTGAGCGCCTGGAAGGCAAGCTTGAACAATATCCCGGGCAATTGATGCGCGCCGCGGTGGAGTTGGCTAAGGATTGGCGGACGGATCGGTATTTGCGTCGGCTTGAGGCTATGATGGCGGTCGCTGATAAGGATGTATCCCTGATTTTGACCGGCACCGGCGATGTGTTGGAGCCTGCTGATGGCCTTATTGGCATTGGTTCGGGCGGGAACTATGCATTGTCGGCTGCCCGTGCGCTTTACGACATTGAAGATATGGACGCCGAAGCCATTGCCACCAAGTCCATGGCGGTTGCTGCTGATATCTGCGTTTACACCAACACCAGCGTTTTGATTGAGAAAATATGACGAGTTTTACCCCCCGCGAGATCGTTTCCGAGCTCGACCGTTTTATTGTTGGCCAGAATGACGCCAAGAAGGCCGTGGCCATTGCGTTGCGCAATCGTTGGCGGCGTCAGCAATTGGATGGGCAAATGCGCGAAGAAGTCCTGCCCAAAAACATTCTGATGATCGGGCCCACCGGCGTGGGGAAAACCGAGATCGCACGGCGGTTAGCCAAACTGGCGCAAGCCCCGTTTATCAAGATTGAGGCAACCAAGTTTACCGAAGTTGGATATGTGGGTCGGGACGTCGAGCAGATCATCCGTGACTTGGTCGAAGTGGCAATCCACATGGCGCGCGAACATATGCGCCAACAGGTCGAGGCCAAGGCTGAGTTAAATGCCGAGAACCGCGTATTGGATGCGCTGGTTGGGGATGGTGCGTCAAAGGATACCCGCGATAAATTCCGCACCATGCTGCGTAACAGCGAATTGGGTGATAAAGAAATCGAAGTCGAATTAGCTTATACCAGTGGCGCCGGCATGCCCACGATGGAGATCCCCGGTATGCCTGGCGCACAAATGGGCATGGTCAATATTGGTGACATGCTGGGCAAAGCATTTGGTCAGCAAACCAAAAAGAAAAAGATCACCATCGATGAGTCCTATCATTTGTTGCTTCAAGAAGAAGCGGACAAGTTGTTAGATCAGGATGATGTCGTCAAAACCGCGATCGATAACCTGGAAAATAACGGCATCGTATTCTTGGACGAGATCGACAAAATTACTGCGCGTTCCGATCATGGCGGTGCAGATGTTAGCCGTGAGGGCGTACAGCGCGATTTATTGCCGTTGATCGAAGGTACGACCGTCGCGACCAAACACGGCCAAGTGAAGACGGATCATATTTTATTCATTGCATCTGGGGCTTTCCACATCGCAAAGCCCGCTGACATGTTACCTGAATTGCAGGGGCGTTTGCCCATTCGGGTGAACCTAAACGCACTGACCCGTGATGATTTTGTGCGCATTTTGACAGAACCCGAGGCCAGCCTTGTCAAACAGTACACCGCTTTGATGGCCGTTGAGGATGTGGCGTTGGAATTTGCTGATGACGCCATCGGCGAGATCGCGGACTTGGCAGCCGAGATCAACCAAGGCGTTGAGAACATTGGCGCACGGCGCTTGCACACGGTGATGGAAAAACTGGTCGAAGACATCAGTTATACAGCGTCAGAGCGCGGTGGTGAAACCGTCACTATCGATGCTGATTACGTGAAAAACGAAGTCACGGATCTGGCCAAGAACGCGGATATTTCCAAGTTTATATTGTGATTATCAGGTGGCGGTGCGTGTCCCCCTCACCTGTCCTCTCCCCCATTTTATGAGGGAGAGGGACCCTGTATGTGCATGGCTCGATCTCATCCCTCTCCCCTTTTAGGGGGGAGAGGTTAGGTGAGGGGGCATCCGATGATGGAAATTAATGCGTCGGCCCTTCGGGCTGTGACCCGACCCGCAATTTCACTTCGGCAATCATCCAGTCCAACGTGTCTTCGTCCATTTCAGTCACATGGTGGGCGAGTAAGTTCGCAAGTTCTGTCGCTTTTGGATGAAGACCCGATGTATCAACCGTCACCTTGGGGTGTGATAATTCCGCAAGCTTGCTGATTTCCTCGGACTCATCCCATATCAAACCAAAATAACCACAGATTTGCGCGACAAGGCCCGAGCTGGGGCGACCCCGGTGGCCGTGTTCCAGCGCGGAGAAATAGGCCGACGATACACCGAGATCGGAGGCCATCTGCTTAAGAGTGATGCCCCGGGCGTTGCGGTGTTCGCGTATGCGTTTGCCGAAAGGTGTCATACTCAGAAGATAGCTCGAGAAAACTTAACAAATGGTCTCTGATTTAACGGCGTCGTTTGATCCGGATATAAAGCGCGCCATCCCCACCATCTTTTACCGCCGCATAGGAAAATCCTGTCACCCAATCGCGGATTGGCATCTGATTGAGCCATCTGGGCACCGCTTCTTTGAGGACACCGACCTGACCGGTACCACGGTTGCCCTTACCGGTGATCACCAGGACGGTGCGATGGCCCTCATAAAAACTGCGCTCCAAAAAGGACTCCAAGGCCCGATGCGCCGTCGCCTGAACATGACCATGTAGGTCCAATCGGGCGTCAATGCCCAACTGGCCACGTTTTAAGCGCCGCGCCGTGCGCTTATCCATCATATCTGTTTGGCCGGGAGACAATGACGGTGGCGAAGATGGTCCTGGTGACCCATTGAGTTCTGGGAGCTCTGGCGGCGGGAGTTTTGCCCTGACTTTAGGAGAGCGTTTCTTAATCCCCATCTTATGATCCGATGGCTGTTCTAAAGCCGCCACGAATGTCGTATTATCTGCATCAGATGGCGTGACGTCCTTGGTCACATGCGTCCATAGGTCTTTTTCGGCCTGCGAGAGGGCGCGTTGACCCGGTGGCTTCCTGGCCACCATGGTTACGCCTCGGTCGTGGTCGCGCTGTCGCTCTCAACCATGATGATATGAAGCCGCTGCGGCCCATGAGCGCCCAACAATAATGTTTGTTCGATATCTGCGGTCCGCGATGGCCCCGTGATCCAATTCACAGTGCGTGGCAGTTTTCCGGGTGTCCCGTTTGCCGCCGCCTGCTGACGAATGCGGTCCCATAAGGCTTCGTAGTCGCCGGCGATATCGTCCGCCCGGACCACCACGATATGATCGAGGGGTAGAAAATTCAGCGAGGTCGGGCTTTCTGGACCCGATGTCAGCACCAGCGTACCGGTTTCAGCCACACCGCCGATGGCATGGCTGACCGAAACCGGATCATTCCCATCGGCACAACCATCTTTGACCATCAGCGATGTCTTGTCTGTCCAATCCAAATCTTTGAGGCGGGGATCCGGTGCAATCTTAATCTGGGCGGGTAATTGGTTCTGTCTTAGATATTCCCCCACCGCGCTGGGAATATCATAATATGAACCCACAGATAAGATCGTTGCATTGACCCTTTCTGCTTCTTGGCGGAAAAGCGCTACTTGTTGATCTTGTTTTACTGACCCCCGGGTCGGAATAAGGTTTTTTGCGTGACCTTGTATCCGCTCTTTGATCGCTGATTTTGCTTTAAGATCATCGTCACGATCTAATCGTTTATTTAGTTTCTGCAAAATGGCATTTCTTTGGCTCATTTGACAATTCCTCGTCGCATAAGCTCACCGCTTTGATCTCCTCGTGCCCCATTGTGGTATTGATTGATAAATGTGTCGCCCGCAGGCGCAGCCAAATCCCGTTTTGACGTCCATCCACCCGCGAACGGGACCGATTTGAAACGGCCGCGTCCCCCAAATTGGCCCAGGATTGCGATCCCCAGGTTCATCAGGGGTCGATATAGGCCAGGACGCTTCGCTAACCACGCCCACGCGGAGAGCGACCAGCGCGCTTTGGCCGATCCGACCTCTGATCGATATTGCCGTTCACGCCATTTTCGCAACATACGTGGCAGCTGAATGCGCATCGGACACACAGTTTCACATTTGCCGCATAACGTAGATGCGTTGGGTAAATGCTGGGCTTCTTCCATGCCGATCAGGTTAGGGATCAATACCGCGCCCATCGGACCGGAATACACCCACCCATAAGCATGTCCCCCGACAGACTTATATATCGGGCAATGATTCAGGCACGAACCACACCGTATGCAGCGAAGCATTTCGTGAAACTCGCTGCCGATCATATCGGTTCGGCCGTTGTCCAACAGGACCACGTGGTATTCCTCGGGGCCGTCCAAATCATCAGGACGCTTCGGGCCAGTGCAAAATGTGGTGTAGACCGATATCTCCTGGCCGGTCGCTGAACGGGCTAAGACCCGCAGTATCGTCGACGCGTCTTCTAGGGTCGGGACAATTTTTTCGATGCTGGCAATGACGATATGCACCCGCGGCAGGTTGTTGGTCAGGTCCGCATTGCCCTCGTTCGTGACCAGTACATTGGTGCCAGTTTCCGCGATCAACATATTCGCGCCGGTCAAACCGACGTCGGCATTGATGAATTTGTCACGCAGTTTGGCCCGGGCTTCTTCGAGCAATGCACGCGGTTCATCCAGATCCCGTAACGCATCCAGATCTTGGTGGGCGTCGCGGAACGTATCGGCGACCTGTTCTTTGGACAAATGAATGGCGGGTGCAATGATATGGCTTGGCGGCTCTTTGCGAAGCTGGATGATATATTCACCCAAATCCGTCTCGATGGCCTCGATCCCATTTTCTTCAAGATAACCGTTCACCGCGATCTCTTCAGAGATCATCGATTTACTTTTTGTCACCGTCTTGGCATCGGCCTTGCGGCAGATATCCAGAATGGTTTCGCGTGCATCCTGAGCGGTCGAGCACCAGTGCACGTATCCACCCATCTCAATCACTTTTTCTTCGTAGGCTTCGAGATATAAATCCAAATTTTCGAGGACGTGATTTTTGATGTCGCGGGCCTGATCCCGCAGATCATCAAATTCAGGCAGGCGGGCCGCCGCCTCTGCACGCTTTTTTGGAAACCCATGAGTGAGTTTACCAAGCGCCGCCTGCAACGGATCATTGGCGATGGCACCACGGGCATTGTCTTTAAACTGCGGGGATGTGGAGTCCATGGCTAGTCCTTATCCCTTGTCCAATGGTTCGCCGATGGCGGGCGCGTCGGCCATATCCGCCAAGACTTCTGCCGTATGGCGGACCTTAATATTCAAACCACGGCGCTGAATTCGGCCTGCGATATTCATCAAACAGCCCAGGTCGCCCGCAAGCAGGGTATCTGCACCCGTCGCCATCACATCATTCACCTTGGTATCGACCATCTTTTCCGAAATATCGGGGTACTTCACACAGAACAGGCCACCGAAACCACAGCAGGTTTCGGTTTCCTCGCCCTCGTTGATCGATAGACCTTCGATAGAATTGAGCAACGCGCGAGGCTGTTCTTTAACCCCCATTTCGCGAAGACCTGAACATGAATCGTGGTAGGTCACCGTGCCATCAAACGTAGCTGGGACGCTGGTCACACCCCGGACATCGGTGAGGAAAGAAATCAGCTCAAAGGTTTTTTCGGATAAAGCCTCGGCCCGCGACAACCACGATGGATCATCCGCAAAGACTTCGGTATAATGATGCTTGATCATGCCGCCACAGGATCCAGATGGCACCACCACATAATCAAATTCTTCGAACGCTTCGATCACGCCGCGCGCAATATCCGCCGTGTCCGGCACGTCACCGGAATTAAAAGCAGGTTGCCCGCAGCATGTTTGGCTTTCAGGCACAAACACCTGGCATCCGGCATCTTCGAGCAGCTTTGCGGTGGCAAATCCGACTTGGGGTCGCATTAAATCGACCAAACATGTGGCAAACAATCCAACTGTTGGTCGGCCAGTAGGGGAGGGTGTTTCATTCATGATCAAAGAATGTGACGGCAACGCCGCGTTGACAAGATCAAGTTAGCACCGCTGGGTCAGGTGGTCGGATTAAAAACCCGACTGCGGGGCAAGATCAAATAATATTGGCCCCGAGATTTCATCACACCGGCACGCTGGGCAGCTTCATCGCCAAAACCCCAGAACACATCACCGCGAACGGGGCCTTTGATGGCACTGCCGGTATCCTGCGCCACCATCAAGCGGCGCAGGGGTAATTTCGGATCAAGCGGATCGGTTGTGTTCAACCAAATCGGCACACCATAAGGAATGAACTTACGGTCGACGGCCATGCTTCGGCCAGGGGTCAGCGGGACACCTTGTGCGCCAACCGGCCCGTCACCATCAACGACGCGGAAGAACACGAATGATTCATTCTTTTCCATCAGGCGCTGACCATCATTGGGATTTGTACGCAACCAATTCATAATCGCAGGTGCCGTGACATCTTTTAACGGCATCACGCCCATGTTTACGAGTTCTTTGCCGATGGATGTGTACGGACGACCGTTGCGGCCCGCATACCCAATGCGCACGGTGGAGCCATCTGACATACGCACCCGGCCTGACCCTTGAACATGCAAGAAGAACAAAGTTACAGGATCGTTCACCCAAAGAACCTCGAGCCCGCGTCCCTGCAGCGCGCCGTTATTGATTTCACGCCGGGAATTATACGGGATCAATTTATTATTTACGATCCGTCCCGCTATCTGCCGGCCTTTGAATTCGTCATCGAATTCACCTAGGTTTGCAGCAACCAGGTCATTTGGGCGGGAGTAGATCGGGATGGAAAAACTACCCTCAGGCCCCCAACGACCTTCGAGTTCTGGTTCGTAGTATCCCGTAAACAAACCTTCAACGTTCAGATTATTACTCGCGAGGTAGGGAACAAAGCGAGACTGAAAAAAGTAATCCACTTCGATCTTGTTACCGGGGCGAATTTTTTGGGCATCCGAACAAATCTCAACCCAATCCGAAATTTTACCCATGCGGGGATCTGGGCCCATATCCGCATCAAGGGGTTTTTTCGCCAAGACGGCGCATGATTTCAAAAATGCAGGCAAAATTAGCGAATGATCAGCGCCCGCCCAGCCGGGCACATCTTCAAATTTCACTTGTTTCAGCAAAAGGGCAGAATCAGACTCTGTCGGTGGCGCGATTTCATCGGGAGGCGGAAAATACGCACAAGACGCCAACACCAGCATTGAGCCAGCACACGCAACGCGCTTCAAAAGTTTAGAAAATGATATCGCGCGACCAGCCCGAGACGACACGCCAAGCCCCACGTTAGTTGTTGCTTTCGGTGCCAACCAACGTCCAGTTCGGATCAGAAGAACGAACATCGCGCGAGAACGTCCAGAAATCTGTCACGTCGATGACTTCGTTCGGGTTGCCGTCAATGACGCTCCCTTCGGCATCACGCAACGCGCTGATCTGTTCGGACTGGAATTTCACCGTAACAACGGCATTGTTACCATCCATAGCGGCTTCGATCACCTTGGCAGCACGAATACCGACCAGGGTGTCTTCCAGGACTTCGCCCGCACGTTCACGGTCGGACATGGCTTCTTCAAATTTGCTATAAACTTCGGGGCTCAAAAGACCCTTCAACGTTTTCCGGTCGCCTTGCGCAAAGGCATTCAGCACCATTTCGAAAGCACCCTTGGCACCCTCGGCAAACATGTTCGGATCAAAACTTGGATCGGCGATACGAATTTGTGTCAGGCCCGTCGCGATCGGATCGCTCGGATCGATGTCGGCCATTGCCGGATCGACATCGTCTTTGTTGCGATCTGGAAGCTGAACAACGTTGTCTTCGTCGAACGTATCCTTGTCGTTTTCAGGCGCGTCGCGGAACTGATCGGGAAACTTTCCCTCGTGGCCATCGCGACGACCAAGTACACGGCGCAAACGCAAAACTAAAAATCCAGCAATCATTGCCAAGATGATAATATCGAAAAATTGAAAATCGCCGCCCATGATATCCTTGACCCTCGCGGTCACGACCGTGTCTAGACCCACTTGCCGACCCGGAAACACTTTGCCCACAACCTATCGATTTGGGATTGGTCCGTCCAGAACATCGACACATTTATTGTGTTCGGAAAATTCCGACCCACTTTATAATAGATAGGTCTGAAAAACAGTTGGAACAAGGCACGTATGGGATTCCTTTTACTCATTGCATTCATCGCAGTCCCGATTACTGAAATCGCCGTCTTCATCGAGGTCGGGGGTTGGATCGGATTGTGGCCGACGATCGGCATCGTCATCCTGACTGCCATAATTGGTACGGCGATGCTGCGCCAGCAGGGCATATCGATCCTGTTCCGCATCCAGGAAAATTTAGAAGCCAACAAATTGCCGGTCCGGGAATTGTTCGATGGCGTCTGTTTAGTGATCGCGGGGGCGTTCCTGCTCACACCTGGGTTTGTCACGGATAGCCTGGGCTTTGCGTTGTTCGTGCCCCCGTTCCGTCACGCCATTGCAGGCTGGATAGGCCAGAAAATTGTCGCGCGTGCTGATGTACGGTTTCATGCCGCGGGGCACGGGGGGCCGCACGCCGGACGCGGCGGCGCCAATTATGGTCCAGGATCATCACATGCAGGTGGAGATGACATCATTGACGGCGAGTATGAAGATCTGACTGACGCGCCCAAAAAGCCGGTGCCGCCTGAACAGCAAGTGCGCTACGACAGGTAAGCACAAAACTCCACTAATCATGCTGAACTCGATTCAGCATCTCATCTCCACCACCACAAGGAGACCCTGAGTCAAGCTCAGGGTGATGCGTCTACTTCTTCAATCACCAGACGCGCCTAGACGATTGCCCGCACCGAACAGACGTGTTACCAGAGGCGCAACGAATTCTGAGGAGAGACACATGGCCGACGTCGACGCAGCCGCTGGTGCGGAAAACCAAGAACAACAGCCGCTTACAATCAATGCACAGTATACCAAAGACCTGTCGTTTGAAGTCCCTGGCGCACCCATGGTATTTGCCGCGATGCAAAATGCGCAGCCTGATATCAATATTAATATCGAGGTGAACGCCCGTCCGCTCCAAGAAAACATGTACGAAGTTGAGATCGCCGTAAACGCGAGCTGCGACATCGATGGCGATACTGGCTTTATCCTAGAGTTTCTTTACGCTGGCTTGTTTACCGTCAACGTGCCCGAGGAACATCTTCAGGCGATCTTGTTAATCGAATGCCCACGTTTGTTGTTCCCATTCGCACGCAACATCATTGCCGATGTCACACGTGATGGCGGGTTCCCACCTGTGATGCTGGGTCAGGTCGATTTTGTCGGCATGTATCAGCAACAGATGGAAGCCGCGGGCGCGACCAACGGCGAAGCAGAAGCTTAATCTAAGCGTTCGCTCGTTGCAGCCTGACTAGTTCCGTAACCAAATTGGATCTTTGAGTTTTTCCAAGAACGCCGCATGGCGCGCTTCTTCGTCGGCAGGAATTGTGTGTGGACGCGGCGCACGTCGACCAGCGGTGCCGTTATCTGACGCCGATGTGCCCGCATCACCAACAGGGACCACACCCGCAGCATCCGCGGCCAAATCCATCCCGTGCTGACGACCACCCAATAATTCCAGATAAACATCCGCCAACAGCTGCGCATCCAATAGCGCGCCATGAAGTTCCCGACCCGACAGATCGATGCCAAACCGACGGCAGAGCGCATCCAATGACGCTTGCGCGCCTGGGAATTTTTTCCGTGCCATGGTGACCGTATCGACCGCGCGATACATCGGAATAGCTTCGACGCCAACACGTTCCAATTCCGCATTGATAAAGCCCATATCGAACGCGGCATTATGAATAACTAGCGTCGCGTCACCGACGAAGGACACAAACTTTTCTGACACATCAGCAAATACGGGATGATCTTTTAGGAACGTCTCGGACAGACCATGCACGCGCTCGGCCTCGGCGGGCATATCGCGTTCCGGATTAACATATTGATGATAAACCTCACCGGTTGGAACATGATTTAACAGCTCCACACAGCCAATTTCGACAATGCGATGGCCACTTTTGGGATCAAGTCCGGTGGTTTCAGTATCCAAAACGATTTCGCGCATGACTTTGCTTATCCTCGTCGCACTTTTTGCCAGAACGGTGGCCACTTTTGACCACGTTCTGATCTGACGATTGTGACAATTTCACAAATGGATCGCAAGCTGTGCGCACGGCCCAATCCCGTGAAAACCACAAAATCTGCTCTTTTTCGTTTCATTTGATCCGACATCTGGGTTTTCAGGATGTTTTCGAATTTCTCGGCCGTCATCCCGGGTCGGGCCATTACCCGGCGTTTTTGTTCCCGGTATGGAGCGCTGACGACAACAACGGCATCGCAACGGCGCTCGCCGCCTGTTTCAAATAATAGGGGCACGTCTAAGACAACGCTTGGTGTGCCAAGCCGGCAGTGGTGCGCCAAGAACGCTTTTTCGCGCGCTCGGACCAGGGGGTGCAAGATGCTTTCTAGTGTTTTAAGCGCAGCCGCATCACCGAACACTTGGGCACCCAGTTTTTGCCGGTCGATGACACCATCCACGACAACACCGGGGAACGCCTGATCAATCGCTGGAACAGCAACACCATCCTTGGCCATCAATGCATGTACAGTCGCATCGGAATCATGAACCGGCACGCCGAGACGTTTGAAATTCGCAGCCGCGGTTGATTTCCCCATACCGATGGAACCGGTCAGGCCGAGGATAAACATAGTTTAGGTCTTTAACCCGGAAAGCACATGATCGCGCAGGTCAGGTGTAACATCGGGGCGCAGGCCAAACCATGTTTCGAAACCGGGGACGGCCTGGTGCAACAACATGCCCAATCCATCAACGATCTGACAGCCAACCGCCGCGGCATCGCGGAGGAGGGGCGTTTGCAAAGGCACATAGACGATATCTGTGACCACCGTCGATTCCGCCACGTTGGTGATGTTTAATTCAAGCGCGGGCTTTCCTGTCATCCCAAGCGAGGTGGTATTGACGATCAGACCCGCATCTCTAACAGCGCCCTCTCGTTGATCCCAGGGAATAACTGTCACGTCACCCGACATATCTTTGGCAATTATATCTGCTTTTTCCTGGGTCCGGTTGGTCAGCACAACGTTGGGCACACCCGCATCCAATAATGACCAGACAACCGCGCGCGCGGCACCACCAGCACCCAAAACAAGGGCTGGGCCAGCAGATGGGTTCCAAGTCGGTGCACCTATCCGAAGGTTGGCGATAAATCCATAACCATCAGTGTTGTCACCAAAGATCGAGCCGTCTTCACGGCACACCA
The DNA here is from genome assembly GCA_965659695.1 of Rhodospirillales bacterium. GTDB lineage: Bacteria > Pseudomonadota > Alphaproteobacteria > Rhodospirillales > Casp-alpha2 > UBA4479. Next base: position 78,925 of record CBFHXC010000001.1, read on the forward strand.
ATGTATTCACAGCACCGATCGCTTGTGCGGCGGGGCTTAATTCATCGGCAGCATTAAATGCGGGGATTTTGTGGGGTACCGTGACGTTGGCTCCGCGAAAGCCAAGCTTTGGCAATGTTTTAATCACGGTTTCAATGTCATCTGGCGATACGGGTATGGGAATGTAGGCACCATCCACACCATGATAATCCAGCCAAAACCCATGCAGCCGCGGCGACAAAGAATGGGCAACGGGCCAACCCATAACACCTGCAATTTTGGCCTGTCCACTGATCATACTTCTAAACCTCCGCGCTGGCGCAGTTCATTCAGTAACGGCAACAGCGGCAATCCTAGGATGGTAAAATAGTTTCCCACAATATCATCAAACAGTTGAATGCCACACCCTTCCAATCGGTAAGCACCGACGGAGGTTAAAATGCTCTCACCTTCGGACTTTATATAACCATCCAAAAATGTATCCGTGAAATCGCGAACGGTCAGTGTCGCGTGATCAGTATATTCCCACGGCGGGGCATCCAGCGACAACAGAACCATCGCAGAAATCAATGTATGAGTCGTACCCCGAAACGTCATTAAGTGCTGGCGCGCATCATCCAAGTTCTGGGGCTTATCAAATATAGTGCCATCACACACCAGCATCTGATCACATCCTAAAACGATTGCATCTGAGTGATACTCGGCTACTCGCAACGCCTTGGCATGGGCCAGCATCACCGCAATTTCATCAGGTGATTTTCCATCCGCTAGACCCTGGTGCTTGATTTTTGTTTCATCAACGCCAGCGTCGATCCATTCATATGCCACACCAGCATCGGTCAGAATTTGACGACGCGAAATACTTTTTGATGCCAGGACAAGATGCTGTGGGCTTTCAGTCAAAGATCGGTACCTGAATTACTCTTCGCGACGCCGCGCCAGCAACTGCATGACGGTGGCTGCGGTTTCTTCGATCGAACGTCGTGCCACATTAATGGTCGGCCACTCGTTTGCGGTATAAAGCCGGCGCGCATTGTTGACTTCTTCTTTGACCGCTTCTTCGTCAACGTACTCGGTGTCAGGATCTTGATCCAGGAATGCTAGGCGTTGACGTCGAATTTCGATCAGGCGTTTTGGATCGTTTGTCAGCCCAACAATGAGCGGGCCATCTTTGACAAATAAATCATCAGGTAACGGACACCCTGGCACAATGGGAACGTTCGCCGCCTTAATCCCACGGTTCGCGAGGTAAATGCATGTCGGTGTTTTCGAGGTTCGTGATACGCCGACCAGAATCACATCTGCCTCCATCAAATCGCCACCCAGCTGCCCATCATCATGACTGAGCGCATAATGCATAGCTTCAATCCGGTGGAAGTATTCCGCATCCATCACGTGCTGTTGACCAGGACGCGCATGACTTTTCGCATTCAGATATGCGCCCAGTGCAGCGACAACGGGATCCAACACCGGCACGCACGGAATTTGCATCTGCCGACATTCATCTTCGAGGACTTGGCGCAATTCTGGGTTGACCAAGGTACACATGACAAATCCTGGTTCTTCACGAATGTCATCCATAATGCCACGAATTTGATCCGCCGTTCGGATCATCGGCCAAAGATGCTCTTCTACCTCTAAATCGTCAAAAAGCACCAGACATGCACGGGCCAGAAGTGTAACGGTCTCACCCGTTGAGTCGGAAACAAGATGGAGATGAAATTCCTGCATATGACCAAATATTTCCTCGTTTTAAGAGATTATAAGCCGGGTGATGAATGTGTGGATAACTTTGATATCGCTGATTATCGTGTTTTGTGCCCGTATCCGCGACCTTAAATACAGATGTTATAGGCTTGTGGACAAATGCTGCATTGCAGTGTGGGCCTATGGATAACCTATAATCCCGCTGTTTTCATAGGTTTTAAGTGATTCTAAAGAACTATACGATCACACTGAAATCATTGAATAAATTTTTTCCCTGTACGAAAATCTGGGGTTTTAAGAAGAATAAGAATCACCCGATGCTTGCGCGAACATCCTGTGGATGAGACATAATCCCCAGGTTTCTATGGACCATCTACTACATCAATTTTCTATATATATACTTAGTTAATATAGAGTGACCTTGAACAAACGATTCCAGACAAACGAAGGACAGAGAGTTTTATGACGGACGAAACGTCTAAGAAATCGTTTTTACGTGTATTCGATGGTGAAACCGTAAACCCGCCTCCCATTTGGATGATGCGCCAAGCTGGGCGATACTTGCCAGAGTATCGTGCCATTCGCGCGAACATTCCATCGTTCTTGGAATTTTGTTATTCGCCGGACGCAGCATCAGAAGTCACGCTTCAGCCGCTGCGTCGGTATAACTTTGATGCCGCTATCGTGTTCGCCGATATTCTGGTGATCCCCGATGCACTTGGCCAAGAAGTTGCGTTCAAGGAGGGAGAGGGCCCCGTCCTGGAGCCGATCCGTACTTTGGAAGAGATGAACATCCTGGATGTGGACCGTGTCGAAGAGGCATTATCGCCGGTTTACGAGACGTTGCGCATTTTATCCAAAGAGATTCCTGAAACAACTAGCCTCATAGGCTTCGCAGGAGCGCCGTGGACCGTCGCGCTCTACATGGTTGAGGGTAGGGGGAAGACCGAAGGCGAGAGAGCTCGTGACTGGGCTTATCGGGCCCCGTCAGAATTCCATAAGATGATCGATATTTTGGTTGAGGCCACATCGCGCTATTTGATTAAGCAAGTCGAAGCGGGTGCCGAAGTTCTGCAGCTGTTCGATAGTTGGGCGGGTGCATTGTCTGTCGAGCAATTCCGCGAATTAGTGATCGAACCGAACCGTCGCATCGTAGAGAAAGTGCGTGCCGCGTGTCCGGGCACACCAATTATTGGTTTCCCAAGGAATGGAGGGGTACTTATCCCTGAGTTTGTTGAAAAAACAGGCGTTGATGGCGTGTCCCTCGATCATTCTGTTCCCATGGATTGGGCTGTAGACAATATTCCAGACAATTGCGTTCTTCAGGGTAATCTGGATAACCGCCTGTTGGTGGTCGGTGGTGACGCCATGAACCGTGGGATCGATACGTTGCTCGAGCAAACCCAGTCGCGTCCGTTCGTGTTCAATTTGGGTCATGGCATTGTGCCACAGACGCCACCTGAACATGTTGGTGATGCAATGGCGCGTATCCGGGGCGAAAGCGTCTAATTTATGCGTGTTGCAGTGATCCTGTTTAACCTGGGGGGACCGGATAAGCTGGAATCTGTCCAGCCGTTTCTGTTCAACCTATTTCAGGATCCAGCTATTATTGGTGTGCCACAGCCGTTCCGCTGGCTATTAGCGAAATTAATTTCATCTCGGCGTGCGCCGATCGCGCAACAAATCTACGAGCATATCGGTGGAAAATCACCACTGCTTGAATTGACTCATGAACAAGCGGATGCACTCGAAGCGGAATGCGGTGACATTGGTGATGTGAAAGCATTCATCTGCATGCGCTATTGGCATCCGATGAGCCCCGAAGCGGTTGCGAACGTCAAAGAATTTGCCCCGGACAAAATTATACTTTTGCCGCTGTATCCTCAGTTCTCAACAACAACAACGGGGTCATCCATCAAGGATTGGTTGCGCCAAGCGCGGAAAGTCGGTTTGACAGCGCCAACGGTTGAGGTGTGTTGCTATCCGCGTGAATCTGGATGGATTTCTGCCCAGGCGAAACTGGTTGCTGAGACCTATGCGAAATCAACCGGTGACAAAAAACCACGCGTGTTGTTTTCAGCTCACGGACTACCCAAGAAAGTCATCGAAAAAGGCGATCCCTATCAATGGCAGGTCGAACAAACATCTGCGGCTGTGGTGGAACAACTTAAGATCGATGGGTTGGATTGGGTTGTTTGTTATCAAAGCCGCGTGGGACCATTGGAATGGATTGGACCATCGACTGAGGATGAAATCGAGCGCGCGGGTAAAGAGGGCGTCCCCTTGATTGTGGTTCCAATTGCATTTGTTTCAGAGCATTCCGAAACACTGGTTGAACTTGATATCGAATACGGTGAGCTGGCTGAAGAAGCTGGTGTGCCGGCATACTATCGGGTCCCAGCAGTGGGCACACACCCTGATTTCATTTCAGCGATTGGTAGCTTGGTTCGTCGGGCAACGGCGCATGAGGTCGCTGGACCCGGGACGTGTATTTCAGGCGAGGGTGGTCGGTTGTGTCCAAGTAATCATGCGCAATGTCCCTGGACAGAAAAGACAGAAAAAGCAGCTTAACGGCAAGATGAGGATAACCAGATGGACGGTTCAGCATACTTCTGGCTGAAAGGCTTTCATATCATCGCAATTATCGCATGGATGGCGGGTTTATTATATTTGCCGCGCCTGTTCGTTTATCATGCCGATGCGGAACCGGGTTCTGAGTTCTCTGAAAAATTAAAAATCATGGAGCGTCGATTGCTCAAGGCAATCATGAATCCGGCGATGATTGTTTCGTTGTTATTGGGTGGTGCGTTGCTGGCCTATCAAGATTTTTCTGATGGTTGGCTTCACGTTAAATTGTTTTGCATCGTGGGCCTGATGATCATGCATATGCTGATGGGCAAATGGCGAAAAGACTTTGAAGCGGACAAGAACGAGCGCGGTCATAAGTTTTATCGGATTTCCAACGAGGTGCCGACCGTGCTCATGATTATCATCGTCTTGATGGCGGTGGTTAAACCGTTTTAAGATTGACCCATAAAGGTTACAGAAAAGCCATTTGACACGGTGCGAGACTTCACGTAATCAAAGCTCATCTCGCCGGGCAACGTCCGGAACTATCGATAGAATTTTTAAGCGAACGGCGTCAAGCCGTTCACCGGGCCAAGAGCCCCCAAGGCTATACGCCGACCTCATCCCCCCTTTCTCAACCGAAACCGAAATCAGGCACATGAACCTTAAGGACCTTAAAGAAAAATCCCCAGCGGACTTGTTGGCATACGCTGAGGAACTGGAAATCGAGAACGCGAGCTCTCTGCGCAAACAAGACATGATGTTTGCCATTCTGAAACAGCTCGCCGAGGATGATATCTCGATCTATGGCGATGGTGTGTTGGAAGTGCTGCAAGATGGGTTTGGTTTTCTGCGCAGTCCAGAAGCGAACTATTTGCCAGGCCCGGATGATATTTACGTCAGCCCCAGTCAGATCCGCCGCTTTTCGCTGCGCACCGGGGATACGGTCGAGGGCGAAATCCGCTCTCCCAAAGAAGGTGAGCGTTACTTCGCCCTGCTGAAAATCAATCAGGTTAATTTTGAAGATCCGGGTGCTGTGCGTCACCGGATTAACTTCGATAACCTCACCCCGTTGTATCCTGAAGAACGCCTCCATATGGAGATCGACAACCCTGAGCACAAAGACCCGACCCACCGTGTGTTGGATTTGGTCAGCCCGCTTGGTAAAGGTCAGCGTGGATTGATCGTTGCACCGCCGCGAACGGGTAAAACGGTGATGCTTCAAAATATGGCGAATTCAATCGCTGCAAACCACCCAGAGTGTTACCTGATCGTGTTGCTGATCGACGAACGACCCGAGGAAGTGACCGACATGGCGCGGACCGTGCGCGGTGAAGTTATTTCATCGACGTTCGATGAACCTGCTACCCGCCACGTGCAGGTCACCGAAATGGTGTTGGAAAAAGCCAAACGTCTGGTCGAACATAAACGTGACGTGGTCATCCTATTGGATTCTATCACGCGACTGGCCCGTGCCTACAACACGGTCGTGCCATCGTCTGGCAAAGTGCTGACCGGTGGTGTGGATGCCAATGCGTTGCAACGTCCGAAGCGTTTCTTTGGTGCGGCGCGAAACGTCGAAGAAGGTGGCTCGTTGACCATCATCGCAACGGCGCTGATCGATACCGGATCACGGATGGACGAGGTCATTTTTGAGGAATTCAAAGGGACCGGTAACTCTGAAATTATTCTGGATCGTAAGTTGTCCGACAAACGGACCTGGCCAACGATTGACATTACTAAGTCCGGAACCCGGAAAGAAGAACTGCTGGTCGACAAGGCCACGCTTTCCAAAATGTGGGTGCTGCGTCGGATCCTCATGCCGATGGGTGTTACCGATGGCATGGAATTCTTGCTGGATAAGATCAAGCACTCGAAGAACAACGATGACTTCTTCGATTCAATGAATCAGTAGAGTTTCTGAAAATTACATGACGTCGCCCCGGAGACCATTGAGTTATTCGGGGTTTCGTTTTTTAGGCTAGATTTTTCGTATTGATGAAGACCCCCTCACCTGTCTTCTCCCCCGCTGACGCATGGGAGAGGGATCCTGTATAAATGTAACTCAATCTTATCCCTCTCTCCCTTTGGGGGGAGAGGTTAGGTGAGGGGGATTTTAATTAGTCGAACGTAAAGACCGTCGAACCTGTGGTCTTCCGCGCTTCGAGATCAGCATGGGCGCTGGCCGCATCGGACATCGCGTATTTCTGGCCGATGTTGATTTTCACATCACCCGATGTGACCGCATCAAACAAATGCTTGGTGCCATCCAAAACCAGTTCACGTGTCGCTGTGTGTGTGCCCAATGTGGGGCGCGTGACATACAGCGATCCCTTAGGCGCCAGGATGCCTGGATCAAACGGTTCGACTTTGCCCGATGCGTTGCCATAGGTGACCATGGTGCCGAACGGTTTCAGGCTGTCCAAAGATGCTTCGAATGTGGCTTTTCCGATGCTGTCATAAGCGACGGCTACGCCTTCGCCGTTGGTCAGTTCTTTGACGCAGGTTGGGATGTCTTCGTCACGGTACAGGATCGGATGATCACAACCATTGGCCATGGCCAGGTCCGCTTTTTCTTGCGAGCCCACGCAGCCGATCACGGTGGCGCCGAGTTTCTTGGCCCATTGGCACAAGATCAAACCGACACCGCCCGCTGCGGCATAAACCAAAATGTTATCGCCGGGCTGAACTTTGTAGGTCCGGAACAACAAATACTGTGCTGTCATCCCCTTGAGCATCATCGCAGCCGCGGTCTCATCGCTGATGCTGTCAGGTAATTTGACAACTTTCAGGGTCGGCATGACGCGGGCTTCGGTGTAGGCGCCGGGGACCATCGGATAGGCCACGCGGTCACCGGGTGCGAATTCTGTCACACCTTCACCAATAGCTTCGACGACGCCAGCACCTTCTTGGCCGATGATCGCCGGGAACTCGACAGGATACAGACCCGTACGGAAATACACATCGATGTAGTTCAACCCGGCTGCGGTTTGTTTGATGCGGATTTCGCCTGGGCCTGGATCGCCGACCTCGACGTCTACCCATTTCAGGACTTCCGGCCCGCCAGCTTCAGATACGCGAATAGCTTTTGTCATTGTTTGGTCTCCCCTCGATTAATGGAATTCGTCTGACGATATAGATGCATATGACGAGTGGGTTTTTAAAGGCCTAGTTCTTTGATTCCCCAGGAATGACCTTGTCCTGTGCATCACAAGTCATGGTGTCATTATACTGTAGTTGCTGTTTCGGGCGTAGCGCTGGGACGACGGCAAGGAGACTTACAGCATTGCGCCTTCGAGTTTTAGCAGCTGATATTTAGTCTCGGCGCCCCCCGCAAATGAAAATCTGGTGAGTGCGTTTTTCGCACCGACCACTCGGTGGCAGGGTTGGATAATGGGGATCGGATTGGCCCCACACGCGCCGCCAACCGCGCGGGCACTGCTGCCCACCAGTTCAGCGAGCTCGCCATACGTCATCGTCGTGCCATAAGGAATACGGTTCATGGTTTGCCAGATTTCTTTTTGTCGTGGCGTGCCATCGGGGGCCAAGGGCAGATCAAACTTCTCTAGCTTACCATCGAAGTAGGCATCAATTTGAAGTCGGGCTTCGGCTAAAAGGGGATCATCGTTGTGGCCATCTGGCACCCTGCCGGACTCAATGACGATGATGGCGTCGTTTTCAACGAAGATTGTCAGAGGCCCGATGGGGGACGGGAATGAGATGTGCAAAGGCAGTTCTGTCAAGAGGCCTCCAATATTTCTGCGAGATCATTGGCTGACATGATGGGCAAGCTGCAGATTGGGCCAACACAAACATACGCCGCGGGCTGACCATTGACCAACCCCTTCCCCGCCGCCGCGTGTTGGGCCGGTACCGTTGTTGTCGGGTCAATCACATTGACGACGCTCAAGCGATTGGGCGCAGCCAGCGCGACCCCACGAAGGGCACGAGTCATTTCATGATCGGCGTCTCCAACGATAACGATCTGTGTCCCCTGCGCCAGTAGTTCCCACGCGATCAATAGCGTCGGATGATAGAGGTTCTGTTTGGCGTCTTCGGGAATAAACGTCTGCAGGATATGCTCCGCTCGAGTGCGATATATGTCGTCTCCGGTGATTAAAAATATCTGGGCTAAGACTTCTGCCATGGTGCCATTCCCCGCCGGGACCGCGTTGTCCATGATCGGTTTGGGCTTCGCGACCAGGCCTGTGGTATCTGCGGCGGCCATGAAATAACCGCCCGCAATGGGATCGCTGTAGTGGGTTTCGACGATCTCGACCCATGAGGTGGCATCTTGCAGATAGGTAGGGTCATGGGTCGCCTCGAATAACAACAGGGCAGCGCGTGATAGGTTTGCGTAGTCCTCGAGAACCGCAGGATGTTGGAGCTTGCCCGCACACATCGAATGCCGCAGCCGATTATCATTGGCGACCATATGATCTTTGACCCAGGCAAAGACATCGCGCCCCAATTCAAGCCAATCAGGTCGATCAAAGACGACACCGGCGCGAGCAAGTGCAGCGATCACCATGCCATTCCAATCGGCAAGGACTTTGTCATCTCGGGCCGGACGCACACGTGGCGAGCGGACCTCAAACAATTTAGCCCGCAATGGCGCCATTGCGGCCTCGGTGTCCGCGTCCCAAGGCATCGCGTGGGACCTATTCAGGATGGTCTTACCTTCCCAATTACCGGTGACGTGAACATCGTAATGCTTGTTGAATTCAGCGGCATCATCACCCAGAACGGTGTCTATTTCAGCCTTGTCCCAGACATAAAACTTGCCCTCCTCGCCTTCGCTGTCTGCATCAAGGGCGCTGGCAAACCCAAACCGGCCATGCTCATCCACTTCGGCTTTCATCTCTCGCAAAAGCCAATTGATGGTTTCTTCAAGGCGTTTTGCATAAAGGGGGCTCTTGGTTGATTGATAGACGTCGCACATCAGCTCCATCAATAATCCGTTGTCGTACAACATTTTTTCGAAGTGCGGCACGAGCCATTTGTCATCCGTTGAATACCGGGCAAAGCCACCGCCCAAATGATCATAAATACCCCCCTGGCAGATGTTTTCCAGGGTCAGGACGACGGCTTCTTTGAACATCACCGACCCTGATCTGAGGTAGGCGTGCCACAAAAATCGAAAGAACATCGGCTGCGGGAATTTGGGTGCACCCTGCGTGCCGCCGCGAAATGGATCGACCTGACGGACGGCAAAAGTGGCAACCTCGTCCAATGTGTCCAAGCTGAGGACCCCGCCTCCCTTGGGCGTCAATGCATCGCCAAGACCGTCTTTGATTGCGGTCACGTTGCTGGCGACTTGGTCGGGGTTACGCGCAAAGGTTTCAGACAATGACATCAAAACCTGGGTGAAACCGGGACGGCCAAAACGGGGTGTGCTCGGGAAATATGTGCCGCCCCAAAAAGGTTCGCCGTCGGGGGTTAAGAACATGGTCAGGGGCCAACCGCCCTGTTCTCCCAGCAACTGCAACGCGGTCTGATAAATGCTGTCGACGTCTGGACGTTCTTCGCGGTCGACTTTGACGTTGATGTACCATTCGTTCATGACGCTGGCGATCTCAGGATCTTCAAAGCTCTCGTGCGCCATCACGTGGCACCAGTGGCAGGTGGCGTAGCCAATGCTGAGTAAAATGGGTTTGTTTTCTGCTTGAGCTGCCGCGAACGCGTCATCCCCCCAGGCGTACCAGTGCACGGGGTTGTCTTCGTGTTGTTTGAGATAGGGCGATGTTTCGGCTCTCAGGCGATTGTGGCTCATCGTACGACCTTGATCTGACCCCGCGATTCACATCCGAATGGTGGTACATTCCCAGAAAACATGGGACAACTTGTACCCGCTTAACGTTGGATCAACCTGAATAAAATACAATTATAGTATTGCATGTGTGAACACGCGCATCATCCAAGGGAGGAAACGTGATGAAGGTCAAAATCGATATCGATTGTACACCAGAAGAAGCCCGCACATTCATGGGCCTGCCTGACGTCAAACCGATGCAAGAAAAGATGATGAAAGAAGTCGAAGATCGCATGCGTGCGAACTTGCAAGCGATGGACCCTGAAACCATGTTCAAGATCTGGCTGCCGGCTGGGATGCAAAGCTTCGAACAAATGCAGAAGATGTTTTGGTCGCAGATGAGTGGTGGTGAAAAAGATATAAAGGACGACTAACGTATGAACGACGCCCGGATCCAAGCTGCTAACGACTCCGAAGAAGACCCGGCCCTGTTTTTCAAAAGCCATGTGTTCATGTGTATGAACCAACGGATGGAGGGTCATGAACGTGGCTGTTGCGCCAGTAAAGGCGCAATCAAACTCCGTAATTACATGAAGGCTAAGGTCAAGGAGCTGGGCATCGATCAAACCCGGATCAATCAATCGGGCTGTCTGGATCGATGCGAGCTGGGGCCCACGATGGTGATCTATCCAGAGGGTGTTTGGTATTCCTGCAAGACCGCCGAAGACATCGACGAAATCATATCAGAACATCTTCAGAACGGGCGCCGGGTCGAACGGCTGATGCTGCGTCCAGAGGATGGTTAATCACGCGGATACCATATTCGCGCTGGCGAGTGCGCCCGGCCGGTCCGGTGTTGCCGTCATTCGATTATCTGGGCCGGCTTCCGGGCCTGCACTATTAGGAATCGCGCCTGATCTTAAAATGCTTCCCCTGCCGCGTCGGGCGGTGCGGGTACACCTTTATGATTTCGATTCAAATGACTCTCGTTTTGAGTCCGAATCAAATAACAGCCACAACAACACCCCCTTTGACGATCAAATCGACGAGAAACATAACGAGTCCGAATCGAGTCATGTTCCGGCTGGTCTGATTGATGATGGGCTCGCCATTTGGTTTCCTGGGCCTGCCAGTTTTACCGGTGAAGATGTGGTCGAACTGCATGTGCACGGTGGCTCCGCGGTGTTAGAGGCTGTCACCGGCTGTTTGATCCGGATAGATGGCCTCCGCCCGGCGGAACCTGGCGAGTATTCCCGCCGTGCTTTTGAAAATGGCAAGCTGGATTTGACCGCAGCCGAGGCCATAGCCGATCTGGTGGACGCAGAAACGACCGCACAGCGTCGCCAGGCATTGGCGCAAATGGGCGGCGCGTTGGCGGATTTATATGATGGATGGCGGTCGCAATTGGTGGGCGCACTGGCTTACTTAGAAGCCTGCATCGATTTCGCGGAAGAAGACATCCCCGATGACTTGATGGCCCGAGGCGCGGATACATTGTTGGCGCTGCGCGATAGCATCGATGGGCACCTTCAAGATAATGGGATCGGCGAGCGTATCCGCGATGGTTTTCGGATCGCGGTGACGGGCGCGCCCAACGTCGGGAAATCGAGCCTGATGAATGCCTTGGCGAAACGCGATGTGGCCATCGTTTCTGATATAGCCGGGACCACTCGGGATGTGTTGGAGGTCCCAATGGATCTTGGCGGGTATGCGGCGACGTTAATTGATACCGCGGGTCTGCGTGAGACTGAGGATGTCATAGAAATAGAGGGGGTCCGTCGTGCCCGTGCCGCAGCCGAGGCGGCGGATGTTCGCATTCATTTGCTCGACGCGTCCGACACAGAAGCCACATTTGAACCGCCTGTTGGGGCTCTGGTGGTGGCGAATAAAATGGATCAAGTGAGTGGCCGTCCGCCAGTTTCAAACGCCCTGCCCCTGTCCGTGAAAACAGGCACAGGATTGGATGAATTGGTCACCGCACTGACAGATCGCGTTCGCGCACTGGCGTCAGATCGAGTGAATGACTCCCCACCGCTTACTCGTGCTCGCCATCGTATCGCGCTTGAGGATTGTGTGGTCGCAATAGATCGGGCACGCGCGGGTGCCACGCAAGGCCACGATATGGAAATGATCGCCGAGGATATGCGGGTCGCGGCCCAGGCGCTGGGACGCATCACGGGCCGGATTGATGTCGAAGACTTATTGGATAAGATCTTCAAAGATTTTTGTATTGGAAAGTAGTCCCCGGACAACGGGCCGATGTTTCACGTGAAACATCGGCTGATAAATATATCAAATGGGTTAACGGAAATAAACGATGTTTCACGTGAAACATGTGGTCGGATCGCCCGGACTTATTGACTCGCCTCACGCGCAACCGTATGTTCCGCGCCATGTTTGATGCCGATGTCATTGTTGTGGGCGGGGGTCACGCGGGCGCAGAAGCTGCGGCGGCCGCAGCACGCATGGGCGCGAGAACGATCCTTGTTACGCACAAGGTTGAAACCATCGGCGAGATGTCCTGTAACCCAGCCATTGGTGGCCTTGCCAAGGGGCAACTGGTACGGGAAGTGGATGCCCTTGATGGCATTATGGGCAAAGCCATTGACCAAGCCGGGATCCAGTTCCGGATGCTCAACCGATCCAAAGGTCCGGCGGTACGGGGTCCCCGCGCTCAAGCAGATCGGAAGCTCTATCGGAACGCCATCCAGGCCCAATTAAACGACATCGATAACCTCGAAATTGTGGCTGATCCTGTTGAAGACCTCTTACTCGATGATTCAGGCGAACGCGTCGTTGGCGTCCGCACCGGGAGCGGCCGTGATATCAAAGCCGCCACCACGATCATCACCACTGGTACGTTCCTAAGAGGCCTTATTCACATTGGAGACCAACGGATCCCCGCAGGCCGCGTGGGCGATAAGCCTTCTATTGGTTTGGCCTACACATTCAAACGATTGGGTTTCCCGCTTGGTCGATTGAAAACAGGAACGCCGCCACGCCTGGACGGGAACACCATTGATTGGTCGATATTAGATAGTCAGCCTGCTGACAATCCACCCATACCGTTTTCTTATCTGACCGACAAAATCACGGTTCCGCAGATCGAATGCCATATCACCTACACCAATCCGGCAACGCATCAGATCATTCAGGAAAACCTGCATAAATCGGCGATGTACTCGGGTCAGATCGAAGGCACCGGTCCCCGATATTGCCCTTCTGTCGAAGACAAGATTGTGCGTTTTGCCGATAAGCAACGTCATCAAATATTCTTGGAGCCGGAGGGCCTGGATGATCCGACCATCTATCCCAATGGGATCTCCACGTCGTTGCCCAAAGATGTACAGCTGGAAATCTTAAAGACCATCACCGGTTTGGAGACAGCGACGATGCTGCAACCCGGATACGCCATCGAATACGATTATGTCGATCCCCGCGCCCTGAAACGGACCTTGGAAACCCACACCGTGGATGGACTCTATCTGGCGGGCCAAATCAATGGCACAACAGGGTACGAAGAAGCCGCAGCCCAAGGGTTGATGGCCGGTATTAATGCAGCACTTCGCGCCAGTGGATCGGACGAAACCTTTGAGCTCGATCGGGCTGAAGCCTACATCGGGGTCATGATCGATGATCTGGTCACGTTAGGCACTGCAGAGCCTTATCGGATGTTCACGTCCCGCGCCGAATATCGACTGTTGCTCCGCGCTGATAATGCTGACCTGCGACTGACGCCACGAGGGATAGATATCGGCATCGTTGGAACGTCTCGAGCGGATGTGTTCAAAGCTAAAGCCGCGGAACTCAATCGTGTGAAAGGTATATTGCTCGAAATAGATGCGAGCCCGAATGAGTTGGAAACCCATGGCCTCGACATCAATAGAGATGGTGTCCGACGAAATGGTTTGGACCTGCTGGCCTATCAAGACATCGACTTCGAACATCTGGCTTCCATCTGGACAGACCTCCAAGGCACACGCGCCGATGTGGTCGAACAAATGGAAATCGACGCCACCTACGCCGGTTACCTAGATCGCCAAGATGCCGATATCAAAGCCCTACGAAGAGATGAAGCCCTGCGCTTACCCAACGATATCGATTACAACGGGATCGCAAGTTTATCGAATGAAGTACGAGACAAACTAATGACCGTTCGCCCCGAAACCATCGGCCAAGCTGCCCGCATTTCAGGCGTGACCCCGGCCGCCATCACAGCCCTACTCGCCCATGTCAAAAAACGCGATACACGGCTAACCGCATGAGTTTGTTGTTTCACGTGAAACATTGCCCCGAAAACTGAAATGATGACGGACTCAGAACCCCTCTCCCCCAACGCTTTTTCTGAAACCCTTGGGCGCGTGCAAGGCGACATTCTTAATCGTCTGGAATTATACCTGCAAACGTTAAAGAAATGGCAAAAGGCCATTAATCTGGTCAGCCCCAAAACACTTCAAGATCCATGGCGACGACATCTTTTGGACTGCGCGCAACTGGCGTCCGAGGTCAAACCTGATCAAAGGGTGGTTGATCTTGGCAGCGGTGCAGGCCTTCCCGGTTTGATCATCGCGATCATGACAGATGCGGACGTGCATCTGGTAGAAAGCGATCAGCGAAAATCCACTTTTCTTCGCGAAGCCGCCCGCGCCACCGATACGAAAATCACGGTCCATGCCGAACGGGCAGAAGAGATTCAACCCCTCAACGCAGACGTCGTCACCGCCCGCGCCCTGGCCCCATTACCCCGTTTGTTGCCTTGGGTTCATCGGCATCTCAAAAAAGGTGGAGATTCATATCTTTTAAAGGGCTCTGACGTCGATCAGGAATTGACCCTGGCGGCCAAAGAATGGACAATGACGTCCTCTCGAAAACCTAGTGTTTCTGACCCATCTGGGACAGTTCTTCACGTTTCTGCATTGGCGCCCCTAGATGTCCGCTGAAACCCTATTAAAACCACGTCGCACTCGCATTATTGCCATCGCAAACCAAAAAGGTGGGGTCGGAAAGACAACTACTGCCATTAATTTAGCCACCGCATTGGCAGCAATTGATCAACGGGTACTGGTAATCGATCTGGACCCGCAGGGGAATGCCTCCACCGGTTTGGGGATCGAGCCTGCGGCACGCAGTAAAAATACCTATCACGTTTTGATCCGCGAGATTCCCCTGCACGACGCGGTGATGGAAACATCCATTCCTGGCCTCGATATCGTGCCTTCGGGCATCGACTTGTCTGGTGCCGAAATTGAATTGGTGGATGAAGATCGCCGCGAATTCTGCCTTCGCGAAGCCATCATGTTGGCCGCTCCTGAATACGATTATGTGTTGATTGATTGCCCACCTGCCCTAGGTTTGCTGACCATTAATGCCTTGGTCGCAGCACAGGCTGTGTTGGTGCCATTGCAATGCGAATTTTTTGCCCTCGAGGGTGTATCGTTGTTGGTCCGCACCATCGAGCGTGTCAAAGCAACTTATAACCCTGCCCTTGATATTCAAGGTATCGTGCTGACCATGTTTGATCGTCGCAACAACTTGTCGGGTGCTGTGGCTGATGACGTCCGCGCCTTCTTTGGTGACAAAGTATATGACACGGTCATTCCAAGAAATGTCCGTGTTTCCGAGGCACCATCATATGGGCGTCCGGTCATTGTCTATGACATGGAATGTGCCGGATCGAAAGCTTACCTCAGTCTGGCTGGCGAAGTCATTCACCGTGAACGGAGGATGACGGCATAATGGCTGAGAAGAAAAAACTCGGGCGGGGCCTGTCCGCCCTGCTGGGTGATACGGGTGCCGACTACACCATCCTTGATCAAGTGCGGACGGCAAAACCCGTCGCCATCGAATTACTGCATCCGGGCCGATATCAACCTCGGCATTATATGAACCAGGATGCGGTTGAGGCACTGGCCGATTCCATCCGCGACAAAGGAATCTTGCAACCATTATTGGTGCGCCGTCACCCGAATGATCCGAACGCTTTTGAAATCATTGCAGGCGAGCGCCGTTGGCGCGCTGCGCAGCTAGCCAAACTGCATGAAGTCCCTGTCATCATCAAAGACTTCGACGACAAAACGACTCTAGAAGTTGCTGTCGTTGAGAACGTTCAACGTGAAGATCTTTCTGCCATCGAAGAGGCCGACGCCTATCAGCGCCTGATGGACGAGTTCGATCACACCCAAGAAGACGTTTCGGCATTGGTCGGGAAAAGCCGAAGCCATGTGGCTAATACGCTGAGACTTCTTAGTTTAGAACCCAAAATACGAAAGCTGATCGAAGAAGGATTATTGAGCGCCGGCCATGCTCGCACACTGATCGGGGTCGAAGACGGTTACCGTATCGCACAGCAAATCATCGAAAAAAATCTGAGCGTTCGCGAAGCCGAAGAAATGGCGCGCAAAAAATCCGAAGCCAAAACACCAAAGAAAAAAGCTGCGCCAAAACCTAAAGATGTCGACACCATCGCGCTGGAGAGTGACTTGACCAATACCTTGGGTCTTGGTGTGACAATTGACGGCAAAGGTGAAAAAGGCGCGTTAAAAATCGCTTACGAAAACTTGGATCAACTGGACATGCTGATCGATCGTTTGCGGGCCACGCCGATGATCGAACCTGAGGCTCCTGCAGAGACCTCGCCAACTGCGTCGGCCGATGAGCGTCCAAAACTATCCGTCAGCTTGAAGCCAAAATCTGTCGGCTAACTGGTCGATTTTGCCTGGCTATCTATTTTGACGTCTGGCAACCTGGGTGATTTGGGTCAGCGCCCGCTCGCATAACGCCACGTCAATCGACAGACCCGATTTGCAGTCACGCTCGGTTTCTAACAACAACGTCAATGTGCGGTTTATGTGTCCAACCGGCCACGATGTCGCTTGTCGTGAAAAGGCAGTTGCCTGTTTGAAAAACACAGGCGGCCGCAATCTCTTCATGGCATCTTCAACGCGGGTACCGGTTGTTATCTCGGCTTGGACGGTGAGCAGACGATCAAAATGTCGCTGGACGGCACGCAGGATGGCGACGGCGTTAATATCTTCGGCGCGTGCCCGGGCCAGCATACCAAGCATTGCAGGCAAATTGCCGCCCCCAACCGCCATCGCGAGGTCGCCAAGAACGCTTGATTTCACGTCACCGATCACTGCATCTACGTCTTCGACGGAAACAGGATCATCTGATTTTCCCTTATATAACAATAACTTATCAAGCTCTTGGCGAACGGCGAACCGGTCCGCACCCAGCCGGGACGACAATAACGACATGGCGTCTCGGTCTATTGATAGACCCGCTTGTTGCAAATGCTGACGGACCACGGCATCGAGTGACTGTCCCTCGTCCGCATAACAGCCAATGGCGGCTGCATCGTTGCGCTTTTCGAAAAGTTGGCGAAGCTTTGAACGCGGTGCCAGTTCCCCCGCTTCGAACAATGCTGGTTTAAGTCCTGCACCATCTTCAAGCCAAGATTCGATGATGCTTGTTGAAGCATCTGCGACATCGCGAACGCGGACGACGGGGTCGCCATCACTTATTAAAGATAAAGACCGGGATGCATCTGACAGAATGGCACCGTCTTTCTTCAGGGCATCGCCAGAAATTTCCGTAATCGCAAAGGTGTCACTGTCGCTAGCTTGGCGTTTGGCAAACCCTTGGCCGCGTTCCCGAACCAGCCCCGCATCTGGTCCATACAATAATATGGCGCGAACGGATTTATCCGGCTTGTCTAAAAAGGTATCTGCGCGACCAGCGCTAATCTTCATGGCGGTATCTAATTGCTTCGCGATCGTGGATTGTTGTCGGCAAATTGTGTCGCAAGTCTTAAACGAAGCTGCTGCGCGACGTCTTTTAAAGCGCGCTCACGCGCACTTTTTTCAGCGCTCAAGGTCTGAAATTCAGATTCAAAAATGTTATAACCGCTGGTTGATTTTGCTGTGTCCCGAAGAATGACGGAATTGTCGGTTCTGCTGCTCAGCACAAATTCAGCAAGCATGGTCAAATTCGCCCGCGTGACATCAGAACTTCTGCGGACAGCGAGCCTCGCTTTTGATTCTGATAAATTAATTCCAAGATCATATTCGACGATACGTGCGCGACCTGACGGGTGCATCAGTTCGACCAATTCATTGCGAAGAAACTGACCTTGCCTATCAGCAATCTGGGCGATTTCCATTTTTCTGAAGGCGTCGAATGCAAAGACTTGCGACTGTGCTGTTTCGCTGCCGGATGGAGCGTACAGCGGACGAAAGCCACAAGATGCCGTCAATAAGACGGCACCCAGGATAAAACCAAATCTAAACGACAATGTTCACAATCCTGTTCGGGACGACGATAACTTTGCGAACATTCTTGTCCCCGATGAAACTGGCGACGTTATCGAGCGACAATGCCTGTTCTCTGACGGTATCCTCGGCTGCATCTTTCGCGACGTCAATGGTACCGCGCACCTTGCCATTTACCTGAACGGCGATGGTGATGGTATCTTCAACCAACAATGCCGGGTCGGCCTTGGGCCATGGTGCATTCGCTACCAGCCCCTCGCCCCCCATTTTGTCCCAGAGTTCTTCAGCCAGATGCGGCATCATGGGTGCGATTAACTGAACAACGATCTTGGCGCCAAACATAAACGCCCATGCGCGGCCGTCTTCTGATTTCCCAGCGCCTTCGATAGCATTGCTCAGTTCACGAACCCGCGCGACTGCCTTATTGAAATGAAATCCTTCAATGTCTTTGGTAACCGCAGCGATGGTTTTATGGGTCAGTCGCTCGATGTCGTCGCCCGCCTTGCCAAGATCTGCAGGGCGATTGTTATCCGTTGACCAATCATCAATGCCGGCAGCATCGATCATCCGCCACAACCGGTTTACATATCGCCACGCACCATCAACACCGGAATCTGTCCAATCCAGATCTCTGTCAGGGGGGCTATCGGACAGCATAAACAGGCGCGCTGTATCTGCTCCATAGGTCTGAATGATCTCTTCTGGGTCGACTACGTTGCGTTTGGATTTGCTCATTTTTTCTGAGCGACCACGCGTGACGGTTTTACCATCTGCATCGGTCAAGTTTCCCGCGCCATCATCTTTGACGTTGGTGGGCAGGACCCATTGACCATCGGCGTTTTTGAACGTTTCGTGGCAAATCATGCCCTGGGTTTGTAGTCCGGCGAAGGGTTCTTTGATCCCGACGTAGCCGCAATCGCGCAAGGCGCGTGTGAAAAATCTTGAATACAATAAGTGCAACACAGCGTGTTCGATCCCGCCAATGTACTGATCGACAGCTAACCAGTAATCGGCGGCTTCCCGGTCCACCGCACTCTCCGCCTCTGGCGAACAATAGCGTGCGAAGTACCATGATGACTCAAAGAACGTATCGAATGTATCGGTCTCGCGCTTTGCTGGCTTGCCGCACGTGGGACAATCGATATGTTTCCAGGTCGGATGTGCATCCAACGGATTGCCGATTGTTTCCATGTCGACATCTTCTGGCAACTCGACTGGCAATTGATCGCTTGGTACGGGAACCGCGCCGCAATCATCACAATGGATGATCGGGATTGGACATCCCCAATACCGTTGGCGCGACACACCCCAATCACGCAGGCGGAAGTTGACCTGTTTCTTGCCCATACCTCGTTCTTCGAAATGGGCGATGATTTTTGATTTCGCGTCGTCAACGGCAAGCCCGTTCAAGAACTCGGAATTGATGGAAACGCCTTCACCTGTGAAAGCCTCGTCCGCAATGTCAAAGGTCGCGGGGTCTTCGTCTTTTGGGCAAACAACAGGGATCACCGGCAAGTCATACTTGCGGGCAAAATCCAAGTCGCGTTGGTCATGGGCGGGGCAGCCGAAAATAGCCCCTGTGCCGTAATCCATCAGCACAAAATTTGCCACGTAGATCGGGAGTGTTTCGCCGTTGATGACCGGGTGAACGCACTTAAGGCCTGTATCAAACCCCAGCTTTTCTGCGGTTTCAATGGCAGCCTCGGATGTGCCCATGGCATTGCAGGTGGCGATGAACTTTTGAAGCTCCGGATTGTTTTCCGATAATTTCGTGGCCAGCGGGTGGTTTGCCGAAACGGCCATAAAGGATGCGCCGAACATGGTGTCAGGGCGCGTGGTATAGACGTCTAATGGGTCATCGCGGCCGACGACCTGAAACGATACGTGGGCTCCTTCTGAACGACCGATCCAGTTGTGCTGCATAATGCGCACACGGTCAGGCCAACGGTCCAATTCTTCGAGCGATTGCAGCAGGTCTTCGGCGTAGTCGGTGATCTTCAAGAACCATTGTGCCAATTGGCGTTTTTCAACTTCGGCCCCAGAACGCCATCCCTTGCCGTCGATGACTTGTTCGTTTGCCAACACCGTGTTTTCGAAAGGATCCCAATTGACCCAGGACTCTTTACGATAGACCAAACCGTTCTTTAAAAAATCCAGGAACATCTGTTGTTCGTGGCGATAATACGACGCATCGCAGGTCGCGATTTCGCGCCGCCAATCATACGACAAACCCATGGATTTCAGTTGCGTCCGCATGGTCGCGATATTTTCATGCGTCCACTTTGCCGGGTGCACATTGTTTTCTTTGGCTGCATTCTCAGCCGGCAAACCGAATGCATCCCACCCCATGGGATGCAGGACGTTATAACCTTGGGCTTTTCGAAAACGTGCGACCATGTCGCCCAGTGTGTAATTTCGAACGTGGCCCATGTGGATGCGACCCGATGGGTATGGGAACATTTCTAGGACGTAGTACTTATCTTTATCGGTATCGACTTCGACTTCGAATGTACCTTGTTCTTCCCAGACCGATTGCCATTTCGCTTCGGTCTCTTTGACGTTGTATCGCGACATTGATCGAGTTCCACTTGGCGATTTATCCCACCGCGTGGTGGGAAGTAATACACCTCACTCAAAAGCGAGGATCATGATGGAGTGCCCTGCCGCAGTGTGGCAGGCCGATACAGTTTTTATCCGTCAGCGGACGTTTAATCCAGACGAAGTTACTGTTCGTTGACGAGTGTTTGATGCCGTAGGATGCGTGCTTTGGTCAAAATAGAGTCTTCTACTTTTGGTGCCGTACCGTCAGGCACTTCTGAATCGACCCAATTTCCCTGCGCATCACGGAGCTGGCGGAACACAGAAACTTTCACGCCGTCCGCACGTAGCGTACGCCCCAAGATATAGACATTAAGTTTGAAACGTTCACCAGGTGACTCTGGTGGGCTAAACCAATCAGTGATGATGACGCCACCAAACGCATCTGCTGTATTGATCGGCATGAAGGAAATAGTTTCCAGTGACGCCCGCCACAAAAAACTGTTCACACCCAACGCACCGCCAGAATCGTTGTTGCTATTCCCAAGAAAGTTGCCGAGCCCACCCTCACCAAAAATCGTCTTTCGAGTTTCATAGTCGGTGTCTGCGGGGTCGTCCTCGTTGACGTTATCGAAAGGCGTATATTCGCAGCCAGAGATGGCGAGCGTCGAGACGAGCAGACTTGCTAAAATTGGAAACTTCATAAGAACGTGGCCCAACATCCTGAAAGTTGATGCGAACTTGATCGCGCATGCAACTATTTGCCCAGAGATTCATTTAAACTTCGTTGCTGATACACCATTTGCAGCGGAATCGCCAGCCCTGGTGGCGACATTCGATCTGCGCGTTCTGCCTGATTTGCGCCTGTGTCAGGGTGCAAAAAGACCGATGCCTGCGCAGCCGCTGAAGCCTAAGCCAAATATGCGCCTGACAGATTTTAAATCAATGCCACCCAATGCAATCGTGGGGAGGTCGATTTGATTTTGAATTCTCGCGCCGCGCCAAAATCCCAACGATTTGCCGTTGGGATGACTTTGGGTGGGTGCGATGGGTGACAACAAAACGGCGTCTGCACCCCATGCGCGGGCAAGGTGTGCCGCCTTCAAGCTATGGGCTGATGTTGTTATCAAGCTTGGACGCAAGCGCCAGAAGTCTTTACGCGACCAGTTTGAACGTGATGTTTCTGGAATATGTACACCGTCACAAACCAGGATTTGGGGTGGCTGTTCGCAGGAAATCAGCATTGAAACGTGGTTGCGTCGGCAGATACTTGAAATATGCTGCACCAATGAGTCCCGTTTTTCCGGCGATTTGGATCGGACAATGACCGCAGAGCCCTGCGGTAACAATGGGATAAGCATCGACGGGTCAGGCAAGCGATCATCATCCGTCATCAACACGAAGCGAGGCACTTTGATACCGGCACATGTTCTGTTTCGATGGTCCCTTGCCAAAGCGGGTAGGTGCGTCGTACTCATTACATCACTATGACCGAGCATGTTGATCCCGCAAGAAATCTATCAACCATCAAGGCCGAAATCGCCGAGATCGCCTCGGGCTGTGATCGTGATCCTGCCGATGTAAACTTGGTGGCAGTTTCTAAGGTCCATACAGAAGAACGAATTATACCCGTACTGGATGCCGGGCATCGTTTATATGGTGAAAACCGTGTGCAAGAAGCCGAGGGCAAATGGCCGCAACTTCGTGCGCATTATGACGATATCCGTTTGCATCTGATTGGTCCGCTACAATCGAACAAAGTCAAAAACGCTGTGGCGACCTTCGATGTGATCGAAACGGTCGATCGCCCCAAAATCGCTAAGTCGTTGGCCAAAGAATTTGATCGCGTGGGTCGTCAGCTCCCCTGCTTTATTCAAGTGAACACCGGTGAAGAACCACAAAAAGCGGGCATTTTGCCAGGCGATGTCGATGCGTTTGTTAAAACGTGTGTCGAAGATCTGGCGCTCGATGTTTTGGGCTTGATGTGTATTCCACCGATTGATGAAGAACCGGCGCTGCATTTCGCGCTGCTGGCAGAAATGGCCAAGCGCAACGGTCTTAAAGCAAAAAGCATGGGAATGAGTGCGGACTACGGCACGGCGATTACATTGGGGGCAACCCATGTCCGCATCGGGACTGCGATTTTTGGCACACGCCCGAAACCTCCTGGTGCTTAGGCTTTAATAACGATCTTCGTTGCAGGCGACGCGTCTTTTAATACTTCCAACAGATCAGCGTGTTTCAACGCGACGCATCCCTCGGTCGGCGTGTAATCAGGTTTCGCGATGTGCATGAATACGGCGCTACCTGCCCCCGGAATGGGCGGGTTGTCGTTATGGCTGATTTCCACGACCACGTCGTAAAGGGCGTCATCGCGCCACATTTTCTCATGGTTGCCGGCAAAGGGCAGTCTGACGAGCGTGTTGTATTGGGGGTGCACCGGGTCATCACACCAGCCATCGCGCGGATTGATGGGCTGGGTCGGCAATTTCGTTGTCGGTGCAGGGCCCTTGTCGGGCCGGTAATAGACACGCTTTAAGTGATATGAGCCTATGGGTGTAGCCCCATCGCCCTCGTGCTTGTCCAATCTAAACCCGCCGCGACCGATCGCGCAGATGTATTGGCGGTCATCAACACGAAGAATCCCATCGGATGTTACAATAAGCTCCATAAAATGACTTTAAATGCAAAAGCGGGCGTAGATCAACGGTTTAGGCGCGATCCAACGCCAGATTGGCCGCGGATTCATAGGCCCAAGTGGCATTCCGTAATGCCTGCATCGGTTGTCCGGGATTGAGGGCCGCAAGTTCGTCATATGATTTACCCCATATCGAATCAGCATCTGGTAGGGTCTGATTGCTGGCCTTATCCGACGCCTTTACAGGTACGCGTTTAAGGCCCTGCTGTTCACGCACCCAGGCAGCTTCCCTCGCAGCCCAGGCGCTGACTGGGTCAATCTGCTCGAAGTCTCTTGGGATATCTTTTCCCGCGTCCGTGCCTGCCGCCGTATTGAACGCGGCGATATCGGCAACCTCGACCTCGTCTTCAGCGCTATCATCAGGAAAGACGGCACTGGCGATATGCGCGCCAATGTCTTTACCGGTGCTTTCTTCGATCAGAACATTCACGAGCGAACTCGCCAATCCAATGGGCCCAAAGAATAAGGCCGAGCCCATCATTCGAGATCCCGGATCTAAAGTATCTTCGCTAGCTTCACGATACATCGTGGAGACCAAGGGAATATGCTGCAACGGATTCACGACGTCGACCAGATCGGCGAACGTAAACCCGTCCTCGCCGAACAGGTTAAAGCCACTGTCTGACGATTCAGCTTCGTCCGGTGCCGATAGAGCTATTTCCGTTGGTGGGTTGATGTGCCGCCCTGTGGTCGTGGCGGCGATCAGTGCGTTGTAGGGACTTTGCCCGTCTGCTGATGTAATCATGGTGCTTCAACCCTTTTCCCGACAGTACATTAGCAAAGCCCATGCCACTCCGATTATTTGTTTAAAATCAATAACTAGAGTCATTAAGAGTGGGCACAAATGGGCTCGAGGCAGTAAGTGCCGGGAAAGATTGACCCTATGCGAGAGGATGGTGAGCAATAAATCATGCAAATAATGCAAGTTAAATAAACTAAACTTTGCGATTTTTACATTTAAATTTTGCTGATACTAACTTTGTCATCGGCATCGCAAGGTGCACGTTGAATCAAGAAGATGTCTAAAGATTAGCCAATTCGAGGAACATGCAATGAACCAGATCCGAAACAGCTACCAATGTATTCAAGTCAATCCATTAACGCCCAAAACGGGCGCAGAGGTATCGGGGGTGGATCTCTCGACACCCATTGATGATCAGACTTTTCGGGAACTGAAGATGGCGCTCAATGCCCATTGTGTTCTGTTCTTCCGTGACCAAAACCTTGACCATGACAGTCAAAAGGCGTTTGGGCGTCTATTTGGCGAGCTTGCCATTCACCCCGCCATCGCCGCGCCTGAGGGTCACCCCGAGATCGTGCCCATTCATGCTGATGAGAATTCCACCAAAATCGCAGGGGAACGCTGGCATTCGGACGTATCGTGTGATGAGGAGCCGCCACTTGGCTCTATTCTTTATCTTCATACAGTGCCTGAGATTGGTGGTGACACACTATTCGCGAATATGTACGCGGCGTATGATGCCCTGTCAGATCGGATGAAGACTTATCTTGAAGGTCTAACCGCGCGTCACGATGGCGAAGAACAATACCGTGGCCGATATAATTCCGATGACGCGGATAAGCGCTATCCGTTCTGTGATCATCCTGTCGTCAGGACACATCCCGAAACGGGGAGAAAGTGCCTTTTCGTCAATCCGATTTTCACCACCAAAATTCATGAATTGCCGCGGCTTGAGAGCGACGCCGTCCTTAAGATGCTGCACGAGCATTGCTCAAAAGAGGATTTCCAGGTTCGCTTTCGCTGGCAAAAGGGATCCGTCGCGTTCTGGGATAATCGTTGTGTTCAGCATTTGGCTCTGTGGGATTATTACCCGCATACGCGATCAGGCTTTCGAGCCACGATCAAAGGCGAACGGCCAGTATAATAACGATTATCATATCGACCGAACTAAATTCTTTTAACGTTGGCCGCCATCTAATCAGAAGGCAATTGCGATTGCCCTTCCGGATTGGTGAGCGGCCATTCGGTCCTTAACATCTCGACAAATTCTTCGACCTCAGCACGCCAATGTGTTGCCGGTTCCCATACTGCTGTCAGATCCAATCCGAGTTGCGTCCCGCATGCGACGACCCGCGCCGTATGCAATTCAGATGTCGAATTGGACAACAGTATAGCGGTGCCAATGCCCGCAGACGCGAGCGATTTGATAACGCCTGTGGAACCACCCTCGTGAACAACCCTGGGCGATAGGTCGAACAATCGAAAGGCCGCATCCAGAATAAGCCGCGCCTGAAATCGTCGATCCAGCAAGATCAGGTCGCGTTGGCAAATGGACTTGAGATCCACGCCCTTAAGTGATTGGCGCTCCGAAAACGGTTCTCGGGACATGGCGACAAAATCGAGGCTCGCGATGCGCTGTTCGCTTAATCCGGCCTCAACGTCAGGACGCGCGGAGATCCCCAGCGTCGCATCACCGCGCAGCACAAGTTCCTGGACCTCGGCGCCCCCGGCTTCGATAAATGAAATTTCAACGTTGGGCCGTGCGCGCCGGTAACGCACGGCAAGCGACGCAATGGCGCCCTCAATCGTGTGCGGCGTCGCTGCGATCCTTATTGATACCTGTTCTTCCGAAGGATTTGATTTTTTGGCGGCATGTCGAAAAGTTGAACACGCTTCCAACGCTTGCAGGGCCAGCGGAAACAAGCGGTCGGCATCCGCCGTCGCCTGAATGCCGCGACCTTGGGCTTCAAATAAAGTCACGCCCAGCTGGGATTGGAGTTCTGCAAGGCGACGCGACAATGCGGATTGAGAAATGTTGAGCTGTGCTGATGCACTTACGAGCGACCCGCTTCGATATACAGTGGTGAATGATCTCAGCTGTCGCTCATCCATAAAGATGTCCCCCGGCAATCCATTGATTGCGAATGCCTTTAAAGCGTTGCATGTGGCGACCACTCTGAAAGATCATGTAAGTCGCACATTATAATCAACCAAAATCATTACATAATTGCACGATAATTGATTGGTTTATAGGGCATCTGATCAGGGCGAGTCTGGGGGGGGTTAGGGCAGATACGAGCCCGATTTGATCTTATCCGAACTGGTGGCCGGATCTGGATGCCTTGGTTTGTAGATAAAATTCGTTGTGTTCGTTCGATGGGAATGCGTGGACAACACGCTCCACAATGTTGACCCCGTTGCGCTCCAACGCTGCGACTTTATCAGGATTATTGGTCATTAGCCGCACTTGGCTGACCCCCAATAATCCGAGCATTTTTGCTGCTGGCATATAAACCCGCTCGTCCGCGTCGAAGCCCAATTGCTCGTTGGCGTCCATGGTGTCGAAGCCAGCATCTTGTAGCTGATATGCGCGCAGTTTGTTGATCAGGCCAATTCCGCGCCCTTCTTGGGCCAGATATAACAATATGCCGCTGCCGGATTTTTTGATTTCATTCATGGCGCCTTGCAATTGATCGCCGCAATCGCACCGCAGGCTGCCCAGCAAATCACCGGTAAAGCATTCCGAGTGCAAACGAACCAAAACGGGCTCTGCGCCATCGGGATTTCCGATCACAATCGCGAGATGTTCCCGTCCGCCATCGGACGGCCGGAAGGCGACGATTTTGGTGTCGTCGGCCCCTTCTAAAGGCACCCGTGCCTCGCCGATGCGCTTAAGGCTGCGGACGGCGGCCTGCTCGAATTGGAACACGTCGGCCGTATCGACAGATAAGAAATCATGACGATTGGCCCAGGCCAAGATGTCGTCATCATCGATGATCGGCGTGATCACGGCAGCAGGTAACAGACGCGCTAATTTTGATAATGTGACGGCTGCAGATGCACAGTCATGACCTGGCTCATCACGTACAGTGACCACAAGATTAGAGCGGAAATCATCGGATAAACTAGCTTCCAGTAACGGATTAGCGATGGCTACGATCTCTTCGGCTGTCGACTCAGTCAAGCCAGAAATCATCGCGATCTTGCCAGCCGTGTCTGCCAGCCCCAGCACGGAAGCGCGCCTGGCGGTGATGCCTAAGATGGGTTCCTGGCCGCTGGTTTCTGTCATCAATGCCAGAGATTCATTGGTCATCGCCTCGGCCGCAATCGCCAATACAGCGTGCCCGCCGCCGCCCCGAACGACAACGGCGCGTCCCCGACGTAACTCTGCCATGGCGCGTTCGACCGCTAAAACTGTGAACGGCACACGGGTCGCTGGCAGTTCACGAACAGTCTGAAAATCCTTTGGTGTGTCGGCCATTACTTACGCTATCATCTTTTCCGTGGTACGCGAGTACTATATAAGGCTGAACCAGCTAATGTCCCAGCGATTGTCTTGGTGATTTTCTTTGTCATCAGGCGATAGGGGTTTTGAAGCGCTTTCCGACCCCGCTGGCAAGGAAAAGCTGCGTTTGAGAAGGAAATATGCATGAGTAACGGCAAGCGTCTGTTGGTCGTCGATGATGACGAAGATTTGGTGGAAATGTTGGCAGAGCAACTAAAACTGCATGAAGAATTCGAAGTCACTTCCGCTTTATCGGCTGCTGAAAGCCTGAGCATTACCAAGCAGGGCAATTTCGATATCATCCTATTGGATGTTGGCCTGCCGGATATGGATGGCCGCGATGTTTGTCGTTTAATGCGCCGCAATGGGGTGCGTTCACCGATTATCATGTTTACAGGTGCCGACACGGATGCCGACACTATTTTGGGACTGGATGCAGGGGCGAATGATTATGTTACAAAGCCATTTAAATTGGGCGTCTTATTGGCGCGACTACGCGCTCATATGCGCCAGCATGAACGCAGCGACGACGCGGTCTTTACAGTTGGGCCTTATACATTCCAGCCAGCTAACAAGCTCTTGGTTAGAGAGTCCGATCAACAAAAAGTCCGACTGACCGACAAAGAGACGGCGATCCTAAAATACCTGTACCGCGCAGGTGATAAGCCCGTGCCGCGGGACAAATTATTGGACGAGGTGTGGGGCTACAATGCGGCGGTGACCACGCACACGCTGGAAACACACGTGTACCGACTGCGTCAAAAAATCGAGCAGGACCCATCGAGCGCGCAGCTTTTAATCACCGAGCCGGGTGGGTACAAGCTGGTCCCGTAGGGCATTTTCTAGCGGTCAGAATCCAACGCTTTCAAATCGACATCGAAGCGATCTTCGGGGATAGGAAAATCAAACCGCGCATTGATGAGTGTCACGTGCGTGGCCGTGCCTTGTGCGTCAACAATTGACCACTGCCGTAAAACCATCGGGTCTTCGGCAAATACAAGTGTCAGTTCACCAGCCAGGGGATCGGCACGCTGCACCATGGAAACCCTTACGGCTTTTGATGCGCGTTCAAATCCTGTGATGATCAGCTCGTCGCTCTCGAAATCAAAATTCTCGCGCAATAAAAATCCAGCCGGTGTGCTGTCCACTGGAATGTGTTGAACTTGATCGAGCTCGGTGTCGACGTAGCTCAGATACTCGCCGTTCGCGACAATCAGGATCGGGGTCGGTGGCGTGTATTCGATCCGCAGACTTTTCGGACGCGACAGCAACAACGTGCCCTTGGCGCTGTCACCGGTGGACGATATCTGCACGAAGTCCGATTGAATCGATTTTACGGCATTTAAATAGCCGCCCAGTTTCTTCAGGTGGCCCGACATCTCGGGCGTGATTTCAATACCCTCGGCAGTTTGGCCGGGGATAGGGATGATAACGGCGACGCATAGCGCCAAGATGCAGATGATCTTTCTCATGATTGCGGTTCTAGGGGGATAATGTGGCAAGGTAAAGGCGGATTGGGTCATCTGGTCGTAAACCCCCTCACCTAACCTCTCCCCCTGAGAGGGGAGAGGAATGAGATCGAATAACATTGCGACAGGGCTCCTCTCTTCCCACGAAATGGGGGAGAGGACAGGTGAGCGGGATGCTCTTTTAAATCAAGTCGGATTTAATGCCCGACTGTTAACTCGAATGATCGCCGACCAAGACTTCGCGGCGTCCGACACGGTTGGCGGCGCTGACGACGCCCTCGCGTTCCATGGTTTCGATGATCCGCGCAGCCCGGTTATAGCCAATCTGGAAGTGACGCTGGATAAAGCTGGTCGATGCCTTGCCTTCACGCGAAACCAGGGCGACCGCTTGATCATAATGTTCATCGTACTCGCTGTTGCCGCCACCGGGGGCTTCACCCAACATCGGCTCGCCGGTATCTTCGGTGACGGACTCAATGTAGTCCGGATCTGCTTGTGCTTTTAAGTGATCAACGATGCGCTCGACTTCTTCGTCAGATACGAACGGCCCGTGCACCCGAGAGATGCGTCCGCCACCCGCCATATACAGCATGTCACCCATACCCAGCAGTTGCTCTGCACCCTGCTCGCCGAGGATCGTGCGGCTGTCGATTTTCGATGTGACTTGGAAGCTGATGCGCGACGGGAAGTTGGCCTTAATCGTCCCCGTGATCACGTCAACGGATGGGCGCTGCGTTGCCATCATTAAATGGATACCAGCGGCGCGTGCCATTTGCGCCAAGCGTTGGATCGCGGCTTCGACATCTTTACCTGCGACCAACATCAGATCGGCCATTTCATCGACGACGACGACGATGTAGGCCAGGGCATCCATCGGTAACGGCTGATCCTCGTAGATTGGTTTGCCTTCGCCACAGAAACCGGTTTGTACCGTGCGGGTCAGGACCTCGCCTTTGCTGCGGGCTTCTTTCAGGCGTGCGTTATAGCCGGAAATGTTCCGCACACCCATCTGGCTCATGTTGCGGTAGCGGTCTTCCATCTCGCGGACGACCCACTTCAATGCGACAACCGCTTTGTTGGGGTCGGTCACAACGGGCGTCAACAGATGCGGGATGTCTTGATAGACCGATAGTTCCAACATCTTGGGATCGATCATGATGAATTTGCACTGATCGGGCGACAGGTTATAGAGCAGCGACAAGATCATCGTGTTCATCGCCACGGACTTACCGGAACCGGTCGTCCCTGCGATCAACAGGTGCGGCATTTTGGCCAAGTCGACGGTGACGGGTCCGCCGCCAATATCTTTACCCAGCGCCAATGGTAGCTCGGCCTTGGTTTTTTCAAAATCATTGGAGGCCAGCAATTCGCGCAGATGCACAGTCTCGTGGCCCGCGTTTGGCATTTCGATACCAATGACATTACGGCCGGGGACCACGGCAACACGAACTGAAACCGCGCTCATCGATCTTGCGATATCGTCGGATAGGCCAATCACGCGCGATGTCTTGGTGCCGGGCGCGGGCTCTAGTTCATACAAAGTTACAACGGGACCGGGGCGGACTTTGACGATCTCGCCCTTCACGCCATATTCCTCAAGAACGGTCGAAAGGTAGCGCGCGTTCTGTTGCAGCGCTTCGCGGCTTTCGCGGGTTTCGCCTTTGGTCTCGACAGGTAAATCGAGAATATCTAATGGTGGCACTTCGTATCCGCTGGTGTCGCCCAAGGGCAATTTCTGTTGGCTTCGGGCCAGCGCTTTTTTTCCGGTCTTGGCTTGTTTCTTACGGGCTTCGACTTTTGGTGCGACTGCCGCTGGACCGGCTGGGATGGGTGCACGACTGCCACGCAGGTCGACCTCAAATCCTTCGTCATCGAAATCATCATCGTCGCGGATTGAAAATTCTTCGTCGTTGTCATCGTCCTCGTCGTGATCCGCATTTTCTTTACGTCGTGCCCATGCATCACGCATGCGATCGACAAACCCGGCGGATTGTTCTCCGGCAGACTTTGCGGCATCAACACCACGGCGTGCCAAAATGAATGCCTGAACAGATGCCGTCCATGTCGCGCGTGCCGCGTTCAACCAATCGCGTGGACGCATGCCCAGCGCAATCACGGTTGCCGAGACAGCGAGCAGGGCAAAAACCCAGGTTACGATCATCTCTGCCTGTAAAATACCCAGCTTTCCTCCCCAGGAAACCAGTTCATTATAGGCCAATATACCTGCCGCCCCGCCCAAGCCGACGGTCAGTGGCCAACCGGCGGGCGCGCTCATCGCTGCTAATGGCACTGTGGTCAAAATCATCGCCAGCACCAACCAACCGAAACGGCTGGTGGGATTATCGAGCTTACCATGCGTCAACACCACGGCGGCCCATACCGTCAACACACCCGGCGCCAATAGGATTGCATACCCCATCAATTGCAGCGCCAGGTCCGCGAACGTTGCCCCGTAAACACCCAGCAAATTGATCGGTGTATTATCGGTGGCGCTGTTCAGCGACGGATCGCCAGGCGCATAGGTGAGGATCGCGGCACTGAGCGCTACTGCAATAACTGCAAAGCTGATGCCGATGAATTGCCAGGCTCGCCGCTTAAGGATAACCACCACGGCTTCGGGCAAAAACGGGTCGGAAGACCGCCCCTGAGATGATGAACGCAGGATTGTCATACATTGGTCGTAAGGGGCGTTTGTTGACAAGACGTTAACGCGGAGATGTGCGGACCCTATTCGGGAATGGATTGATGGTAAACGAAAATTAACCACTATTTATAGGGGGTTAGGGAAAATCGCTCATATTTATGATGATTGGGGTTCCGCGAATCGGGATATCTCGGGTGCCCCCTCACCTGTCCTCTCCCCCAATATGGGGGAGAGAACAGGTGAGGGGGGTGTGCTTAGCCCCAAAACGGAAGAAGCCGGGCGGAGGGAACCGCCCGGCTTCGAGGGGAGAACCGCTGATCTCGGAGAGAGAATCAGAGGGTCTGGGAGCCCTTACCGAATTCAGGGTAAGCTTCCATCGCGAGTTCTGCGCGATCGAGACCAACCTGCTCGGCTTCTTCATCGACACGGATGCCGATAGTGACTTTGAGGATCATCCAAACCACGGCGCTCGCGATGAACACGAATGCCCCGATAGAGACGATACCAATGGCTTGGGTGGCGAAGCTTGCACCATCGTTGGTCAGCGGCACAGCGAGCGTACCCCAGATACCAGCTACCAAGTGCACGGAGATCGCACCAACCACATCGTCGATTTTCAGCTTGTCCAATAGTGGGACGAAGATGACGACCAACACACCACCGACGGCACCGATTGCAAGTGCTGACAACAATGTTGGCGTGTCAGGTGCGGCTGTAATCGATACCAAACCTGCGAGTGCGCCGTTCAAGGCCATCGTAAGGTCGACCTTTTTGAACATGATCTGCGATAGGATCATCGCGGCGATCACGCCACCAGCGGCTGCTGTGTTGGTGTTGATGTAGATGTTAGAGATGGCGATCGCGTCTGCGCCAGTACCCAGAGCCAACTGAGAACCACCGTTGAAGCCGAACCAACCCATCCACAAGATGAATGTACCAATCGTTGCCAAAGGCAGGTTTGCACCTGGCATCGCGTTGACTTTGCCGTCAGCTGAGTATTTACCCAAACGTGGGCCGAGGATGATGGCACCAGCCAAAGCTGCCCAACCACCAACTGAGTGCACGATTGTGGAACCAGCGAAGTCGGAGAAGCCCATTTCGGACAACCAACCACCGCCCCACTGCCAAGCACCTTGGATCGGGTAGATGAAACCGGTCAGAACAACAACGAAGATCAGGAAAGGCCAGAGCTTGATACGCTCAGCCAAAGTACCGGATACAATGGATGCCGTTGCTGCGACGAAGACCATTTGGAAGAACCAATCGGATGCGGCTGCATACCCACCAGCTTCGAACGGACCGTCTGCTTCTGCTGCAGGCTGACCCCACAACGAAATGCTGCCAATGAACCCAGCGTCGACACCGTCATACATCAGGTTGTAACCAACCAAGAAGTACATGATCGCTGCGACAGAGAACAAAGAGATGTTCTTAAGCAACTGCATCGTGGTGTTCTTGGAGCGGACAAGACCGGTTTCCAACATGGCAAAACCAGCGGCCATCCAGAAGACCAAGACACCGTGGAACATGAAGCTCAAGGTGTTGAAGATATATTGAATTTCACCATCGACTTCAGCTTTTGCAGTCGAGGCAAAGCCAGAAATCACGATTGCAACAACCGCGAATGGCAGAACTGTTTTGAGTGCTTTTAACATTGCTAACCCCTCTTAAAGCGCTTCGGCGTCTGTTTCGCCGGTACGAATGCGAACCGCTTTGTCGAGAGCACAGACGAAGACTTTACCGTCACCGATTTTGCCGGTCATGGCCGTCTTCTGGATTGTCTCGACAACTTGTTCGACGAGGTCGTCGACACATGCGATTTCGATTTTAACTTTAGGCAAGAAGTTTACTTGGTACTCTGCCCCGCGATAGATTTCAGCCTGGCCTTTTTGGCGTCCAAAACCTTTGACTTCGGATACGGTCATCCCTTCGATCCCGAGCGGTGTGAGCGCTTCGCGGACCTCTTCGAGTTTAAAGGGCTTAATGACCGCCATGATCATCTTCATGTCGTTCTCCTTGGGTTGTGTGTCTATCGGTGAGTAAGAAGTTGTTACTTCTGATCTCACCCCCTGGTTGCGAATTTAAACAA
>CBFHXC010000002.1:0-99031 GCA_965659695.1 Rhodospirillales bacterium
GTCGGTGATCATCAGCGCTTGGTCTGATCCTGGCACCGTCATATGAAACACGTGGCTGAGACGGCGGTCTGTGCGAAGGCCCGCATCACGGTTGAGCACACCGCGCATCAATGCATCTGTATGAATTTGGCCTTTCATCAATGCCTGAACTTCACCCCTGGATGCGAGGGCTGCGGCAGCGTGTGCCGTTGCTGCCTCGGGGTCCGCGTTGACAATCTGAATCTTGGATACGTCCCACTCGATGTCTTCAGCGAGTTTGCGAATTGTTGTAGCGTCTCCAATCAGGGTCGGAATAATCAGGCCCGCGTCGGTCGCCTGTTTGGCACTATCAAGGGCAACCGGATGGTCGGCACCGACAATTGCCATAGTGACAGGATCGTTGGCCTGGGCTTTGGAAATCAGGCGTGAGGGAAGTTCAAAAGTTTCAGTGCTAAGCATCTATTTAATATGATCCAAGTTGTCGGGAGAGGGAGAAATATCCCCGGCTTCAATTTGTTTGATAACGGCGATGATGGCTTCGTTCGCAGGCGTGGCGATATCGTGTTTTTTGGCGCGCTCGACGATGAAACCGTTCAGCTGATCAATTTCAGTTCTGCGGCCTTTGTTAACGTCCTGCGCCATCGATGGACGCTGGGTGTCGCTGCGCCGTTCCATGGCTGCGAAGAACTTTTCTGTCACGGCGTTGTATGCGGCTTCGTCACCTGTTCCTGCTGCGAGCAACAATTCCGACTCAACGCCTGCGATTTTAACAAGACTGGCTCCCTCAGCCTCCGCTACCTGGATCGCTTCGGCCGCAATCCGAATGGCCAGGTTCCGAATGTGTGGGTCACGGTCATTCTGGTTGGAACCCTGGTCACGGGCAGCGGCGATGGGGTTGCGCAAAGCATTGGTCGCGAGTTTCGACCAGCGTTCCCCCATCAGGTTTTCGGTCACCATGGCACTGTCGATTACACTCAGCATGTCGGCCACGGTTGTGATACGTTCGGTGATCTGTCCATCAATTTCGCCAACACGAAAAACGATATGCGCCGTGCCGCCCAGTTTCACCATGCGTTTGATATGCCCAGCAGCGGGCAATGACACCGCGATGGTGCTGGCGATGCATCCGATGGTGCGGTCTTGCCCGACAACAGCGGCGATTTTGTCTTCGTTGATGCCGTTTTGCAGAGATACGGCAAACCCATCATCGGAGAGGTAGG
Source organism: Rhodospirillales bacterium (assembly GCA_965659695.1). Classification (GTDB taxonomy): domain Bacteria; phylum Pseudomonadota; class Alphaproteobacteria; order Rhodospirillales; family Casp-alpha2; genus UBA4479. The sequence goes on from CBFHXC010000002.1 coordinate 1,200, forward strand.
GTGCCATTGTTTTAATGGCATCTTCGGTATCAAAGGATTTCACGGCAATGAATATGATATCGAATGGCTCGATCTGATTGGGTGAAGGTAAATCACTTGTCAGGATCGCATTGGTTTTGATTTGGAAGTTCTCAGGCTCCGTCAGGCCTTCTAACCGAATGCCAGGATTCTGCATGATCGCGACATGTTCTGGCCAGGGATCGATCATGGTCACATCATGACCGGCACGTGTCAGGTATCCACCGACATAGCCCCCAAGTGCCCCGCACCCAAAAATTGCCATCCGTTTGTTTATAGCCATCAGACTGGTTTATCCCCCACGATAGTTATTCTGTGCATGCGCCGCTGGCCGGTAATCTGGTCGCGCAACGCCAAGTGCTGCGTGCAACGGTTGTCCCAAATTGCCATTGATCCGGGGGCCCATTTAAAGCGGCATGTGAATTCAGGTCGCGTCGCGTGTGACATCAGAAAATCAATCAATGGCCTGGCTTCGACGTCATTAAACCCTTGGAGGGTTTGAGTGTGGTTCCCGATATAAAGCGCTTTTTTCCCAGTCTCAGGATGGGTTCGGATCAATGGATGGGCCGTTTCGGTGATCTGATTGCCTGGATCTTTTAGCTTCTCTGACATCTTGGCATTGCCGCCGTATCGATCCAAACGAGCGCGCCCGTCGCTCCGGTTCGGGCTATTTCCGGAATTCCAAGTTTTTACATCTTTGAGCATATCGCGCATCGCATCTGATAAGGTATCGTGGCCCAGATATAAATTTGTGAACATGGTGTCGCCGCCCGCCTCTGGTGTTTCCAGGGCATACAGCATGGTCGCTTTCGCAGGCGTGGGAGTGAACATTTGATCGGTATGCCACACATCGCCGAACGTATAACTATCGTTAGGCTCGCGGACGATCTCTAAGATTTCTGGGTGATCATCCAGGCCCTTCATAAAAGGATGGTAGTGGATGTCGCCAAAACGTTCCGCAAAGCCGATTTGCTGTTCAGGGGTGATGAATTGGTCACGCAGAAATACGACCTGATGTGCCAGCCATGCGCGATAAAGCTCGTAAAAGGTCTCGTCATCGAGATTTGATAGGTCAACGCCAGAGACTTCTGCGCCAAGGGCACCAGAGACAGGCGACACGGTAATCCTGTTATAGGAAGACAAATTCGAAACCCCTTAGTTGAATGTCTCCAAGATTAGTGCGGCAGTGCATGCGGTCAAGATAGGGCACACTACAAACGCGAATAACCGTAAATTAGATCGCTCAAAATGCGGATTCCGGGCTCAATACGCTCTGACGAGATCGACGAAAATGCCAAGCGGAAATAATTTCTCGGCCGCTCATCCCCCAGAAAATGAACGCGCCCAGGCTCGATTAATACGCCTTCTTCCTTGGCCGCAGCAGCAAGTTCTGACGCATCTGTATTTTCAGGTCCCTTGACCCAAAAACTCGTGCCGCCAAAACTGGGCCGCGTGGCTGATGCCGGCAAATAATGTTGAAGCGCCTTGTCCATCACTTCCCAGCGATTGCGGAATTCGCGATGAAGCCGATGGATCAACGCATCATGATGGCCAAGGGCCAGAAACAACGCCGTCTGACGTTGGTTCACCGTCGGTGGATGTCGCAACATCAAGCGTCGAAGGGCACGTGCTTCTTCAATCAATGGCCGCGGCGCGACCATGAAGCCCAATCGCAATCCTGGAAAAAGTGATTTCGATAAGGACCCCACGTAAACCACACGACCATGTTCATCCATGGATTTAAGCGCGGGCGTTGGCCTGCCTACGTAATTGGTTTCAAACTCGTAGTCATCTTCAATCAAGACGATGTCATCGTCTGTTGCCCGTTTCAAAAGATCGATCCGTCGATCAAGAGGCATCGTTGCGGTCGTCGGGAATTGGTGACTGGGCGTGACGTACAAATAATCGCATGGGCTAATCCGCTCATCGACAGGAAGTCCTCCATCATCGACCTGGAACGGAATAACGTTATCTGTTTTAAGGCGCGCAATATTGAACATATCGGGATACCCAGGCGTTTCCAGGCCGACCGTAGTATTGTCCGTGAATAACAAACTGGCCAAGATATAGAGCGCGTTCTGAGCGCCTTGGGTCACCAATATCTCGTCCGCATGGGCCGTGATCCCACGCCGGGGTAAAATATGGGTTCGTATCTGTTCGACCAGCATCGGATCATCATGAATCAATCTGTCGCCGGTCCATGCGTCCATGGCGCGCCTGCCCAGGGCTTGTCTGGCGCATTCTCGCCATGCCGGCAGCGGAAACAATTGCTGGTCAACCTGGCCATAAACGAAAGGATATGGGTACGACGGCCAGTCGATTGCTTTTTCGATGTTTTCTTGTTTGGATGGGTGGACGCGAAATCTATGGTCCCAATCGGGGCTGCTGTCATCCGATGCCTCTGCAATGGGGTCACCTTGTACCGCTTGGCCAACAAATTCGCTATTGACGAAGTATCCACTACGTTCGCGCGCGATCAGATAACCATCATCGACCAAATCTTGGTATGCGAGAACCACGGTGTTTCGTGACACTGCCAGATTTTTGGACATCTTACGGCTTGAGGGTAATGGCGCGTCGCCAAGCAATTGCCCGGATAAGATGGCATTCACCAACATTTCGCGAATTTGGGCCTGAAGGCTCGCGTTTTCGCCGCGTTTTAGGTGGAAAATAGCATCCCGCATCATAAATCCAGTTTATATCGACCTTAATTAAAGTGGCCCAGTGTAAAGCCAAAATCTGGACCTATTAGGGCGGCGCGTCAAACGTCTACGCTCTCAATTAACAAACGGCTACGCAACGCCGTTTATCTCGTTCATATTATCTGCGCACGTGGCATCTCGGTCTGGGACAGCTAACGATGGCATTGGAGGGAACCATGGAATATAAATCGAATTCACTAGAAGAACACTGGATGCCATTTACGGCAAACCGAGACTTCAAAGCAGATCCACGACTTTGCGTTAAAGCGGAAGGCGTTTATTACCAAGATCACAAGGGTGGTCAGGTGCTGGATGGATCATCTGGTTTGTTCTGTGTGCCGCTTGGTCATGGCCGCCCAGAAATCGCCGAAGCCGTTCACCAACAATTGTTGAACAATGACTACACGCCGCCGTTCCAGTTGGGTCATCCGGGGTCGTTTGAATTGGCGAGCAAAGTTGCTCGCATCACGCCTGAAAATATCAACCATGTGTTCTTTACCAACTCTGGTTCTGAGTCGGTGGATACAGCGCTTAAAATGGTCATGGCCTATCACCGCGCTAACGGCGAAGGTCATCGGACGCGTTTCGTATCGCGCGAACGTGCATATCACGGAGTAAACATCGGTGGTATCAGCTTGGCCGGGATGGTCAAAAACCGCGAGACTTTCTCTGGCGTCATGCCGAACGTTGTCATGATGCGTGATACGCACATGGGCAAAGATTTGTTTAAGCCAGGCCAGCCCGACCACGGACTTGAGATGGCAGAAGATTTGGCACGCATGTGCGAAACTTATGGTGGTTCGACGATTGCAGCCGTGTTTGTCGAGCCGGTGGCGGGTTCGACAGGTTGCTTGGTGCCGCCAAAAGGCTATCTGCAGCGTTTGCGCGAAATCTGCGATCAGCACGGCATTTTGCTTGTGTTTGATGAAGTCATCACCGGCTTTGGTCGTCTGGGTCATCCATTTGCATCTCAAGCATTTGGCGTCGAGCCTGATATCATGACAATGGCCAAGGCGTTGACCAATGGTGCGGTGCCCATGGGGGCGGTTGCGGTTCGTGATGAAATTTATGAGACCATTACAAATGCATCACCTGAAAACGCGATCGAATTTTTCCACGGGTACACATATTCTGGGCACCCCGTTGCAAGTGCTGCAGGCAACGCGGCGCAGGACTTGTATCAGGAACTCAACTTGTTTGAGCGCGCGAATGAACTTTCTGGTTACTTCGGCGAAGCGATCCACAGCCTTAAAGATCTGGAATGCTTGAAGGACATTCGCAGCATCGGGTTGATGGCTGCGATTGAAGTAAAGGCGCAAGGCGCGCCGGGGATGCTCGGAACGCAATTGCAGAAAGAACTGTTCTGGAATGGGCTACACATCAAATTCACCGGGGATAATGGAATTATTGCTCCACCATTTGTCTCTGAGGAAAAGCACATCGACGAAATGGTCGACAAGTTACGTAAAACACTCTCAAAAGTGTAACCTCCCAAAACTTCATGAAGCACCCTGGCCTTATACCAATAGGCCAGGGTGTTTTTTTGTGCTTACGTCCCTTTTCCATTCGATTGCATGAAAATAATCGTCCTTTCTGAAAGCTGCGTTCATTATACTTGTTTGCAGTTGGCGCACACTTGAAGGGGAGGTACACCATGGATTTTGAGCTTAAGGGTAAAGTTGCTTTGGTGACGGGCGGCAGTCGTGGGATTGGTCGGGCCATCTCGTTGCTGTTGGCTGATCATGGTACAGATATCGTGATTTGTGGGCGCACCCAAGAAAGCCTGGATCAGACGGTTTCGGATATTCAAGCCAAGGGTGTGCAAGCGTGGGGATTTCAAACGGACGTCAGTAAAGTTGATGAGATCGAAAAATTTGTCAGCGCTGCTGCTGAAACTGCTGGCAAGATTGATATCCTGGTCAACAATGCGGTCACATCGACCAGTGCGCCATTCGATAAACTGACCGATGATGAATTTCGCTATCACGTCGATGTAAAGTTGATGGCCTATATCCGTATTGCGCGTCTGGTGCTGCCATATTTGCAGGCCCAGGGTGCCGGTCGCGTCGTCAATATCGGCGGGATGACGGCGCGGATCGTGGCGCCATTCCGCATGACCAACGGTGTCACGAACGCAGGCGTTGCGAATTTTACCAAACAGTTCGCGAATTATGCTGCCCAGCACAATGTGACGGTCAATTGCATTCATCCGGGATACACAGCGACAGAACGTATTGCGCAAATTTTTGAACGCGAAGCCAAAGAAGCGAATTCTAGCGTGGATAATATTGTGGCCAAACGGACGGCAGACATTCCGCTGGGCAAATTGATTGAGCCCGAAGACATCGCCCGCGCAGCGTTGTTTTTCTGCTCGCCTTTGGCGCAGATGATTACCGGGCAATGCATCGCCGTCGATGGTGGGTCAGGCGAAGCTGTAATCTATTAGGCTGCACCCTGTGCAGCGGCGGCTGTATGCTGTCGGCGTTTCATCGCGGCGCGCTTCACTGATGCTTCTACGATGGCTTCTTCGCGACGTTTCTTGATTTCATAAATCACGGCAAAAATCAGGGTCAGCCCCATAATGACGACGGCAAGGGCAGAGATCGATGGGTTCACGCCAAACCTCGCCAAGCCTGCCAATTCCGTAGTTAACGTGCCGCGGGCGACCATGGTGAATACGGTGGTGTTGTAGTTTTCAAACGATGTCAGGAACGCCAGCACAATCGATGACAAAATCGCGGGACGCAAAAACGGGATCAGGATTTTCCAGAAAACCTGCGTGTGCGTGGCCCCTAAATCCAAGGCGGCTTCTTCTTGGGTTTTATCAAACCGCTGTAACCGCGCGATGAATACCAGCATGCAGTAGGCAGAAATAAATGTCGACTGCCCGATGATGGTCAGGAAAAACGGATTGTTTGTCGTTTCATATTCCAGGCCCACCAGGCTGCCAAACCGTTCCCAAAATATCACCGTTGAAATACCGATGATAACGCCGGGTACCAACACGGGTGAGACCACGATGGTATAATACCAGGGGCGCACGCGATCAGACACCTGCATCAACATGATCGCGCCCGCCAGCGCCGTTGGCACGGATAACGCAACGACACCCAGCCCGATCCAAACGCTATTTACGAAACCTGATACAAGTCGGTCATTCTGCGCCAGTTCGTGAAACCATGCGACGGTAAATCCTTCCCATGGGGTAATCGTTGGATAGGAGGATTGGTTAAACGCCGATGCTGACATGATCAGCAAAGGCCCAAATAAATAGAGGAAGAAGAGGGCGATATACCCTCGCAATACCCATGCACGGATCTGGTTAGATGTCATCGTTGCGCTATGTCCCCCAGGCTAACCTTGAAGACACGCATCATGATGCGAACAAAGATGATGCACGATAGAAGTAACACAAATGCATATGCCGCCCCCTGCGGCCAGTTGCCGCCGGTGTTGTACCACTGGTAAATGATCTGCGTGAACCATAGCGAACTTGGCCCGCCCAAAATATTTGGTGCAGCCAATGCACCGGCCGTTAGCATGACTACCATGGTGCAGCCCGATGCGATCCCTGGTTTGGCATGGGGCATCACAACGCGCAGGTGGATTTTTAGCCAACTCGCACCCATGTCACGCGCGGCTTCGATCTGGTTATGATCCAAGCTTTCAATAGCATTATAAAGCGGGAATATCATCAGCAGGATGTAGGCGTAGGTTAAGCCGGTATAGAGTGCGACGTTGGCACCCAAGAAGTCATAGGGCTGATCCAAGATGCCAATGCCCACCAGCAACGTATTTACCAAGCCTAATTCGGCGAAGATCAGCTTGAAAGCAAAGGCACGCAGAATTTCGTTTACCCAGAATGGCAACAGCAGGCACAGGAACAACGAGCGTTGCCCGCGTCCCTTGACCGTCTGCGCCATGAAAAATGCGAGTGGGTAGCACAAAAGAAAATTGAGGATCGTGACAATCACGCTGGCGATAATCGTTTTGAAGAAAACTTCGAGATGGAGCCAGTTCAGGACCTCGTCGCCGCCTTCGCGACCAAACAACAGATAATTGTAGTTTTTCAGAGTGTAGACGTCTTTTGGCCCGCCGATTTCCATCGGTAACAGGTTATGACGGAACGAAAAATCGAACATGTACAGTTGCGGCAAGACAATCATGAAGATGATCCAACCGGTGGTGAACGTCAGTAGATATATAGAGATCGCGACGCCGTTTCTTTGAATGAACTTGGTCAGGTTCATATCTGCGGACAAACGCCCAGACTTACCTCGAACGAGCAGCATTATCATTGCGGCGGCTATGATCGCGATGAAGACTTCGGAAAATCCAATGCCACTCTCTTCAACAACGGGAGCTTCTGGTGGTGGTGCACTGGGTTCGGTGGTGTTTCCAGGCAATGATGGCGAAATGCTGGGACTGCCACTTGGTAACTGTGGTGTGATCGTCGGATTGATTTGCGGCGTGGATGAGCTGCCGGGCAGCGATGGGTTTATTGATAACCCACCTGTCGATGGTGCAGGGGCGTCTTGTGGTTCAGGCTCAGACGGCGTTGGCAGGCTGGGTGTGATTTGCACCTGCGCCAGCGTGACCATACCTGAACCGGTCGGATCACTCATCCGCGAGTTCCCCTACGGGCAATGCGACCGCGAAATCGGGATCGAACGACATACCCAGTGTCTCGCCGACAGCGTGGCGGGCAATGCGGGCGTCATTAATCAGCGCCATTTTGATCGGCTTTTGTTCATTTCCAGACCGCAGGAATACATGAAGAAAGCTGCCTTCGAATTCCTCTTTTACTATTTCCGACTGAAAGCTTGTATTATCGGATACGTCTGTGTTTTCAGTTGGGCGGAGTGCCTCGGGCCGGATAAACAAATACGCGTCATCACCGACGCCTAGGCCTCGTCTGTTAACACCCCGAAGGGCGCCGAAGTTTGTTTCGATAACGGCGTATTCATCTTCGGCACGTGTCACCCTACCATGGAACGCGTTGTTCTCGCCCACGAACGACGCGACAAAAGATGTCGCGGGGTTATTATAAATTTCTGCACCATCACCGACCTGTTGAACGATCCCAGCACTCATAACGGCGATGCGGTCTGACATGGTCAGGGCCTCGCCCTGGTCGTGTGTGATGTAAATGAACGTGATGCCGACGCGTTGTTGAATGGCGCGCAATTCTGAGCGCATATGCTGGCGAAGCTTTAAATCAAGCGCGGATAGTGGCTCGTCCAACAACAAAACCTCTGGCTCAACGGCGAGTGCGCGTGCAATCGCAACCCGTTGCCGTTGCCCCCCAGATAATTCCGAGACCATTTTGTCGCCCTGATCAGGGAGCGCGATAAGGTTTAAAAGCTCTTCTGCACGTTGCCGTCGCTCTTTCGGTTTCACACCACGCACTTCAAGTGCGAAGGCGATGTTGTCAGCGACGCTCATCAGCGGAAACAATGCTAGGTTCTGAAATATAAGCGCCGTCGGTCGTTTGTTTGGACCGATCCCTTGCATATCACGACCGCCGATCTTGACGCTGCCGTCGGTAGGGTCTGCAAAGCCGGAAATAGCCCGAAGAATAGTTGTTTTCCCGCAACCAGACGGGCCGAGGAAGCTAAAGAACTCGCCGGAATTGATGGTCAGGTCGCAATTGTCCACGGCGACGAAGTCACCAAACCGAATGGTAATATGATCGAGCTCAACGCTGCTCATTTATTCCCCTCATAGACCGTTGACCGGTCTTTGCCTCGTATGACCGTTGACCGGTCTTTATAAATTGTTCGCGAGCGTCACCAAAGCGAGTGGGCGATACCCCAAGTCATAAAGATATCGCCCTAAGCTCGGATTGTGGTGTTATGCCGCGACGAACTTATCGCGATATTCGGCACGGATGGATGCGTACCAAGCTGGCTCGTCCGGCCACCACCATAGTTTGGAGAGTGCATCGCCAGGATATGCCAAATTGAACGCTTCTTTGGATTTCGCATCCAGCTTATCGGCGTACCCTGTGACGGTGCCGTTGTAGCCCGTTTTGATCGCTGAATCAGCGGCAGCCTCGACCGTATAGATCGCGTTGATCAATTCGTAGGTCTCGTCTTTGTTTTTGGCACCAATCGGCATGCAAAGGCCATCAAGCCATGCAAATGCGCCCTCTTTTGGAGCCATGTACTGGACGGGTTTCTCATCCTTGAACAATTCAATAGCCGGCCCATCCCAGGTTTGGCCCAGGATGACACCATTCTGCATGAAGCCTGTTTTCTGGGTATCGTGGTCGTTCCAGAATTGCTTGATCCATGGCTTGTGCTCTACAGCGAATTTGGTGATCTCTTCCCAAATTTGGCGCATGTTTTCTTCGTCTTTATAGGCGTTCACGAATGGTGGCAGCTTGCCCGCACCTTCAAGGTAACGACCGATGCCCGCCATCATTGAATGCGGACGTCCCTGTACTTTGCCCTTCATTTCAGGAATCCAGAGATCCCCCAGTGAAAGCTTTCCATAAGACGTCGACCACATGTCAGTGCGCCAGGACATGGCCTCTGTCCCCCAAATGTGCGGCAGATGATGTTGCCCGCCACCCCAGGTCCAAGCTTTTGATGCATTTACGAACGCGGGATCAACGTTGCCCAGATTAGTGACTTTGCTCAGGTCCCAAGGCTGCAACAGACCAAGATCAATCCACTGACCTTTGCGGTTCAGTGTTGGGGTGATCAAATCAAAGCCACGGCCCTTTGACGCCTTCATTTTATTCAATAGTTCTTCGTTCGAGCCCAAAGGTGTCACATTGACCTTGATGCCGGTATCTTTTTCAAATTTTGTGATGAAGTCGTCGGTCAGGTAGTTCGTCCACACAATCGCGTTGACGGTGCTTGCCGCATACGCATCACGGATCACAAAAGGCCCCACAGCTGCTGCGCCCGCGACAGCGAGCGAGCCTTTCAGGACAGATCGACGGTTAAACTTCTTTGCCACTTTGGCGGTCAACTGAGCGGATTTTTTGGCTCTATTGGTCATTTTATGCTCCTAGGTCATGAATCTCGGGCTACATCGCACAGCGGCATCTCGTTTATATCCGTTAGAGATTGGATATCACGAGTGCACACTTACCGGAAAGTATGGAACTGACTCGCCATCTTGGTCAACTCAGGGCGCAATGACGAATTCATGACAAGCGACCTATGTTCGCAAATGGTTCAGTTTTTTGGGGCCAGAATGATAAAACCTTTTGGACAGTAGGGGCTCTTGCTTGCCATTCATCGCCCTGGCGATTTTACTGTGCAAAAGCATTACTCATCAAAAATGAATACAAAAAAGGGGGATATCCATGTCCAAAGAAGTACATCATTTTATTGGCGGTGAAATTGTCACCGGAAACAGCGGTAACTTTGGCGATATCTATAACCCTGCGACCGGTGATGTAACGGGTCAGGTTGCCCTTGCGAACACCACCGAAGTTGAAGCCGCCATCAAGTCCGCATCCGATGCCTTGCCCGGATGGGCCGCGACGCCTCCGGCAAAACGTGCACAAGTGATGTTTGCGTTTCGTGATTTACTCAAGAAAAACGCAAGCAGAATTGCCGAGGCAATCTCAGCCGAACATGGCAAAACGATTGAAGATGCCCATGGCGAGGCCGCGCGTGGTCAAGAAGTTGTCGAATTTGCATGCGGTATTCCGCATCTGCTTAAGGGTGATTATTCGGATAGTGTCGCTGCGGGTGTGGATAGTGTTGCCGTGCGTCAGCCCGTTGGAGTAGTGGCCGGAATCACGCCATTCAACTTTCCTGCCATGGTGCCGATGTGGATGTTCCCCATGGCGCTGGCCTGCGGAAACACGTTCGTTTTGAAACCATCAGAACGAGACCCGTCGGCGCCGATGTTGTTGGCAGAATTATTGATGGAAGCTGGCTTGCCCGCCGGTGTCTTCAACGTGGTCAATGGCGGCAAAGAAGCCGTCGACACCATTTTGACTGATCCCCGCGTGGGTGCTGTTAGTTTCGTCGGATCAACAGCCATTGGCCGATACATCTATGAAACGGGGTGTGCGAACGGAAAGCGCGTGCAGGCGCTTTGCGGTGCGAAGAACCATATGGTCATCATGCCCGATGCTGATATGGATCAAGCGGTCGATGCCGCCGTTGGCGCGGCATACGGGTCAGCTGGCGAACGTTGTATGGCTGTTTCTGTGGCAGTCACCGTTGGCGAGGAAGCATCAAACAGCTTTGTTGAGAAAATGGCACCCAGGGTGAGCGGCCTAAAGATTGGCCCATACACCGATAGCGCCGCCGAGATGGGGCCTGTTATTACCCAGGAGTCCAAAGACCGGGTGGAACGTTATATCTCTGAAGGAGAGTCTGCGGGTGCAGAAGTCGTTGTTGATGGTCGGGGATTGTCGCTTCAAGGATACAAAAATGGCTTCTTTGTTGGCGGTACCCTGATCGACAAAGTGACGTCAGATATGTCCGTTTATAAGGATGAAATCTTTGGCCCTGTTCTCTCGGTCGTGCGTGCCAAAACGTATGATGAAGCCAAATCACTAGTGATGGGCCACGAGTACGGCAACGGGGCTGCAATCTTTACCCGCGATGGCGATACGGCGCGCGACTTCATTCGCGATGTGAATATCGGGATGGTGGGGGTCAACGTGCCGATCCCTGTGCCTGTTGCCTATCATTCATTTGGCGGTTGGAAGGCATCGTTGTTCGGCGATCATTCTATCCATGGGATGGAAGGTGTGCGGTTCTATACCAAGCTAAAAACCGTGACGACGCGCTGGCCATCGGGCTTCAAAGAAGGCGCGGTGTTTAACTTCTCGGCGGGGTCTGACGTTTAAAGCCGAAAATTAACGGCTGGCTTCGAGTGTTTTGACCGGGACTTTCCCTGATTTAAAGAACGCTGTCACATCATTCAGTGTTGGTGCGATCCCCGTGAACGGCGGGGAAAGCGACAACACCAACGGGGCATGTCCGACGCCATCATACATGTACGCATGTGCTTTTACGCCGACATCTCGCAATGCTTTGGCCAGTTGCGTGCTGTTTTTTGGATAGACGGTGGTATCGTCCGCCCCATGCAGAAGAAGGGCAGGCGGCGTGCCCGCGTCGGCAAAGGTCACGGGTCGAGCTTGGTCTTCTGGTGTGTTGGCAAATATATCACGTACAGATCTGACTTGACTCGGATAAAAGGCGTAGGGCCCCGCCAAGCCCACCCATGAGCCCAGAATGCTGCGGTCCGAACCTGCGTTACGTAAGTAGCTTTCATCAAGCGCGAGGAACGACGCAATGTGCGCCCCTGCAGAATGCCCAATCAGGTGAATGTCACTGGCTTGGCCACCAAATCGCTCGATGTTCCTTGATACCCAGATCACGGCCTCTGCGGCATCATTGACGAAGGTAGGGAATTTAACTTCTGGGTATGTTTGGTAATCTGCGACCGCAACCACGAATCCTTGATTGGCAAGGGCTTGGCCGACAAACGCATAATCAGCTCTGTTGCCGCGTTTCCAACTTCCCCCGTAAAAAAAGACAACAGTTGGCATGGTCGCTTCAGATTTTGCAGGACGATAAATATCTAGCTTCTGACGCAGATTGGGCCCGTACGCATGATCTGCATCAACAATCACGTCCCCCTCGGGCACGATGGCGTTGATCACCTTTAGCGGAGAGCATCCAGTCACCGCGAAGATCATTAGTCCGCTCAGGATCGCGCGGCGAGATTGTTTTTCGAGTATTAGTTTTTTGAACATCACATTCTTAATACGGGATCAAAGCCTGATTGGATGTGATCAAGCACAAAAATTGAAATGAAAATAATTTCATTTTACTGAAAATAATTATTGGACTTATATTAAATCATGAATGGGATCATCGACGAAATAACGATAGGCACGCAAATCCGCGACCTGCGAAAGGCACGCGGGTTAACGCTTGAGGATTTGGCCGAGCGCATCAATCGATCAGTCGGATATCTCAGTCAGGTCGAGCGTGATATTTCAGATGTCACCATTCCTAACTTAAAAGATATTGCCGAAGCGCTGGGCGTTAGTGTGAACTGGTTTTTTCGCGGCGACGCGATCGCCCCCGAAGACGAGCGTGGATTAATCGTTCGGCGGGGCAACCGCCGGCGGTTAGAATTCAGTGGCACGGGTGTACTTGAAGAACTTTTGTCGCCCACCCTGACGGGTGCCTTTGAGATGGTGATGGGCACGTTCGAGCCGGGCGGCGATACGGGCGAAGTCCACGCCGTCAAAAATGGTGAAGAGGCTGGGTTCGTAGTTTCGGGGCAATTGGCCCTGCATATTTACGACAAAGAACACACGATTGAAGCCGGGGATGCGTTCATGTTTCCAAGGAACATACCGCACAAGGCATGGAATCCGACGGACGAAATAACCGTCGTTTTATGGATTATTGCACCACCTGTTTATTAGGTGGTTATAGGCGTTAACGGGGAGATATGAGAGATGGCAAAAGAATTACCAAATAAGGCGCGCGTTGTGATTATTGGGGGCGGGGTCATCGGTTGCAGTATTGCGTATCACCTGACCAAGCGTGGCGTATCTGATGTTGTCGTTCTTGAACGTAAACAGCTGACCAGTGGCACGACGTGGCATGCAGCCGGGTTGATCGGCCAGCTTCGTGACAGCGTCAACATGACCCAGTTGGCAAAGTATACGGCGGAACTTTACCTCGGCCTCGAAGAGGAGACCGGCCAAGCCACAGGATACAAAGTCAACGGTTCGCTATCGACCGCAACCACCGAAGGCCGGATGGAAGACATGAAGCGCCGTGCTGATATGGCCAAGGTTTTTGATCTCGAAGTTAGCGTTTTGAATCCTGAAGAATGCCAGGCGAAATATCCCCTCATCCAAGTCGACGATGTCATAGGTGGCATTTTCATTCCAAGCGACGGTCAAGCTGACCCGGTGGGTATCACGCAGGCGCTGGCCAAAGGGGCGCGTAACGGTGGTGCGCAGTTTTTTGAAAACACCAAAGTGACAAAAATGATCATAGAAGATGATCGCGTAACCGGGGTCGAGACGGATGCCGGAACGGTCATGGCGGATTCCGTTGTGATGTGTGCCGGTATGTGGACACGTGAGTTGGCTGCAAGCGTTGGTGTTACCGTACCACTTCATGCGTGTGAACATTTCTATATTCTGACCGAGGCGTTTGAAGGCGTGACCCCTGATCTACCTGTCTATCGGGATTATGATGCGTGGGCCTATTACAAAGAGGACGCGGGTAAAATCTTATTGGGCGCGTTTGAGCCCGTGGCGAAGCCATGGGGGATGACAGGCATCAACGAAGATTTCTGCTTCGATCAGCTGCCCGATGATTTTGATCATTTCATGCCGGTTTTAGAAAAAGCGATCGAACGCATGCCCGCGCTGGAAAAGGCTGGTATTCAAACGTTCTTCTGCGGACCGGAGAGCTTTACCCCCGATGATCGATATCACCTGGGCAAGGTTCCAGAGATTGATGGGCTTTATGTATCAGCAGGCATGAACTCCATCGGTATTCAGTCCGCAGGTGGCGTTGGCAAAGTCATGACAAACTGGATTTTGGATGGTTATCCGGGGGCTGATTTTAATTCGGTCGATATCCGCCGAAACATGCACTTCATGCGCAATGGCAAATACTTGCACGACCGGGTGACGGAGACACTTGGCCTGCTTTACGCAACCCACTGGCCATTCTATCAGTACAAAACCAGCCGTGGTGCGCGTCGCACGCCGATCCATGAGCATCTTAAATCGCGCAACGCTTGTTTTGGTGAAACAGCGGGTTGGGAACGTGCGAATTGGTTCGCCCCCGAAGGTGTTGCACCGGAGTACGAGTATTCTTTCGATAAGCAGAACTGGTTCGACTATTCCGCCGACGAGCACAAAACGGTTCGCGAACGCGTAGGCCTAATCGATCAATCATCGTTTGCTAAGTATCGCGTCCAGGGGCGTGATGCAGAGGCTGTGCTGAACAACATATGCGCCAATGATGTCGCTGTCCCCAATGGCAAGATGGTCTACACCCAATGGCTTAACGATCACGGTGGCATTGAAGCCGATTTGACGGTTACGCGCTTGGCCGAAGATGACTTCATGGTTGTCACGGCTGCGGGGTCACAAGTTCGCGATATGGATTGGCTTAAATCACATATGCCGGACGGCGCACATTGCGTCGTGACTGATGTAACATCGGCCTATGCGGTGTTTGGCGTTATGGGCCCAAACAGCCGCGCACTAATGCATTCGTTATCGCCCAATGATTTATCAAACGAGGCATTCCCTTTTGCAACGTCTCAAGAAATTGAGCTTGGCTATGGGATCATCCGTGCATCGCGGATCACTTATGTTGGAGAACTCGGCTGGGAGCTATACGTCCCCACCGAATTCGCGGCGCATGTTTTTGAAACGGTCATGGAAACGGGGGCGCAACACGGCATCAAACCGATTGGTATGCATGCGATGAACTCGCTTCGGATGGAGAAGGGGTATCGTCACTGGGGCCACGATATTTCCGACGAGGAAACACCGATTGAGGCTGGATTAGGCTTTGCCGTGAAAACTGATAAACCGTCTTTCATCGGTCGAGACGCGATCTTAACGCAAAAAGAAACCGGCGTTAAGAAACGTATGGTGCAGTTCCTACTGAGTGATCCAGAAAAGATGTTGTATCACAACGAGCCAATCCTGCGGAACGGAGAGATCTGCGGCTATCTGACGTCCGGCATGTACGGTTACACCCTGGGTGGTGCCGTTGGGCTTGGGTATGTTGGCCATCCGGATGGCGTTGATGCAGCGTTCGTCAACGAAGGGACCTATGAATTATTGGTCGCTGGAGAGAAGATACCAGCCGAGGCATCGCTACGTCCGATGTATGACCCTAAAAGCGAGCGTATCAAAGCATGAGCGAATTTTTTCGTTTACGTTCAATCTCATAGAAATCTGGAGCCGTCACGAGTACACTAATGTCGGTTCTAAATTTTTATGAGAAGTGGGCAGCGTTTTATGAATGACGACAACCCGACATTGCCGGGGCGATCTGCTAAGGAATTGCTGGAACTGCTTTTTGATGAAGGCAACCCTAGAACCGATCACAATACACTCTTGCTTATCTCGTTGGGGGGGGCGCGACCAACGACGTAGAGCCACGGTTCTGGAGAGAATTGTCTGACGTTCTTCAGGCTTTCAAATCACGCCACCATGCGAAGATATATACGTTATCTCAACTTGATTACGCGGCAATGGTGCGAGTTACCGAATATAATCAAGTTGGCCTGTTGACTGACGTCAAGGTCGAATTGCTGCGCTTAATTCAAGAATACTTCCCCGACCAATTTGGCATGGTTGATCAGTCACGACTGCTGCGCCCGATTGACCTAAGGTTCAAACAACAAAACGCGATCCGGTTTTTAGAACGCTACGTCGAACAAGAAGCCAAGGGGCAGTCCAAGCCCGCCAGCAGTAAAAGTC
The DNA here is from genome assembly GCA_965659695.1 of Rhodospirillales bacterium. Classification (GTDB taxonomy): domain Bacteria; phylum Pseudomonadota; class Alphaproteobacteria; order Rhodospirillales; family Casp-alpha2; genus UBA4479. The sequence goes on from CBFHXC010000002.1 coordinate 17,385, forward strand.
TAAGGCGCCTTGCCGAACCCGATATTGATCGTGTTGTCGAAGTCACAGAAAACATCGGCGCTGGCGCTTTTGCCAAAGTCTTCATCCGCGCCCAGGACATCGTCGAGATATTGCCCGGTGCCCCACCGATGAAGGTGATGGAAGAATATTTCGTCGCCATGGATGCGTTGAAAACTCATGTATTTACCGACGTTGAGCTGCGTGGCAGCGGTAATTTGTTTAACCAACTTACGATTACACTGGATCGACTGCTATTGGGTGCTTATGGGGCGGCCAATCCATCTGATGTAAAGTGTTCCATCAATTTGAATGTCGAATCGGTTTTTACCCGCACCTTTCAAGATTTCCTGGCGGCCACGGGTGACAAAGGCTTCGAACAAATCTCGTTCGAGTTTCGCCAAGCCAATGTGTTGCAACAGTTTGATGAATATGAGGTTGCAACCAATCTGATCAAATCCAAAGGTGGCGCCGTCGCCATCGACGCAATTTTCCCTGAAACCGTGGGCATTGTGAATATGAAACGGCTGCGGGCTGATTACGCCAAGATTTTCTGGCGCCAGGGTGCGGAACAAATCCTTCCAGAATTCGAAGAAGATCTCGCAACCATGCAAGATAACGGCACGCAGATTATCTTTGCCCGTGTGGACGACGAGACGGCGGTCGAATTGGGCCATGATCTTGGTGTGAACATGTTCCAGGGCTTTTATATCGACGATCTAAGCTAACTGGATCTGGCCCTTCTGACCCACCTCAGACTCTATGCAAAAAAAGACCGGACCTTTGGGGACAAAGATCCGGTTTGTTCAGTTTGAAGGGGGAGAGGTAATAAGGTGAATATCTAGAAACCCTCGCAGGGGACCGGGCCACCTGCTTCGGCATACAGGAAAACACGATCCAAACGTGCAAATTCGATCATCCGGCGTACGCCTTCGCGCACACAACGGAGTTGGAAACTTCTGCCGGAAACACGGGCGGCTTGAACAACCTCGACAAGGCCCGCAAGACCCGCACTGTCGACGCGATATACGTCCGACATATCGACAACCAAACCATCATCATCGGCCAAATGCTTCAGCAATAACTGACGTGTTGCTGTCGCACGGCGGAAATCGATATCTCCTGAAACTCTGATGGTATGCATGGTTGCCTCCGATCTATTGATACTAATATGGATCGGAAGTGCGTTTTGCGCCAATCAAGCGACATCACGTGATCGCGATCCTGATGAGAGCAAGATCGCCAGAAATTGTGGCACCCATCAGGGCGCAATTAAGGTCTTTTTGAGGCGGGTTAGCAGAGAGTGCGCTTAAGCCGCATCCTCGTCCAAAATCGTCTCGCCCGGCTTTACGATTGAAAATTCAACGGGTTCTGTGCCCAGCGTGACATCGCCGTCCTTCATCTGAACGACGGTGTATGTTGAATTCTCAACATCACGCACTTCTGGATAATCGGCCCGGTAGTGCGCACCACGGCTGTCTTCGCGCGCCGTTGCAGCGGCGACGACGGCTTTGGATACCAGGATCAGGTTCTTCAAATTCAGCCAGTCATGCCACGTCAGGTTATACGCTAAGTTGGATTCTGCGATGCCGACGGTATCCAACTGCGCATCCAACTCAGTCAATTTGTTTTTCGCCCGGCCAAGGCTATCGGCATCGCGAATGATCCCGGCATCTTCCCACATGTGGTCCCAGAGTTCCGTCCGGACATCGTCGATCCGTCCCGCAGGGCGATCCAGCGGCTGGCGGCAAAGTGCGATGGTTTCTTCAATGACGGATTGGTCTGCTTCAGGAATGGCGGCCCCTGGCTTTGCCGTCGCGCCAATGGTGTCACCTGCGATACCGCCAAACACGGTCGAGTTGGCGACGCCGTTGCCACCCAATCTGTTGGCCCCATGAACGCCGCCGGTATCTTCGCCCGCCGCGTATAGACCGGGCATGGCGGTTGAACAGTCGACTTCGAATTCGATGCCGCCCATCATGTAGTGTGCGGTCGGCACAACCTCGACCAGGCCGCTGACCAGATCAAAGCCACAGTCAGCACAGCGTTCGACCATGCCTTTAAAGCTCTTGCGAACATGATCGGGTTCCAGGTGTTTCATGGTGATATAAAGACCGCCGTTCTTGGCGGTGGTGCCTTCACGCATTTCGGTGAACATGGCGCGGCTAACGATGTCGCGGGTCGCGCGCTCGTTACGCTCGTCATATTTATGCATGAACCTGTTTTCATTCCCGTCGAGCAAATATCCGCCAGCACCGCGAAGGCCTTCTTCGATGATCGTGCCGGTGATTCGGGTATCTTCGCCCGCGATCAATCCGGTGGGATGAAATTGCACCATCTCCATGTCACGCAGACGTAATCCTGCGCGGAGAGCCATGGCCATGCCGTCGCAGCTTTTATCGCCGGATGGGGTGTGGAATTTGTACATCGTTGGGCCGCCGCCAGTGGCGAGCAACACGGACCCTGCATTGACCATACGAAAGCAGCCTTCGCGCATATCGATCATCAAAACGCCCGCAATGCCGGAGCCATCTGCGGCAGGCACCAAAGATACCGCACGGTGATCTTCGAGGCGTTTGATATCGCGCGCCCAGACTTGCTCGGCCAAGCGGTTGATGATTTCGATGCCGGTCAGGTCCCCTTTGTGGACGGTCCGATCGAACGTTTGTCCGGCGAATGCTTTTTGGTGAACACTGCCGTCGGGGTTGCGATCAAAGAAGCATCCGAGTTCGTTTTCCAGTTCGCGAATCCGTACCTGGGCTTCGGTCACCAGCTTCCACGCCAAGTCTTGGCGGTTGATCCATTTCCCGCCATCGACGGTATCCATGAAGTGACGTTCGGCGCTATCACCGGGGGCGAGGGCGACGTTATAGCCACCCTGGACCATCCGCGTGCAGCCGCATTTGCCCAACAGTCCTTTGACAGCCACGGTCACGTCTAAGTCTGGATTGGCAGCCTTGGCGTGCAAAGCGCCGAATAAGCCAGCACCCCCTGATCCCAATACAAGGACGTCGGTCCGATACTGTTCAATCTGAATATTTGATGCCATGTCAGGCGCCTCCTGGGTTTGCGAGCAAAAGTGCGCCTGCCACAATCAAAATGACCAGGACGCATTGCCGGAATTTCTTTTCATCAAATCTGCGATAAAGCTTAAGACCGAGCCATCCGCCAATGGCGATGGCGGGCAGCGCGATTAAAAATCGCTGCCCCGTTTGCGTGTTGACCATGCCGCCATAGGCCAACCAGCCCAGCGCCATGCCATGCATGGATAAAATAAACGGCTGCGTCACCCCGCGTGCTTGGCTTCGGGCCCAGCCGCGTTGCGTGCACCAGACACCGGGGACAAACCCCGATAGACCTGCAAAACCGCCAAGGATGCCGCCGATCCAGCCGACAAATCCATCAAGTATTCGCCCGCCCGCTTTGATGTGGGGCAGGTTGCGCAACGCTAGCATGATAATTCCGTATGCCATCAGTCCCGCACCGGCGACCATTTTGAACGTGGTCGGCTCGACCATCATCAGCAGGCTTGCGCCAATTGGAACGCCAATGGTGCCACCAAACAGGAATGGCCAAAAATAACGGAAATCCAATTCGCCGCGCATCATGATGATCAGCGCGATATGCATGACAAAGAAACACGATACGACCAGTGGCACTGTTTCGGATGGTAAGAAGAATTGTAGCCAGATGGCGGATGCGATCAGGGCATCACCAAATCCGGCAGCCCCGGTCACGAATGCGGCGGCGAAAGCGCCCATCAGAATGATGGAAACTTCAAACCACATTGATCAGGAACGCGAGGCCAACGGCGAGGGATATGCCCGCACCGATGGCAACGGCCGTTTTCGAACTTTCGCGAGAGCCGAAAAACTCCAACGCCATTAAACGTAGGCCACCGGTTAGGTGGGCGGCCAACAAGATGATCAGAATAACCTCTGCTGCTTTGACCATCGGTGCGTCGGTCCAACGGATGAAACCATCCATGGCGGCTTCACCCTGGATCGCGAGGCCCAAAACATAAAAGTGCGCGGGTAAGAATATCGCGAGGAGCAAACCAGAAACCCGGTGCAATATAAACGCCCAATAATGTGCGTGATTTCGGTGGCCTGACATCTTCATGCGCCGACACTCGCGGTAAACAGGCCGATGACAGCGCGAAAGCCCATGGCCAATATCACAATGCTAAAGGTCGCCATAATCATGTGCGTGGCCTTGGGGCTGATGTCGGTCATTTCCTTTAAAATGGTCCGAACCCCGATCGGCGCGTGAACGGCAATGGCGATCACGAACACGCTATAAAACGCCAACCATAGGTAATTCCCTGAAACACGGGCAATAATCTCGGCGGCGCTTAGGCCATCCTGCACGGCGTAAACAATGACGATCAAATGCACCACCACGCAAACGGCGAGGACCGCAGCGCTCAGGCGCTGCCAAACCCACAGCTTTGTTTCGACCCGGGCGTTGGACACTAAATCTCGCCCTTCAACGCAGCCTTCATCGTGGCGCGTTTTAGGCCAACAATGGAATTTGTGGGGCTTAGGTTTTTCGGACAGTGCTTCACGCAGCCTTGCTGTGAATGACAGGCATGGCAGCCGGAATCGCCCGAAATCGCCGTCAGGCGTTCTTTATTGCCGCCATCACGGACATCATTGACCAATGTCCATGCGCGGTTCAACGCGGCGGGGCCCAGGTAATCTTTGTTCCATTCGACGACATCGCAGGCGGAATAACAGACAGCGCAGCCAATGCATTCGATACCCTGAGCAGCGATTTTTCGTGTCGGATCATCGGGCTTGATAACATCGAAGTCATCGTCGCGCGTTTTGGTCGGATGAAATTTCCCCTCGGCCTTATTCATCTTGTCGAAGAATTCGGTCATGTCACAGGTTAGATCTTTGACGACTTTTAAGTTCCGCAAGGGCGAAATCTGGATCGTGCCATCCTCGACCACCTTGTCGACGTGCGTGCGGCAGGTCCATCGCGGTTTGCCATTCACGGTCATCGCGCACGATCCACACATCCCCACCCGACAGGCGAAGCGATAACTCAGCGTTGGGTCAATGTTGCGTTGAATGAATGTGACGACGTCCAACACCGTTTGTGACGGTTGCCGTGGGACTTCGAAAGACTGGAACTCTCCGGTTTCGCGGCCACGCCAAACCGATACTTTGATTGAATTGCTCATGCCTTGTTATAGGCGGCTTTCGAAGATGACGCCAGAATTAGTCATGATTTTAAATTGATATATTTTCTATGATCATGAATTTTGTTGAAGAAACGTTCAAAGAAAATATCCATCCTTTGCGCTATTCGGATGCCTTGATTCTAGGAACCCGGTGAAGGCTGGACTCAATTGGTTAGTTGAAAGTGGATCGGTACCTGAACAGTATCGTTTACGGGCATACCATTGCGGGTAGCAGGTATGAAACGCCAATGCCTGACAGTCTGGCGCGCGATACGATCAAACGCTTTGATACCCGAAGACTTCTCTATTGATACTGCGTTTGGGTGCCCGTCAGTGCCAACCTCAACTCTCAAAATGACAAGCCCTTCACGGCGTCGACGCAACTCGCTTTTGGGATAAGCAGGGGATGGATTGCGAAGATATCTTGGATATGTAGCTGCCTTGTCACCTTTTATAGAAGTGACACCTCCGGTAGCGGCGGGCATCTTCGTGGTAAGGGGTGTTTGTGGCTTGGCCTCGCCGCTGCGGGTTTCGCCTGGATGTGAAATGCTGGTTTCGTGGCGGCTGTCCCTTCCGCTACAGATTCCTTCTGTTTCTGGGGCGTGGGTATTGATGGTTTGATCGGCACCTTGGTCGTACTTAGTTTGAGGTGTTGAGGTTCTTTATCAAATTCAATTTTAGTCTCTAGGGTCGTTAAGGGTGAAGAGGGCTGTGTTTTAGGCGTTCCTTGAAGTGTGATGATGTCCTGTGTTTCTTCGCTGTCGGGTGGCGTTGGTAATTCGCCTGAAGTGGAGGAATCCGGTGTCGTATGTTGTTCTGGAGCCTGTTCAGGTTCCGGGGTAGGTGCCTCCGGTTCGTTGACAAGAGAGGCATAGATAATTTGCTCCGTCGGTAAGTTTGATACCTCAAGTGGAATAGAACCCACTTCACCGTTTATCGGGTACGCGGCCAGCGCGACAGCGTGCAGCCCAAAGGACAGCACAACTGTCGCACCAACCACTCTAGGAGTGACGGTTAACGTGCGCTCAGAAGGTTGCATGCGCGCGTAAGAAGAACGACCGCCCAGGTTCATTAACTTGAACGACCTCAGGGTCGAATGCGTTTGATCGGCTGAGATGGTTTGCGTAAGCCGTATCAAAGATGTTTGTAAGACCAACAGTGATTTTTAACGGTTCAAAATTCAAGACTTCCCCGTACACATCAAACACGGCATAGCCGCCTGTTTTTCCAACATCTTGTCCACTGTTAAAATTAGTTTCGACGTCTGCACGTGGCTGACGAAACGCTGACCGCATACGCAAACCTGCCATCCATTCAGAGGCTGCGTATTCAATTGAGGACGAGAAGGTCAGAGGTGGGATTTGAGACAAAGGACGATTGTCTTCTTCATTCTCACCATACGAAAAGCTTGATTGGGCCGCCATCGACCATTGCTCATTGAAACGGTAGCTCCCCGATATCTCCAATCCGGTAAGTGTCGCATCGACGTTGCGATAGACGCTCGCATTGTCACTTAACAAAATACCACCTTGGCCGCGCGCCCTATCGCGAAGAATAAAGTCCTGTACCCGGTCAAAATAGACAGATCCGCTCAACGCCCAGTTCTTGAAACTCGCTTCGCCGCCGATATCCACTTGGTGATGTTTTTCCGGTGCGATATCAGGGCGCCCGACCCAACGGGAACTGGCCGTATTATTGTTTTGTGCAATGCCGCGTTCGGTCGTATCGGCAGTGCGAACGCTTCGTGAGATACCTGCAAACACCTTGTAATTATTACTGAGTGAGGTTTCAAACCGCAGCAGGCCACTAACGTTGTTTTCACTTCGGTCATCAGCTTGAGTGCCATAATATTGTTGATAAAGCTGGTTAGCAGATTGGCCGGGCATAACGGCCACGCGGTCTGCTTTGCCTGCGCTGAAATGAACCCGGTCGTATCTAAGCCCCGTCCGGACCAAACTTGTTTCAGAAACCGGTTGAGATATTTCGCCAAACAATCCGACCTGGGACAGAGTAATATCTGGCCAAGAATATGACTGTATCCAGTCATTGTTATTCACCGCAGAACGCTAGCCCATATATCGGACAGCGTCACGATTATTGGCCTGCAAGTCGCCACCTAAGGTAAAGTATGCCTTGCCGAGTTTCCCTTGCAGGCTGATTTTTCCGCCGACCGTATCGGAATTGGAATTGACCTTCATTACTGTCGCACCGGCATTACGAAGTGTATAGTTATTCATCACGTGATCGACCATGCCGCCATACGCCGAGATATTGAACTGCGTGAAGCGCTCTCCAGGGTCAAACTCGTGCGTGAAGTTCCCGCGCAGAACAAATGTTTCGGATAATGGAGAATCCATGCCCGCACCAGCAAATAAGGCATCTTCGATCCGGTCTACCTGTATGCCGAGACGGACTGTGTCGGCATTATTCGGTGTTATACCAACTTCAGCGCGTCCGCCATGTGATGAGTATGCGGAGCGAACCGAGTTGCCATTGCCATCTTTATAGTTGTTTGCATCCGCATAGTTTGCTTTGCCACGGAAATATCCCCAGTCACCACCAGCAGTCACATCACCAGCGGTTTCTCGGGTATACGCATTAGATATCATCCCGGCTGTGAAAGAGCCGAAATATGGTTTTTCCTCATCAAATATGGCCTTCTGCCTTTCACTGCGGACCGTGCCGCCGGATCCACCAGGCCCGTTGGCAACACTTGTATATCCCTTGTCGACGATCAGGTTATCGATGCTGTCCACCGCCATATACGACGTTGGAGGGTCCATCCGGTTTGGACAACCGCCATGGATAAAAGCACCATCGTCAATGATGTTTAGGCGCGATTTGGATTGCCCACGAATAAATGGCTCAACGCCATGTCCCCCCATGCGACCTATCGTGATGCCAGGTATGGATTGCAACATGTCAGCGGCATCAGTGGATGGAAAGATGTAGTCATCTTCTGGGGTAATGAAAACCCGATTAGGGTTTGGCCGTTGGCCGTATACAAAAACCTCCGGCATCATAGTCGGCGCAGGCGCATCGGTTTCAGCTCTTGCGGCCGAGATATCTATACTTTGTAGCATAATTGAAAGAGAGGCTGTCGCCATTAAAGTGGCGCGCAAAGTAGGTTGCTTCATTGTCTATTCCTCGTGACTTCTTGCTTCTGTTCATGCAATGAGAACAGCGCAGTCAAATTGGTGACGCAAAGACACTGCTTCCGGTCGAGACGTGCCAGAAGGTGATATTTGAGTCAGTTATGAAATCAGGTTGAGAGAATAGGTGGTGCCCGGGGCGCAGGCCTGCCAAAGCGTTCGGCAGTTTTTCTTACGAAATGGTCGTGTTTGGTTATCGTCGTTTTGTGTGTGAGTGTTACGGGTTCATAGGCTGCTGTAATGATACCCTTGGGAGGAGTCGTTCCAGAAACGTAACAGAAAATACAGCAGTTTTGATTTCTTGGCTCATCGTTTGTGCCATCGCTGTCGGTTGGCGCAAAACTAACTTGTGAGCATATGCTTGAGTAAAGATCCTTAGCAAATTGGGCGTCCGCCTCGTTATCCAAGGCGTTCACGCCAAGCGGCACTAAAATAGAAAACCAGATCGAACAAATGAGTGAAGTTACCGTCGCCAAACGCGAAGTGCGTAAACGTAGCATCGCAAGAATGCTATCGGTGGAGTTAGCTCTTGCAGGTGGATTGTTCAGCTTTGCACGCATCTTTTGAAGATCTGATCCTAGATGTCTTTTTATAGACCTATGAAATAAGCCTAATTTTCCAATTAGATATTCTGAAATAACTTATATGGGTATGACATAAGTCAATAAAGTAAAATGGTGAGTTGGTGTTGAGCAATTATATCAGCTGTCCCAATATGTTTGCTTCATGCTGGAAAGCGAACCTTCTCGCTCGACATTGTAAACTAGCAGGCGAAGGATCAAGGAGTGAATTCACTCTTTAGTCTGTTTCGACAGCAATAACGCAACCAAATCCGTTCTCTGGTCTAATCCACAAAACCCCATCGGCTTCTTCAAAGCTGATGCCATTCTCAGTCCAGCATTCGCGTGTTGATTCCAAATTGCTGACCCGTAGTTTGAACCCTGCAAAGTAGGCCTCACGTTTTTCATTGCTGGCGATGGCACCGGGGTAATGCTGTGTGAAGACTTCAGGTGTCATGGCAATCAAGTCGCCGCGTGCGGTGGAGGTTCTGGTAACACCATTTGGCGAGGACTCCCGGACACCGCCCGAAAACGCATCAAAGAATTTCCCCGCACTTTCCGGGTCATTGGAAACGACATAGGTCTCGGCGATATTCAACGCGCCATTGGCATGGGTTTGATAATCGGGCTTCCAGAACAAATCCGGCCGCCATTGTTTGCATGTAAAGAACGCCATATCGGGCAGAGCCGGATCATCCATGAATGTCAGCGAAAAGCCGAGCGTTTCGGAATGGCCATCTGGTTGCTTGGCAAGGCGTTTGAATTCAAACGGTTCAAATACGTGCAAGCTCTTATCCAAATACTCCGCGCGGTCTTGAGATTCGTCGGTACTGTCCAAGACCAGCATCGACATACCTTCACGCTTTGACAGGTACTCACGATTGAATGCGCCAAAACTGAAATTCTCGCCATCCGGCTCTGGTATATTTTCCGGTTCTGTTACCGAGAGAACTTCCAGGAAGAAACCGTCAAGCTGTGCAAGAATATTTCCCGTTCCAAACGGGTGCTGGGCCTGTGGTGTCATGGTGAAGCCGAGCGATTTGTATACTTCCGCCGCCTTTTTCAAATCTTGTACGCACAAAACGAGATGATCGATGCCTCTGGACATGACGTAGCCTCCGTTGATGGGGTATTTATAGCTGGTGCGGTGCTGATCAGCGCCGTTGCCAGAACAATACCAAGGGGGCGGGGTTGGGTAAAAGAATTTCCAAAATCGAAGTCAGCAAACTTCGTCTGCCATTAACCGTGCCCTACAAGTTGTCGTTCGGCCCCGTGACGGCGTTGGATACCATCATCGTGCAGGCATTTGATGAAGATGGCCGTTCGGGCTTTGGCGAAGCGACGATCCTGACCGGGTACACGCCCGAAACCATCGAAGGTGCTTGGCAGGCGGTATCGGAGATATCGCGGTTCGTTGCCGGCATGGATGCGATCGACGCAAAGAATTATGCCCTAAAGCAGCATGGCGAAGCGCCGTTCTCTGTAACGGCGATTGTCACAGCAATTGAAATGCTGGAAGGGCACGAGGTTTTGCAGCCTCATTCTTCATCTGTCCCATTGCTCGCTATTCTCAGCGCGATGGATGAATCTGACATCAAAAAAGAAATAGCGAGCCATGCCGCTGCCGGTTATTCGACCATCAAAGTCAAAATCGGCTGGGATCTCGAAGATGACTTGGCGCGCACAGCCTTTATACAATCGTGCCTGCCCGATGGTGTGTCGATCCGCATCGATGGCAACCAAGGATATTCAAAAGCGGATGGGGCCGCGTTTGCCTCGCGGGTTTCGCCACAACGGGTCGAACTGTTGGAGCAGCCTTGTCACATGGATGATTGGGCTGCGGCGGCGGCGTTGGCCAAAATCGATAATGTTCCCTTTATGTTGGACGAAAGTATTTACGGCGATGCAGAGATTGAACGCGCTGCAGAATTGGGCGGCGTCACGCATGTGAAGCTGAAGCTTATGAAGGCGGGCAGTATCGATAATCTGATGCGCCAACTTCGACGTATTCGAGAGCTTGGGATGATCCCAGTGTTGGGGAACGGGGTGGCATCGGATCCGGGCTGCTGGATGGAAGCGTGCGTCGCAGATGTCCTGATTGATAACGCAGGTGAGATGAATGGCTTCCTAAAACCCGATACATCATTGTTCACTAAGCCGCTCTCGGTCATCGATGGCGCAATTGCCATGCCGTCCGAAATGCCGGTTCTAAAAGACCTATCAATGATATCCGTCGATCATCACACTTTTTGGGCACCTTAGATGTTTGGATACGACTGGTTTGCATTATCGGGTGTGGCCGTTGCTGTGCTGGCGGGAGGCCTTGCCAAGGGTGTGACTGCTATTGGACTGCCTATTATTTTTCTAGTGATCGCTATCAATTTTGTGCCGCCGCAAACAGCTTTGGCAATTATCACTGTCCCGATCCTGGTCACTAACTTGTGGCAGGTTAGCCGTGGTGGGAACGTTTTGGAGCCGATCAAACGATTTTGGCCGATGATCATTCCCTTTGTTATATGTATGTATATTGGGTCATTGATCGCCGCGTCCGTAGACTCAGCGACAATGTTTCTGTTGATCGGTATTTCAGTACTAATCTTTACGGTGTCACAATTTGTGACACCGGTGAAGTCGCCGTTAAGCCCGGTTCTTGAAAAAGTTTTAGGGCCCATTGCTGGAGTGGTCGGCGGTTTGATGGGCGGGGTATCCACTGTCTGGGGGCCGCCTTTGATGATGTATCTGTTTACGCTGCATTTGCCCAAGGATATGTGGACGCGTGCTATCGGAGCCATTTATCTGACTGGTGCTGTGCCGCTGACCATTTTTTATTGGAAGAATAGCATTCTAAATCCAGACAACATTTGGCTGTCGGTGGCCGCATGTGTGCCGGTGATGATTGGGACCCTGATCGGCGAGAGCCTGCGCAAGCATGTGAACGAAGCGTTGTTCCGAAAAATACTTTTGTTTGCGCTATTCGTTATGGGCCTGAACTTACTGCGCCGCGCACTATTCTGATGGTGCCCACGGGAACGGCATCAGTTTCCCAATACCTTCGGAGAATTCATAAACACTGGTGACGGTCAGTTCGTGGTCGAATGGGGTGCCCTGTTTGTCAGCATGTTCGCGCAGGCGATCATGATGATATGCCATGACCTCCGGATCCATCGGCATGTCGCCGCAATCATACATACGAAGGTACCCGTCCGCGTCTCGTGCAGGCATCACCCGGCTTTTCATGTAATTGTTGGGAGACCATGGAATATCCATCACGCCCGCTTCACAGGCGCGCACAACGCCGATGGCGACATCGCCATCACCCATTTCCAAAATCTTATCCATGATCGGTCGCACTTCTTTGCCAATCATTTCGCATTCACGTTTGAATTCGGGTAACTCGTCCAGGCGGATTTGTCGCGCCATATAGACGGCCATGCGCGTGTTGCGAAGTCCGGCTGCATTGGCTTCTGGCGTCGGGATGCCAAATGCTTCGTGGGACGACTTCGTCGTGACACTGACAGCGCCACCGATGGCAGCCAGGGTGCCGCCATAAGCCACCAACGCTTCGCATTCTGCCGCGTCATAAGGCCACGCCCCCATCCAATGAAGCGAAGTCACGGGCGTGAAGACATCCGTGTAATCTTGTTGCGTCAGGTATTCCTGCGTCAGGACTCTGGCCATCTTGATGGCGGCGGCGTCTTGGACCAGATGCATGGTTTGGCCCAGTTCAAGGCCATAGTTTTTGACGCCTTGGCCCGCTGCCAGCAACGCATCAACGATCCCGGTCAGGATCGCGATACAGGGCGGTATGTTGGTGCCCGTCAGGAACCCTGGTTGGCGTCGATGTAGGTCTACGCCCAGGTCCGCATACATGGCAGCAAGTCGATCCAGGTATTGGTAGTTGCGTATCCCCTGAGAGATCGAAACGACTTTGGTGTAGGACGTGGTATAGGCTAGTCCTGATCCCAAATAGCCCGAAAACCCGGCTGCAAACCCAACCTCAGCTGTCAGTTTTGGCATCGATGTTCCCGAAAGCACAATTGCCGGTTTATTGATGGCTTCGATGAGTTCGCGGGTCACCTTGGGGCCGTAATTCACCATCGGGTAGCCGTTCAGCATCGACCGGCCCGCTTTTTTTGATTCTTCGATGCCGCGAGCTGCGTTTTCCCATTGTTCGTTACGGGTATAGCTATCGGTTGTCGTAGGCACGATGTCAGCCAAGCCTTCTTGGTCCAGGCATGTCATCAGTTCTTTTTGGAGTTCGAGCGTGCCAAATCCACCACGCGGTTGTGTCAGGCACCGACCCTCGGCATCGGCTTGGCGCATCACCCAACCCAATTGCTTATGCTTTGGCATGGCCCGATGGTATGCGGCGGCCTCGTCAATATCGATCTCCGCACCCGTAGGCCATCGCGCCAAGTTCTTCTCGCGCATGACGGCAAAGGCATCGTCAGGGATGCGTTCTGCATTGAATGGAACATCATCTATCTCAAGCTGCGGGAGGGCGATCATGCGTCGTCTCCTTGTTTGTGGGATCCAAGGGGCTCAGAGAATTGTGTGCGAGTTTTAGTGCGGCACCTATATCGACGGCGGCCAACAGGCCAGCAGCATAAAGCGCATATCCGTGATCAATCATTAAGGTTGGTTTTTTGGGCCGCAGGCTCTCGGGTGTGCGATTATCGTAGAGCGCCGCCGATAGTGTTTTCTCAGGATCGTGACCATGCACCAGGACGCCACCGGTACCTATTACGGTCCCAGTCGTGGTCAGGTCTTTCCCATATTGCACGGTCACAGGGCCCGTCACGGATTGTTTGATTTCTATGCGTCCGGCATGGCGTGCCATGGCCCTTGAAACCGCATTGCTGGCGAGCGCTGAATCAAAAATAGTCTCGGCCTCGGTCTCTGGTATGCGCTCCACATCGTCGTCAATTTTGTTCAGCAACAATTCAACGTCGTCGGTTGTGAAACTAGTTTCAGCAGCAAAACTCTCAGCCCCCACGGCATCGACGATGGCGCGGGCATTATGGCGCATACCCAAATCCCCCTCGACCGTGCGCTTGGCATAGGGCTCGGGCAGCCCGTATTGCAAAACGCCCTCGGCCGTCGGTTTGCCATCTCCTATTGAATGCACGTCGGTTGTGGCCCCGCCGACATCAACGATGATCAGATTGCCCAGCCCGGCAATTTCGTTTGATCCTTCGGCGAGGACTTTGGCACCATCCATCACGGCGGCAGGCGTGGGCATCAACACAGCGTCAAAACGCTCCGCCGCTTTATCGATTCCTTTGGCGTGGACAATGCGCTCAATGAACACATCACGAATGGCGGCGCGTGCGGGCTCTACATTCAGAACGTTAAATTCTGGCATGACATTTTCTGATGTTCGAACATCGACGCCGGCTGAATTCATCATATCGACGACATCATCCGCGACAACCCGGTTGCCTGCGACAATAACGGGGCAGTCGATACCTGCATCGCCGAGTTTTTGCGAATTCCATAAAATGGTTTCTTCGTTGCCGCCATCGGTGCCACCTGCCAGTAACAGGATGTCCGGTGCTTGCGATACGATCGCGGCGGCGTCCTTTTCGGTTAGTTTATAGGCATGGGCACCAATCAATTTTGCACCCGCGCCCAATGCTGCTTGCCGTGCGGCCTCGGCAGTCAGTTCTTTGACCAGACCAACGGTGATCATCGCCAGACCGCCTGCAGCACTTGAAGACGCCAAACGATGGTCAAAGGATGGTAAGCCGCCCATGCGTGTTTCCAGGTCAGCTAACGCCGCATCCATACCGATGTTGATATCGCTGGTCACTGTCGACGGGCCCTGTCCGGCAGCGATGATCACACCTGCATCCAGGTCAACAGCACGTAGCTTCGTGTACGTACTACCAAAATCAATCAGGAGCGCCGAACGCAATTTCACGCAGCCTCGCCTGAAACCTTGCTTGCGAAGTCTTCGTCCAAATGCGTCACGACATCGTCTGTCCGGGTTCCTGGCGGGAATGCGCGATCAAAACCCATATCTTGGAAGCGTTGCTCGACTTCTTCCCAGGATTGCTTTCCGATGACCAGATTGCCGCCGACATAAAGCACGATATTTTCGAGCCCAGCTTCAACGCACATATCACGAAAGCCGCGACAATCCAGTTCGCCCTGGCCATATAGTGATGACACCAGAATGGCATCGGCTGCGGTTTCGATAGCGGCTTTGATAAAGTCCTCGGAAGGAGTCAACGCGCCAAGTGTGACGACATTGAAACCCTCTTTTTCCAGCGCCATCGATAGAATGCGATTGCCGACGATATGTGTATCAGCGCCGATCACGCCCGTGACCAACGTAATTTTCGATCGTTGATCAGGCTCCAAGCTCATGTGCCGTCTTCGTTATCATTTGGTGTTGCGGATGGGTAATGGCATTCACGCATAACCAGTTCCATTCGGCGTGCCGCATCGCGGAAGCGGTCCAGTTTTTGAATTGCAATCTGAACCGACATACGTGCCGCCGGGGCGTGCACCGACAGTCCGGCGACAACCCTTCCACGCGTGTCATAAATAGGCACCGCCAATCCGATGAGCCCGGCTGTGTTTTCCTGATCGTTGCAGGCGTACCCCAACCGGCGAATTTGTTTAAATTGGATTTCCAGTGATTTCGGACTGGTCAGCGTGTTCTCGGTATATTTTTGCAGTGGTCCGTTGGATAAAATTCGCTTACGGGTGCGTGACGGCAAATGCGCGAGTAGTAATTTTCCAATGGCGGTCGCATGCAACGTCGCACGTGAGCCGATCCCAATTTGAAGGCGGAACGGCCAGTCGCACTCTACACGGTCGACGTATACAACGCCATCCCTGTCCAGGACGCCGACATTACATGTTTCACCGATTTCATTGACGAGTGCGTTGAGGATATTCCGAAGCGGTGCCGCATGTGTGAATGAGGCCATAGTATCGGCTGCCAGAGACATCAAATTTGGGCCGACGAGATAACGGTCACCATCCGGTGAACGGGTGATCAAAAGCGTTTCTTCGAGTTGCCGCACCACCCGAAAAACGGTGGGACGTGGCAAGTCCGTCGACTCTGCCAGATCGTGCAAACTGGGTGGATGTTTGGCATTCAGTATGGCTGAAAGCACTGTGACGCCCTTCCCAAGGGCACTCCCCGTATCGGGTGGAATAATGTGATTTAGCGGACTGCCGTCGGGCATGGTTTCCTCGTGAATTGTTTCTGTTGGCCAGAACTGTAGACGGAATTCAGAGGATTTCAAGAAACTCGACAAATATGTCTCATTAATTAATTTTTTGAAGATTATAGTTTCACATTTGCAGAGCGGAGGTGATTGGGCCAGCATGTCTGCAAAATCAGACGAGGACGTATCAATTTCTAAGAGCCAGCCCTTTCCGCCAGACAGCAACCCGATGAGCGTGTTCCGACAAGGCTTTATCGATGGCTTTAGCCTGCCCGCATTTATGGTGGCGGCGAGCATGGTGGGCTATGGGGCGTTGGTTCAATCTGCGGGTTTGAGTCTTGGGCTTGCGATTGTATCGACGCTGGGAATTTGGGGATTGCCTGGCCAGGTTGCCTTCGTCGAGTACATGCTGTTGGGCGCGCCAGTGTTGTCGATGCTAATAGCGGTTTCCATGGCCAACATGCGGTTTCTGCCCATGAGCTTATCGCTTGTGCCGCTATTTCGCGGATCAGAATCCGGATGGCGGTTGCGGTATCTATGGGTTCAGGTGATGTCTGTGAACACATGGGTCGGGCTGCTGCGCAAAGTGCCTGAACTCTCGTCTGATCAGCGGGGACCCTACTACGCCGGATTTGCCACAGTATGCATGCTGTGTGGTGTCGCGGGGACGGCGGCCGGATATATGTTGGCTGACACCTTGCCATTTTACGTCACCGTCACGATGGTTTTCATCAACCCCATATATTTCGCCTTTGTTTTTGCGGCCATGCGTGCCCGTGCGTGCATGCTTGCGCTCATCGCCGGTGCGATTGTGGGGCCGCCACTATATTTGGTCAGCCCGGAATGGAGCCTGCCATTCTGCGGTTTGATTGCAGGGACGATTGGGTATGGATCGGATCGGTTCATGAGGCGGTGGGTGTAGATGTTTGATCAGAGTGTCACTGAATGGGCGCCTTGGACGCTGTTGTTCTTAGCCATTGCCGGGACGTATCTTTGGCGGGGGATGGGTACGGCAATTGCTGCACGCATCGATCCGGATAGCGAACTTCTGCAATGGGTGGCCTGTGTCGCCTATGCATTGTTGGCAGGATTGATCGCCCGTATTCTGGTGTTTCCTGTCGGCATCCTTGAAGAGACAGAATTAGTCGACAGGCTTGGCGCGACCGCCATGGGGTTTGTTTTGTTCTTTATTTTTCGTCGCCATGTTGGTGTTGGGACACTGAGTGCCGCGGGTATTTTTATGGCGTTGGTATGGGCGCGCGGCCAAGAGTTTATATAAGTGGGATTGATCTAAGAATGAGCTGGAGTCGGCGCTTACTATTTTCGGTATTGAACCTAGCTGTCGCATTTACGGTGGCATGGCCATCGATCACCGCAGCCCAGGTTTGCAATGCCCCCGAACCGGTATGTGCTGCCGCTGACAATGTCGTCGCGATTTCTGGGTTTGAGCCTATCGGCAGTGCCGTTGCCATTGGAAATGGCATGCTGGTGACCAATCGTCACATGGTGGCTGATCTTGCATCCGTGACACTCGTGCAGCCGGATGGAACGCGTTCAACTGCAAAAGTTGTCCCAACAAATTACGGTGGTGATTTGGTTCTACTACAAACGGACAGCTTGGGTGACATAGATCCGTTATTGGTCTCCCGGCCATTATTGAATGGCGTGTTGTACGTGATTGGATTTGATCTGGGGCGCGAAGCCATCCGTGTCTACAACCCGGGACGTATGATCGTCGACGTGGCAGAAACGCCACTGGCGCGTTTGCATATGGATGCACCGGCGTTGCCTGGTAATTCCGGTGGTGCCGTTGTCGATGCATTGGGTAATATTGTTGGGATTGTTGCGTCGGGTGGCGAAGGCCGTAACGAGGCCATCCCTGCAACAGAGATCGCCCGAGTGGAAAAAAATTCTGGCCCCGCTTTTACTGACACGTCCATCACAATCGGTCGGGCTTACCGGACGTGCGTGGACACTTTGGACGATGTCAGTGCCGTGCGTGGCCCTTTGCCAGAAGAAATGTCAGGCACGCTCTCTGAAAGTTGCCGCGCCAGCAACAATCGGCAATTGATGGATTTGGCAGGACAAGCGTTGGGACAGCGGCGTGATATCGATGGGTCTCTGGCCTTATTAGAAGCTTCTTACGCACAAGACCCGAATGCGCCGAATACTCTAGTTTCGTTGGCGATCACGTATCATTTGGCGCAACGCTGGGCCGAGGAAATTCCCGTTCTAAAACACGGATTGGAATTGTTGCCCGATGACGTCCAGTTGCTGCGTCTCGCGTTGCAAGCAGGCATCTGGGGTGGCGAGCAGGAGCTGGCTGATTTCGCGATGAGCAGGATCGAAGCGGTGTTGCCGCAAATGGCACCTGCCGCACGGCGCTTCTATGACAATCCGCCACTCGCGCCACAAATGCGCCCACCGGGGTAATGCTAGTGGGGGCCGTCGCTGGGATCAGGTATCCAGCCGTATCGGGTCTGACGGTGGCCTCCCAGTCCACGGGCTCGTCTTAAGATAGCGTCACGCAATTCAGGGCCCTTCCAATTTGGGTTCTTGGCAAGCATCCGGACCGCCAATGCGGTCACGCGGGGCACGGCAAAGCTTGATCCCGACGCCTTTCCGGGGGCACCACGGTGGTCGATCACATCAATCCGCTCACCAGGAACCATTATATCAACATGTGTCGGACCCCAATTAGAGCCGCGGGCCAGTCGGCCATTGGGTTCTGATGATGTGATGACGATGGTATTCGCAAGAGGAAGTGCCGCTGGGTATACGGGATCGGTATCGATATTCCGACCATTATTACCCGCGGAAATCAAGAATAGCATCTGCGGATGGCGCTGTGCAGCATCAGCAAATGCGGCCCATTCTTGTTCGGAATTAGATCCCATCGCCAAGTTAACCACAGCGATATTTTGCGCCGAGAGCCAATCGATGGCATCCGCCATCTTGGTCATTTCCGGCCTGGGATAGCGGACGGGTATGACCCTCGCCATCGGGGCTTCTTTGATGATGATGCTGGCGACGGAACTTCCATGATGTAGCGGGAAAAAAGGAGAGCGCCCGGTATCAATGTCGTATGGGCGGTCATCGTCGTCCCAGTAGTCTTTACCAATCAAAGTGCCATTTGTGTCGCGGGCAAGGCGATCAGAGAAGGGTGCGACCGTATAATTGATTCCACTATCAATCACGCCGACAGCGATGCCGCCCGGGTCTACACCAACTGGGACAGGGGGATTGAGTGCGATTTCATCGGTGACTGTTGTGCCGTCGGCATTCAAGACTCTGATCAGTTTGGGCTTCCCGTTTGAACTGTACGTCCGCTCACGAATTTCCCTGACGTTGCAGGTCTCGTCGCCATTTAGACTGATGCGCGGGTCGGGGGCAGACAACGCGACGGAGACCCGCCGCAATCTGTCGCCTGGGAACAGCATGGTCAGGTCGATGCGTTCGCTGGCAGATGTAAGAAAACTAGTGGTGCCGCGCCCCGGTCGTCCGCCCAGGGTATTCACATCGTGGGCAATGATGCGTGTGCCGTCTATGACGTCGCGTAAGCGGGTGGTGTCCGTATAAGGACGGTTGCACGCTGCTTTTAGAAGCGCCCCAAGCTGAGTGATGGACGTTTTCGGGTCATCTGCATATGTCGCGGTGGATGTGATGCCACCACAGGCAAGAACAAATGCGATCACAGAACTAACAAAACAAATGCGTTTCATTGTTCATTGGTGGAACAACCCAATGAGCGAGTCAAATATTAGCAAGAGGGAGGCCGAAGGCGGGCCTTCGCTTCTCGGGGACCAGGGGTTCGACGGGGGTATGGATGCCGCCGAGACACGTGAAACCCACCTTCGGTTTGCATTGTGATTTGCGCCATCGGCGCGCGTCACAACTGCAATAAAGTACGTTTGAGTAGGTAAAGCGTTGAACCTTATTGGTGGTCGCAGCAATATCACTCTATCTATAGGATCAGGTTGCTCGGTCGTTGACCTAGTTTCAACGGAAAGCGACAATTCGATGGTATAGGTGCAATGTGCGATGCTTGAATGGTCATACAAAACAGTCTCTAAGATCACTCAACTGATCGTAGCAGTGGTCATTTGTCAGTAACCTTTTGGTATTACAAATGAATCGTATCGCCGTTCTTTACCTTCAGGAAACCTCGTGACGCCCACTCGTTTCGATATTTATGTGCGCCAAGACAACCGTTGGCAGCTCAAAGGCAGTATGGCTGGCGAGGACAAGGATTCCGCCTTGGCCCAAGGGTCTAGCATGGACGCAGGCGGCGAATTCCAGGGTGTGCGCATCATGGCTGTCACGGAATACGGCGAAGGGCGTGCCCCTCTTGAGACGTTGGCCTGGATAAGTCCACATCTGAGCAATGTCGCAGCTATTACGCGTCAGATGAAACGCCAAGCGAGCGCTGCCAGCGAGAACGTCGCCGCGCGAGACGCTGCTTCTGCTGATGTTGGCGAGGAACCACGGCCAAGTATAGAGCCACCAAGCCCAGCGAGTTCGGCGGATGGGCGTCGGCAAACCAATGTTAAATCACCATTTCGTTCGAAATCCCCGCCTGACCCGGGCGCGCAGGCGCGCCAGCTTGCGGGAAAGGACGTATCCAACACCGTTATTTCAATCGCAATCGCGATATTGGCTTTTGTTCTAGTTTCCATCCTGACCAAGAATTTTGGGGCATCAGTGGGCGTATCAACTGCCCATCAGGGTAAGGTTGCGTTCGGCACCGCAGGTCTCGCATTTTTGATTTCAGCAAGTGTTTTGTTGGGCCGTGTATACCATGCGCATGTTACTGAGTTTCCATAGGCTACGGTCAATCGCCAGGGTGACTTCCGCCGAGCTTCGAGACGACGTGATGATAATCCTCGACCTAGGGTTCCTCGAGGTGGTGCTGTTACCCCTCCGAGTAGGGGAACTGGTGCTGAGACTGAAACAGACTCTTCGCCTGCAGCACCCAGCGACGCAACAAAAGAAAAGCCGAAACCGGCTGGTGGCCTGACGCAACAGATGCGCCGGGCAATGCTGGAGTTTCTGGCGAAATCGCTGACCGCGATTGCAGGCGAGGTTCCGACCGTGAACCGTCACGTTTCATTTGGATTAAATCTATTTATCTCGGGCGCTGCAGAACGTTATGCCAAGCATGTGGCGCTGAGTCCGATGCAGGGATTTGTCCTTGTCCGGGAAATGGTCGAGGCCTTGGGCAATTCGCCTGACCGCGTTGATGCGTATTGTCGTCAGTATGCGGATTACAAGGCCGAGGAACGTTATGTGTTAATGATTGCGGCAGGCAATGCTGTCATGTCGCGATACGTCGAAGACGATCCCGACCCCTTCAGCGATTTTGCCGATGTTATTCAAATGTGGACGTCAGACGCTGCGGCCAGATCGCAGGTTCAGGGGATCGTCTGCATCATGTTTACCGATCTTGTCGGCTCCACACAGATGACCCACGAACGCGGCGACTATGGCGCCCAAGAAGTCGTCCGCATTCACAACGCTATCGTGCGTTCATCCCTGTCCGCCCATCGGGGCCGAGAAGTGAAGCACACAGGAGACGGAATCATGGCAAGTTTCGCATCGTCGGCAGATGCAACACGGGCGGGTTTGGAAATTCAAAAAGCATTGGCCGATCACAATGCCCGTGATGGTGCATTGCAGGTGAATGTGCGCATTGGATTAAATGCGGGCGAGGCGGTCGAGGAAGAAGACGACTTCTTTGGGACCACGGTTCAAGTGGCAGCACGGGTCTGTGATAAGGCTGATACGGGCGAAGTCTTTGTCACTGACAATGTTCGCGAACTTGCGGGTTCACATCAGTTGCAATTCGAAGATGCCGGTCAGTACGAGATGAAGGGCGTGCCGCAACCGTTGACGCTTTATCGCGCGACAGTGGGCGCAAAAGTCGCCTAGTGAACTTGAAACTTCGAGTCTCTGACGACTTCGCAGTTCGATACATTTACAACGCCGATCTGACGCGACACGACGGCAAAGACTTTATCTAGTAATTTATCGATCTGATCCTCATCGACGATGCAAACAATGGTCACCATTCCGCCTGCGCTTGATACTAGGCCATCACGTGTCCAAGAACCGGAATCTCCGAAGCCGCTGATCACGGGCAGAACGGTGTAACCAGGCACACCAGAGGATTCCAGGATACTTGAAATCCGGCTGAGAGCGGGTGCCTCGATAAATATTTCCAAGCGTTTTTTAGGATGCGTTTCCATGACCTAATCCTATACCCCAATGAATGTGTTCGCAGCCCAAATATAGGTCGGAATGCCAACGATCAGATTGAATGGGAATGTGATGCCCAACGACAGCGTGAGATAAATCGCGGGTCGTGCCTCGGGCAAAGCCACGCGCATGGCGGCGGGCACTGCAATGTAACTGGCGGATGCCGCCAATGTCATCAGTAGGGCGCTGCTGCCCGCATCCAGGCCGATGGCCAATGCCCCGGCTAGCGCGATGCTTGCGCCAATTAGTGGCATAAACAGACCAAACAAGATAACGGGCGGGCGCAGTTCTTTGGCGCTTCGTTGGATGCCGCGACCAGCGATCAAGCCCATATCAAGCAGAAACAGGCACAGCACGCCCTTAAACGGATCAACAATAAAGCTATCGATTTGTTCAAAGCCACTTGGACCGGTGATCCAACCGATGATGAACGCGCCGGTAAGCACAACGATGGAGCCATTGAGCAAGACTTCACGCATTAAGCCATCCGTTTGCCCAACTTCAGATGTGTCGCGACTGCCGCGTGACAAGATCAATGCGGCTATAATGGCAGGACTTTCCATGATGGCGGCGACTGCGACCAAGTAACCTTCGTATTTGATCCCCAAGGCATCGAGTGCAGATGTTGACGCGACGAACGTGACGATTGAGATGGAACCATAATGCGCGGCCACCGCGGTCACATCGATCCGTGGCAATGATGATATCCGGCTGAGAATGCCGTAGGCGATGAATGGAATCATGCCGCTGAGGATAAATCCTGCAGTAATCGCCATGGCCATGGTCGTATCGACGCCGCGCTCTGCGACGATAACGCCGCCCTTAAAGCCGATCGCGATCAACAGGTAGAGTGATAACGCCTTGGCGACGGCCTCGGGGAACACCAAGTCTGATTTCGCAGCCGCAGCCAAGAAGCCCAGTGCAAAGAACAACACCATCGGCGATAGCAGATTATTTTGTGCTAGCGCGAGCGCGTCCTGCATATCTCAATCCCCCGGAAGAATTCGCCTACTGGTCAACGATGCTTTTGAATTTTGTCATGTCTACATTGCATCCACTGACCACAATGGCAATGGGACCATCGTCCAATTTGATCTTGCCTGTAGTGAGAGCGCCAACACCGACGGCACCGCCCCCTTCGGCGACCAAATGGTCTTTGTGAAACAGTAACCGCATCGCCTCGGCTATTTCATCCTCGCTTAACAGAACGGTGTCGTCGATGTAACGACGGGTCATATCGAAGGTAATTTTATTTTCCAGGCCGATGGTACCACCCAACGCGTCGGCCAGCGATTCAACCTCGTCAACGGGGACCGGCTTTCCGGCCTTCAATGAATCGACCATTGCTGGGCCGTTTTCCATGGTGATACCAACCATGCGAATGTCGGGTTTCAACGATTTGAGAGCCATGGCAACGCCTGCGAAAAGTCCACCACCCGATAACGGTACCAGCACGGTTTTCACATCCGGCATGTCTTCTAAAATTTCCAATCCGATAGTGCCTTGCCCTGCGACAATGTCGGGTGCATCGAACGGATGAACATATACCAATCCATCTTTGGCGACGCGCTCTTCCAAGGCTTCTTCAGCAGATTCTGCCGTCGGCCCAGCGATAACCACGTCCGCCCCTAAAGCTTTGATGGCGTCGATTTTGACCTGTGGCACCAGTTCAGACATGTAAACCACGCAATGCACACCTAGGCGCTTTGATGCATAGGCTAGGCCACGACCGTGATTGCCGCTCGACATCGTAATCACCCCGCGGGCGCGCTTGGCTTCAGACATTTTCATCAATGCGTTTGTGGCTCCGCGGATTTTGAACGCACCCGTGTCTTGCATGGTCTCAAGCTTGAGGCGCACCGTCTGTCCGCTTAACTCAGATAAATAAGGTGATAGCCTCAGCGGGGTTCTAATGACGCGCCCGGATATCCGGGCGGCCGCCTCGCGCACATCCGCAATTGTCACTGCGGTCATGATGATGCGGGCCAGGATTCCGCGATGACCGCGACGCAGTCGCCCCGTGTGACAAGCCCTGGCATGTGACGACAGACGAGCAATCCATCGCATTCGGCGATCAGGGGTGTGGCTTCGCGTTCTGGCTCTTCCAAGTAATGTACACGGGCGATGACATCACCGGCGACCACGCGTTCGCCCAGGTCTTTGCAGATTTCAAACAATCCCTCTGTCTTGCATACAACAAAGTTCTCTGCACGTGGGGTGTGGAGCGTTTCACTGGGCGCTTGAATATCCGGTTCGCCCGGCAGAATCCCCACATGTTTTAAGATATTCAACAGCCCGCGTTCGGCGACTTCGATTGTTTCAACCGTTGACGTGGCTGCCCCGCCCAATTCCGTGGAGACGAATATTTTGCCCATTTCCTCGGCCACCGTATCGATCATGCCGTTGGCATCCAGTTCGGTCAGGACCATCCCATAGGGCGCACCAAATGCGTACATCGCGGCAAGGGTCCGGTCCATTTGGTCTTTGTTTGGCAGATCGTGGATGATCGATGTCGGCAGCAAGTTCATGGATCGCCCGCCGGCATGAATGTCGACCACGTAGTCCGCGCGGGTGATGAATCGTGTGGTGACGAAATCTGCGATCATCTCGGTAATGGTGCCGTGAGGATCGCCGGGAAAGGCCCTATTCATATTCCCGTCGTCGATGGGGGATGTTCGTTTGCCTGCACGAAAAGCTGGCAGGTTCAGGGCAGGGATCATGATGATCCGGCCTTGGACATCGATGTAGTCGATTGCACTTCGCAACTTCGTCAGCGCGATCGGACCTTCGTACTCATCGCCATGATTGGCCCCGGTGAAAAGCGCCGTGGGGCCCTCGGCGTGTTTGATCACGGTCACGGGCAAACGAATGGATCCCCAGGATGATTGATCGCGAGACCATGGGATGACCATGGCCCCATGCTGACAGCCGTCTACATCAGGATCGATATCAAGGCTGATTTTTGAATAAGATTGGTTTGTCATCCGCGAAGTTTGAGCGAATGATCGTCCCTATTCAAGCATCATGGCAACTCTTCCAAGGCTTAATACCCGACAGCGCAACCATCTTTGCGAGGATCAGACCCGCCGGTTAAAATGCCCGACTCCCAATCGATCCAAATCGCCTGGCTACCACCCACAGGTTTCGCCGGCGCGATCCGCTTGTGCCCCATTTTTTCGAGTGCAGCGATGGTCTCGGCAGGCAAGGTGCCTTCCATTTCCACATTCATCGTATTGGCGATGGGGAAGACACGCGGTGCGTCTTGGGCTTCTTGGATGTCCATGCCGTAATCGAACATTTTCGACAAGAACTGCATGTGTCCAAACGATTGGTACTCACCACCCATCACGCCAAAAGGCATGACAGCTTTGCCGTCTTTGCCGACCATCCCCGGAATGATGGTATGCAGCGGACGTTTGTTCGGTGCGATGCAGTTTGGATGACCCTGTTCCAGCGTAAAGCCCTGCGCACGGTTGGTCAGGAACACCCCAGATTTCGGCGCCATTTGTACAGAGCCGAAGTTCGAGAACAGTGTATTGATAAAGCTGCACGCGTTGCGATCTTTGTCGACCACCGAGATATAAACGGTGCTGTCATTTGATGGGATCGTTACAGGTGGTAATGGATCAAGCGCACGTTCGGGATCAAACTGTGCGACCAGTTCTTTGGCGTGTTCGTCCGATAGCAGCCATTCGACAGGCACATCGGCTTTTCGTTCGTCGGCAACGAATGCATTCCGGTCCTGATAGGTCATGCGACCAAATTCGATTTCCATGTGCAGGCGTTCGACGGACAACGGATCGCCACCGTCAAAGGGCATCTGTTGCAGCATGTTGAGCATTTGCAGCGCGATAACGCCCTGGCCGTTTGGCGGGCATTCGTAAACGTCATAGCCGCGATAGTTCGTAGAGATCGGCGTGACGTAATCGCCTTGAACATTTTTGAAATCTTCGAGCGTATGCAATCCACCCAATGACTGCAGATAGTCGACGATGTCTTCGGCGACCTCGCCTGTATAGAACGCGTCACGCCCATGTTCAGCGATTTTACATAACGTTTCTGCCAGTTCCGGCTGATGGTGCATTTCGCCGACACCTGGCGTCTTACCATTTGGCATAAATACGCGCTTGGCGGCAGGGTCGTTGACCAACAGATGTGCTTGGCTGGCAAAATCAACAGCAACGCGAGAACTGACCGGATATCCGTCGCGGGCATAGCCGATGGCGGGTTGCAGCAATTCACCCAGGTCCATCGTGCCATGGTCACGGATCAGTGTTTCCCAAGCGTCAATCACACCAGGAACGATCACAGAATGCGGGGTTTGGCGTTCGATCTTGGTTATGCCTCGCTCAGCATACCATTCGGCAGTTGCAGCGGCGGGTGCGGCACCAGAACCGTTAAATGCGATCATGTCTTTAATCTCGCCACCCGGCGCGTAGATGCAGAAGTTATCACCCCCGATGCCTGTGGATTCTGGCTCTACAACACATTGCGCCGCACATGCGGCCACTGCGGCATCCATGGCGTTGCCGCCTCGGCGCAGAATATCGAGTCCCACAGCGGTTGAAATTGCATGGGACGTGGCAACCATGCCGTCTTTTCCGTGAGCCGGTGAGCGGCCGGGTTTTTCCAAATCACGCATGTTGGGATCCTTATAGAAACGAGTGTCTGATGCTTTATATTGAATGTAGGCCTATAAATTCAAACACTCAGTGATAAACAATCTGTGGACGGACCAGTTTCGAGTTCCTAAGTTATGCCCATGATTAAAAGGTTAATGGTCCCATTACATGGGGCAATGGCCACAAAAACAAACAAACCTAACTAGGGAGACGATAATGAGAATTAAACTTTTGGGTGGTGTGGTCGCCGCCGCAGCGTTGAGTGTCACGTCAATGATGGCACCAACCCAAGCCTATTCCGCGGACTTCAAATGTTCGACCGCTAAGTTGATTGTGCCATGGGGAGCCGGTGGCGGGACATCGGTGATTTTCAACATCTTTGAAAACATCATCAACAACGAGATCAAAGCCGATCCAAAAATCCAAGTGGTCACGATTCCTGGTCAGGGCGGCAATAAGGGTGCCAAAGAAGCCACGAAATCGAAACCTGATGGTTGCACATTGTTTGCAATCCACCAGAGCGCCATCGTTAGCTTCTTAAACGGCCGCGTGGACTTTAATCACACGGGCTTTGATATGGTTGCGCAGTTGACCAGCACACCTGAAATCTTTGGTGGTTCAGGTCAGGCACCTTGGAACACGTTTGCTGAACTCAAAGACTTCGCGACGAAGAACCCAGGCGAAGCAAAAGCAGGCGCAACATTCGGTTCCACTAGCCAATTCATGTACCTGCTGCTTGAAGAAAAAACGGGCATGAAATTCAAATACGTTCCATTCGATGGCACCAAACAGCGTATGACCGCGTTGTTGTCCAATACCATCGATTTGGGCGGTATCAACGTTGCGGCAGCACGTAAGCACATGGAAACAGGTGCATTGAAAGCCTACGCAATCGCGGGTGACAAGCGCTCCAAGTTCTTGCCAGACCTACCAACGCTCAAAGAGTTGGGTGTCGATATGACCTACTCGCTCGACCGAGGTGTTGTTGCACCAAAAGGTACACCTAAAGCGATGATCGATCACTGGTCACAAGTCTTTAAGAAGGCAGCAGAGAACGAAAACCTAAAGGCACAGCTTGATGCCAAAGGAACTCTCGTTCAGTGGCGGAGCCCGGAAGATTACGCAAAATGGTTTGATGCCGAATACAAGGCGCACGAAGAAGTCGCCGTCAAAATTGGCATGTACAAGAAGTAATATCTTCTGATGGATCAGGGGCGTGGTGAAGACTGCCGCCCCTGATTTTTTTCTTTGCCGATCTTGGGGGATGCGCCCATGGGCTCTTTGAATCGCGACACCATTATCGCGGCGTTCATGATGATTTTTTGGTCCATATTTTTGTGGGCCAGTTTTGATATCCGAATCGTCGAATACGGCACCATGGAGGCCGACGTTTGGCCACGTGGCATCCTTATCATTTTATATGTTTTGACAGCAATCTACTTGGTTCAAAGTCTCCGCGCGGGGCCTGACGCGGCGCCGGTAGAACCGTTTACGATTGCGGGGTGGTTGCGCAAGTATCGCAATCCACTTTGGTGTTTTGCGCTGTATTTGGCATTTTTACTCACACTTGATTTTTTTGGCATGTTGTTCGGCGGCATGTTGCTGGTCTTTTTGCTGCTCACGGTACTTGGGAATAATGCGCCAAAAGACATCGCGATTCATGCTGCTGTGGCGGTCATTTCAATCGGTGGTATGTGGTCGATCTTCACCTTTGGTCTCAATGTGATCCTGCCCCCCAGCAGTTTCTTTGAATATTTTTAGGAGCGAAAGATGGTTATTGAAAACATCCTCGCTGCCTTTGCCGAACTGGCCAGTATAAAGACATTCGCGCTGATGGCACTCGGAACCGTTGCGGGTTTGATTGCAGGGGCGATTCCTGGGTTCACAATTGCAATGGCGATTGTGCTGACACTTCCGTTCACCTTTGGGATGGAGCCTGTACAAGGCTTGGCGACGATGATTGGCGTCTTTGTCGGCGGCTTATCCGGTGGTTTGATGTCTGGGATTTTGATCGGTATCCCCGGCACGCCCAGTTCCGTCGCCACAACCTTTGATGGGTTTCCGATGGCCCGCAAAGGTGATCCCGGCCTGGCTTTGGGGCTTGGCGTTTGGTCATCCTTTTTCGGAGGAATCATTTCTGCGGTCTTTTTGGTAACGATTGCACCGCAGTTGGCCAGCGTCGGTTTGGAATTCCAACCATGGGATTATTTTGCGCTGATCATGTTCGCATTGACGATCGCAGCCAGCCTAGCGGGTGAGAACCTGATTAAAGGCCTGCTTGCGGCTGGGATCGGGCTACTGGTGGCGTGCATCGGCGAAGACAGCGTCAATGGCGTCGCGCGGTTCAACTTCGGTTCCGATGCATTGAAACAAGGTTTCTCGTTTTTACCGGTTTTGATCGGCCTATTTGCCTTCTCGCAATTATTGTCGGATATCGAAGATCAGGTTCGGGCCAAAAAAGCGCTCACAGAGACAGGTTCAGTGAATGCACGTGTCGAGCATCGCCGCGCTGCGGTGATGGTCTTGAAGCGGTGGGGGAATTTGCTGCGGTCCTCATGCATCGGGGTGTTCACTGGCGTATTGCCAGCGGCGGGAAGCTCAATTTCAAATATCCTTGCATATGATCAGGCCAAGAAAGCATCCAAGGACCCTGAAAATTTTGGCACTGGGCATCCTGATGGGATCGTCGCGCCAGAGGCTGCCAACAACGCGACGGCTGGTGGCGCGTTGATTACGATGATGGCATTGGGCATTCCTGGCGACATCGTAACTGCTGTGATGCTGGGCGCCCTGTTGATCCATGATGTGATCCCCAGCCCCAGCTTCATCAACGAAGCGCCGGTCTTGGCTTACGGGATTTTCATCGCGTTCTTTATCGCCAACTTTATGATGCTATTTTTGCAATCTGGCGCGCTCAGACTTTTCGTGGTCGTAACCAATGTCCGCATGTACTTCCTGGCCAGCATTATCTTGGCGTACTGTGGGATTGGTATCTTTGCCCTCAACAATGTCGCCTTTGATATGTGGACATTGTTTTGGTTCGGGATCATTGGCTACGTGATGCGGAAACTTGGCTTCCCGCTGGCCCCGATGATTCTGGGTGTTGTGCTGGGTCAGATTGCGGAATTGTGGCTATCGCGGGCAGTTGCGATTACGACAGATATATCTCCGTTCTTTACGCATCCGTGGTCGTTGTTCTTCATTATCATGGCGGTATTCTCGTTGTTTTTCCCGGCGTATCAGAGCCATCGTGGCCGGAAGACATGGACGTTGTTCTTTACGCCATTATTAATCGCGTCATTGGCCGGTCCGATGTTCATGATGCAGGGCACAGTACGCCCCGTATTTGGTGGCCTGCTGTTGGCACTTGCCGCATACAAATTCTTGCAAGTGCACAGGCAGGGATGGAAGGTTAACCCCAAAGACGCCGACGGACATCGGCTTTCTGAAGGATAGTTTTGCAAAAAAGGTAATAGGCATGGAATGGCCAGACGATATATTCGCAGCATTCAAAGAAGCCGGTGTCGATCAAGTCGGCTATGTCCCCGATGCTGGGCACAAAAAACTGATCAACGCATGCATCGCAGATAACGATATCAAAGCTGTTTCGTTGACCACCGAAGAAGAAGGTGTCGCGCTGACAGCGGGTGCATGGCTCGGTGGTGAAAAATGCGTGATGCTGATGCAGTCATCTGGCGTTGGCAATTGTATCAACATGTTGTCGCTGATCGAAACGTGCCGGTTTCCCTTTGTTGCGTTCGTGACGATGCGCGGCCAATGGCATGAATTTAATCCCTGGCAAATGCCCATGGGGACGACGACCAAGCAATCGTTGGAATTAGCGGGATTGTTGGTCGAAGAAGTCGATGACCCAGAAGATGTTGGAGCGCAAGCTGCAGCCATTCTGCACAAGGCATTTGTTGGGCAACAGTCGACGGCGTTGTTACTGAGCCAGCGTCTGGTTCCTGTGAAGACATTCGGTAAGTAGGAGAAAATCATGACTGATCGCGCCGAGGATTTTTCGCTACACCGACGGGATGTCGCCAAGACATTGTTGGATGCGTGTGATGATATGCTGATTGTGACTGGCTTGGGATCAACCAATTGGGATTTCACTGCTGCTGGCGACTGCCCGCGTATTTTCCCACTTTGGGGCGCCATGGGTGGTGCTGTGATGATGGGATTGGGCCTGGCACTCGCCCAACCCGACAAGCGTGTCATGGTGGCCACAGGTGATGGCGAGATGTTGATGGGTATCGGTAGTCTTGCGACGGTTGCTGTTCAGGCACCGAAGAACCTGACGATCTGTGTTTTCGATAACGAACGCTATGGCGAAACAGGGATGCAGGCGACCCACACCGCGAGTGTTGCCGATTTGGCCATCACTGCGCAGGGGTTGGGGATCGCCGATACGGGTGTCATCAAGACGGATGCTGAGCTGTCCGCATCGCTGGACCATTTGGCGGCTGGCGATGGTCCTGTGTTCCGCGTCATTAAGGTCCGGGCCGAGCCACTCGATTTTGTCCTACCTTCCAAAGATGGCGTGCATCTTAAAAATCGTTTTCGCCAAGCACTTCTTGGGGACAACGCGCTCTAATTTTTGATCGCTCACACCACTTAAACTAATGTTGGACTCCATTTATCGACAAGACAGCCGTGCGGCTGCACGTTAGCATGCGCGCACGACAAGGATGGGAGCAGAAACATGAGCGATCTGAAATCATATAAAATGCTGATCGGCGGCGAATGGGTTGATGCGGCAGGTGGTGAAACTTTTGAGAGCATGAATCCATATACCGGCAAGAACTGGGCGATCATGCCACGTGGCCAAGCCGAAGATGTGGATCATGCTGTCCAGGCTGCCAAAAAAGCATTCACATCAGGTGATTGGCCAAAGATGACGGCGACAGGTCGTGGGCATTTGCTGCGTAAATTGGGTGATCTGATCGCCGAGCATGCCGAGGAACTGGCTGAAACCGAGGTCCGTGATAACGGTAAGCTGATTGCCGAGATGGGCATGCAACTCAAGTATGTGCCCCAGTGGTATTACTATTTTGGTGGCTTAGCCGATAAAATCGAAGGTGCGGTCACTCCGATCGATAAGCCGGATCATTTCCATTTTACCCGACACGAACCGCTGGGTGTGGTCGGTGCCATCACGCCATGGAATTCACCGTTGCTGTTGGCAGGATGGAAGCTGGCGCCCGCGTTGGCGGCCGGCAATACTGTTGTATTAAAGCCATCTGAGTTTACGTCCGCATCCACGTTGGAATATGCGGCCCTATTTGAAAAAGCAGGCTTCCCCCCTGGTGTTGTCAATGTCGTTACGGGCTTTGGCCAAGAAGCGGGTGCTGCGATTACCGAGCACCCCGATGTTGCGAAGATCACCTTTACTGGTGGTCCGGAAACCGGCCGGCATGTCTATGCGACGGGTGGTTCTATGATGAAAAAGGTCAGCCTGGAACTGGGTGGTAAGTCACCCAACATCGTGTTCGATGACTGCAACATGGAAAATGCGGTAAAGGGCGCGATTTCGGGCATTTTCGCTGCCACCGGCCAAACTTGCATCGCGGGTTCGCGCTTGTTGGTTCAGGAAAGCATTCACGACGAGTTTGTTGAAAGATTGGTGGACTTTGCCAAGACGGCCAAAATGGGTGACCCGATGTCCATGGATACACAGGTCGGCCCCGTGACCACGATCCCGCAGTATGAAAAAATTCTAAGCTACATCGATGTGGCCAAGGGCGAGGGCGTTGATGTGCGCATGGGCGGTGGCAAGGCGGAACGCCCCGAATGCGGTGACGGATATTTTGTTGAGCCGACCGTCTTCACCAGCGTGAGCAACACCATGCGGATCGCCCAAGAAGAAGTCTTTGGTCCGGTATTGTCTGTCATTCCGTTTAAGGACGAGGAAGAAGCCATCGCTGTGGGTAATGACGTTGTCTATGGGCTGGCGGCAGGTGTGTGGACCGAGTCCATGCGGCGTGCCTTTACCATGGCTGAAAAACTTCAGGCCGGGTCCATTTGGGTGAACACCTATCGTGCGGTCAGCTACATGGCGCCGTTTGGTGGCTATAAGCAGTCCGGTATCGGGCGCGAAAACGGCCAGGATACGATCAAAGAATTTATGCAGACCAAGTCGGTTTGGATGTCATATGCGACAGAGACACCCAACCCGTTTGTTATGCGATAAGTATTTAGGATAATTTTGTGAGGAAGAAGACAGCGCTGATTACGGGTGGCTCTCGCGGGATTGGCGCAGCCACGGTTGCACGATTTGCCCACGCGGGCTGGGACACAGTTTTTACCTATGTATCCAATCAGAACGCTGCGGATGCAGTCGCGGCAGATACAGGCGCGCGCGCGATCAAAAGCGATGTTGGATCGGAAGATGACATACTGGCTCTGATGCAAACCCTTGATGCCGATGGTGTCACTATCGATGCGTTGATCAACAATGCAGGCATCACCGGTCCCAAGCGCCGTATGGAAGATGTCACCGTCGATATTCTGAATGACGTCTTGCGAGTCAACATCATCGGCACCGTGATCATGTGCCGAGAGGTCATCAAGCGAATGTCGAAAGACCATGGCGGACGCGGTGGTGCGATTGTGAACTTATCATCTACGGCGACACTGGCCGGCAGCCCCAATCAATGGATTGACTATGCAGCGACCAAGGGCGCGGTTGATATCATGACCAAAGGATTGGCCCGAGAAGTTGGCGAAGAAGGCATTCGTGTGAACGCCGTTGGCCCCGGATACACGCTGACAGATATGGCGCGTAAAGGTCAAATCGCTGAGCGCTTCGACCAGTATAAGCACGAGGTTCCCATGGGGCGCATCGGCACGGTCGAAGAAGTTGCGAATGGGATTTACTGGCTCTGTTCTGACGAAGCGTCCTATGTTACGGGTGCTATCCTGCCCGTATCCGGCGGGCGGTGCTAAAGCTCATTTTATAGAGTATGTTTCACCGCTACTTGGAAAGGATCATGAATGTCATTTATCGGATCAATCATGGCGACGATTTTTGGTGAAGCGCTAATTGACGAATTGTCGAAGCGATATAAAAAGACATTCAATTGGGTAATTGTTCTGACCCTAGTATTCCTATTTGCAATGCTTTCTTATGTGCTATTTGTCAGATTCATCTGAGGGATGGTATCTCGGCCAGATCAATTGCTGGGATCAAACGCCTGCATCCTTTCTAGCAATTGTTTGAGCACAGGACGGATGCCCGCAGCTAAATCATCGCGATACGCATATGGATGGGTTTCATCCATATAAGTCGCCCAACTAAGCTCCAACTGAACCGCGTGAACATTATTTGCGGGATCGCCGTAGTGCCGGGTGATGTAGCCGCCGATATACCGGCCATTCATTTTTTGGCTATAGCCGTCGGCATTTTCGGCCACGGTTTCTAGCGCCCCTTGGATCGACGCATCGCAGCTTTTGCCGTTGTTGGTGCCCAGATTCAAATCCCAAAGTTTGCCGTCGAAATACCGGGGCAATTGGCTTTTGATCGAATGCGCATCCCATAACAGCGCGTATCCATGCTCGGCCTTAATCTCGGCCAGGGCCTCTGCCAGTTTTGTGTGGTACGGCAAGTGATAGGTATCACGACGTTGATCGCGCTCGGCGTCATTTGGCTCCTGACCCGGTTGATAGACTGGTTCGTTCGCCCCAGTTTTGAGCGGCAGAAGCCCCTCGGTGTCCTGCCCCGGATAGAGAGAGATATCGTCGGGTGCACGGTTCAGATCGACAACAAAGCGACTGTGCGTCGCGACCAGCATCGACGCCCCCATGTCGTGGGCGAAATCGTACAACTTGTCTTGATGCCAGTCGGTGTCTGGCGTGCGCAGTGCCTCTGGCGTCATGCGTGCGGCCAAATCATCTGGAATATGCGTGCCTGCATGGGGCACATCAATCAGCAGGGGAGTATTACCCGCGGTATATCGGAAAATATCCATTATTCGGCGGCCGCAGAGTTGGCGCCTAAACCGTCAAGGTCATAGGGGCGGTCGTGGGTCAAAGCCGGAATACGAGATCGCGCTTTATCGACCTCTGCCGGATCGATATCGGCGATGACGATGTCTTCTTCGGCCTCGGCCCCTTCGGCCAAAACTTCACCCCATGGGTTCACAATTATCGAATGACCGTAGGTGTGCGCCTTACCATGTTTGCCTGACTGGCACGTGGCGAACACAAAGCACCCCGTTTCAATGGCGCGGGCACGTTGTAGTACATGCCAGTGTGCTTGTCCGGTTTTGTGGGTGAATGCGGCAGGTGTGGTCAGGAACGCAGCACCCGCTTTGGCCAAGTCGCGATATAAATGCGGGAACCGAACATCATAACAAATCGAAAGCCCCAACTTTCCCCAAGGGGTGTCAGTTACGACTGCGCGCTCGCCGGGTGCCAAAGTTGCGGATTCACGATAGGTTTCGTTGCCGCTGAGATCTACATCAAATAGATGGATTTTCTCGTACTTCGCGCGAATAGTGCCATTATTATCCAGTACGTATTGACGGTTATAGGCTCGGCCATCGGGTGCGGGGACCGCGATGGAG
The DNA here is from genome assembly GCA_965659695.1 of Rhodospirillales bacterium. GTDB lineage: Bacteria > Pseudomonadota > Alphaproteobacteria > Rhodospirillales > Casp-alpha2 > UBA4479. The sequence goes on from CBFHXC010000002.1 coordinate 52,913, forward strand.
CCCAATACAATCCATTTATCCAGTTCGGCTGCGAGTGCTGTGAAGGTCTTAAGTGCTGGATGGGATTCTTCTGGGTGCACGCCCGTGTGGATGCCGTTATCATCAATGTGATAGCACGAGAAAAACTCTGGCAGCACCATGATCTCGACACCTTGACTCGCCGCATCACGGCATTGAGCAGTTGCACGGTCGATGGTTGATGCCATGTCTGCCTGTGCAGATGATTGGATAAGGCCTACGCGAAAAGTTGAGTTCATTTTTTCCTCCAGCGAGTTTTGACGCTATTATTTATGATGTTTCGGCAGAGTCTACAAACCCGGTGCCTCTCTATATCTACGTGGTATACAAAAGGCAGATATGCAAATCTGGTGAAACGTCCTCGGTTAATACCAAGTTGTAATAATGATGAATTCGTCACTCATTAGACGATGGAGATTTCTCAGTGCCAATAGCTGAAATCATGCTGTTCGGTGCGATGGCGCTGCAGTTTGCTGCGGTTTGCCTCGTATTTCGGTTTCTATTTTATTCTTACCAGCGGGCGGCGTGGTTATTTATTGCAACGGCTCTCATTATGATGGCTGCACAATCTTTTGTGACTTTGTACAAATTGGTCGTCGCCGATGTTCCGGACCCATCAAATTGGGTTTACTCCCTCATCTCACTCTCTATTTTTGGGTTTATGTTCGGCGGCATCTTGATCGTAGGCCCTGCGGTAAGGCTTCGATATGATCAGCAGAAAAAAATTGATGCGTCGATGGTAATTATGGAAAACCTTCTTGCGCACTCGCCATCTTCCATCGCAGTGCGTGATCTTGATGGAACGTATCTACTCGTAAATAACTCATACGCGCGAGCATACGGCAAGCCGCGTGAGGAGATCATTGGAAAGCGGACTGAAGATGTCTTGGAGCCAGAATTTGCGAAGGCGGTCAAGCAGTATGATGCAGTCGTTCTAACCACGGGCAAGCCACTGATACATGAGCACATGGCAAGGTTTGCGGATGGTGACGGGATGTTGTTGACGGTTCGATTTCCGGTTCGAGACTCTAATGAGGACATCATTGGAGTTGGCGGAATTGGCACAGATGTAACCGAAACCCATCGTGTACGCCAAAGTCTTCAAATTCAACAGGACCGCTATGAGCGCGCGACACAGGCGGCAAAGGTCGGTGTCTGGGAATGGAACTTGTTAACAGGTGATATCTATATCGCACCGAACCTCGAAGAAATGTATGGCTGCGCCCCTGACGAACACATCACACACATCGATCAATGGTTTGCCTTGCTCGACCCTAAGCATGTCAAAACAGTCGAGGAGAAAGTTGCGCAGTACCTTGCTGGCGAGAGACACAATGAGGATGTCAGTACGTATTCGATCCGCACGCGAGATGGGCAAGAGCGCTGGTATGAGACACGCTCCCTTCCTCTGATCGAAGAAAATGGGAAGGTGATGCGTCTGATTGGTACGGATACCGAGATCACATTGCGCCACAAAACGGCGCAGCATGCACGTGAGCGCGAAGCCCTGTTAAATTCCATCTTGGAGAACTTGCCCGTTGGCATTTTGATCAAAGATCGGGATCTTCGCTACCAATCTGCGAACAGGACATTTCTGGAATGGTATGGCGTGACGATGGACGAGCTAAGTGGCAAAACATTCTCTGAATCAACAGGCTTTCAAGAAGACAGCGATTCCACGCAAGTTGAATTGCAAGAACGCGAGGTGCTTGCGACCGGTGATATTATCGAAAGGATGAGTGCGCGTAACTTCGCAGATGGAAAGCAACACGTGGTGCGCATCACGAAGTTCCCGATCCACGACGAGAATGGCGATATTACAAAGATTGGATCGGTCAGTGTGGATTTGACCGAACAAACTAGAGCTCAAGAAGAGCTAGAAGCTGCTAACAAAAGGCTTGATGCAGCGAACCGCGCCAAGTCTGAATTTCTAGCCCACATGAGCCACGAGTTACGAACCCCACTAAACTCCGTCATTGGCTTTTCAGAGATGGTTCGGACCGAGACATTGGGCCCCATCGATAATCCGACCTATATTGATTATGCCGGATACATCCAAAAATCAGCCTCCCATCTGTTAAATGTGATCAACGATATTCTGGATATCTCCAAGATCGAGGCAGGCGAACTTGAAATGGATGAGGTTGCCGTCGATCTGCATACCCTCGTGGCCGAGGCGATGACCTTGGCCTCTGAACGCGCCGTCGGAAAGGATTTGGCAGTGGAGTCGAATATCCCGACCGATCTCCCGAAGTTGATGGCCGACGAGCGAATGATCAAACAAGTGATTGTCAATTTGTTGTCGAATGCAGTGAAGTTTACGCCCGATGGTGGCTCTGTGACTGTTACGGCAGCATGCGATCCCGATCGGCAAATATTGTTATCTGTTCGAGATAACGGGATAGGCATCGCCGAAAAGGATATTCCCCGTGCGATGCAACCCTTTGAACAAGTGCGCCGTAGCGCAAGTTTATCGCACAGCGGAACAGGCCTGGGCTTGTCGCTCTCCAAGAAACTCTTAGAACTTCACGGTGCCGACTTGTTCATCAATAGTGAAGTCGGCGTCGGTACCACGGTTACCATTATACTCCCGGCAAGTCGGACGGTTCGATAGTGAAATCGTAGTTCCTGATCGCGCCTGACGGTGCTATCAATTTCATAATAATAATTATGGGAGGTACCGCCATGGCATCAAAATCGCCAGCTGGGAACATGTACGAACAGGATCTGGAAAAAACGCCAGCCAACTACCAACCGCTAACACCGTTGTCTTATTTGGATTGGGCCGCACGAGTTTACCCGAACAAAACGGCTGTTATTCACGGACCGCATAAAACGACATGGGCAGAGTTCGATTTTCGATGTCGGCGATTGGCCAGTGCCCTTGAACAACGTGGCATTGGCATGGGTGATACGGTTTCTGTGATGTCCCCGAATGCGCCTGCGATGTTGGAAGCGCATTACGGTGTGCCCATGTCGGGTGCGGTTCTGAACGCGCTTAACTTTCGCCTGGATGCCGAGACCATCGCGTTCATATTGGAACATGCCGAGACAAAGGTTCTGCTGACCGACCGTGAATTTTCGCCGGTCATTAATCAAGCCCTTGGGATGTTGGATAACACCGATATTCTTGTTGTGGATATCGATGACCCGTTGGCTGACGGTGGCGACATGATTGGGCATTTGACATATGAAGCTTTGCTGGATGAGGGCGATCCGCATTACCAATGGAGCCCGCCAAAAGACGAATGGCAGGCGATCTGCCTGAACTACACATCGGGCACGACAGGCAATCCCAAGGGCGTTGTCTATCACCACCGGGGTGCGTTTTTGAACGCACTGGGCAATGCGTTGGTGTTCGGTCTGAATGCGCACAGTGTTTATCTTTGGACGCTGCCGATGTTCCATTGCAACGGTTGGACTTATCCGTGGGCGGTGACGTCGGTTGGCGGCACGCATGTTTGTTTGCGCAACGTTGATCCCAACTTAATTTTCCCACTGATTGAAGAGCACCGCGTAACCCATATGTGTGGCGCGCCGATTGTTCTCAATATGCTGGTGCACGCCCCCAAAGATGTGAAGCAAAGTTTCGAACACACCATCGAAGTCGCGACCGGTGGCGCCGCACCGCCAAGTAAGGTGATTTCGGCCATGTCATCCATGGGCTTCAACGTGACTCATCTGTATGGTCTGACGGAAACTTATGGGCCGTCGACGGTTTGTTGTTTCCAAGACGAATGGGCGGATTTGCCGCTCGAACAAAAGGCCGTAAAAATGTCACGCCAAGGTGTGCGCTATCCCACCCTTTTCAATCAGGCTGTGATGGACCCGGAAACCATGAAGCCGGTGCCGGCGGATGGTGAGACCATCGGCGAAATCATGTTCCAATCGAATACGGCGATGAAGGGATATTTGAAAAACCCGGATGCGACCAATGCGGCATTCCAAGGGGGGTGGTTCCATACGGGGGATTTGGCAGTCCAACACGCCGATGGATATGCTGAGGTCAAAGACCGCTCCAAAGACATCATCATATCGGGGGGTGAGAATATCTCGTCGTTGGAGATCGAAGAGTGCCTATATAAACATCCAGGCGTAATGGATTGCGCTGTCGTCGCCATGCCGTCTGAAAAATGGGGCGAGACGCCCTGCGCATTTGTCACTACAACGGCTGAGGCAGAGGGCGTTGTCACCGAAGAAGAACTTATTGATTACTGCAAAGAACACATGGCCCGTTTTAAGGCGCCGACAAAAGTCGAATTTGGGATGCTGCCCAAAACGTCCACCGGGAAAATTCAGAAGTTTGTACTGCGTGATCAAGCGATTGAATTGGCCAAGCGGGGGAGCGACTAGTGTCTGTGATGTCAATGAAAGGTGCCAATGTACTTGTGACGGGCGCGTCTTCTGGATTGGGTGAACACTTTGCCCGCGTACTCGCCATTGCCGGTGCGAATGTTGCGGTCGCTGCGCGCCGACGTGAAAAACTGGAAACGCTGGCATCTGAGCTTTCAGATCTGGGCGTCAACAGTATCGCCGTCAGCATGGATGTCACAGACCGCGCCAGCGTGGTTGCCGCCTTAGATGAAGTCACAGAAACGATGGGCACGCCAAGCGTGTTGATCAACAATGCGGGGACGGCCACGGGGGCTGGTGCGCTGGACGTCACCGACGAAGATTGGCGTCAGGTCATTAACACCAACCTCGAAGGTGCCTGGATCGTCGCCCAGGAAACCGCGCGCAGGATGCGTGATGCAGGCGGCGGTAACATCATCAATACCGCATCCATCCTGGGCTTTCGGGTATCTCCTGGCGTCGCGCCTTATGCCATTTCAAAGGCCGGTGTGGTGCAGATGACCAAGGTCTTGGCACTTGAACTGGCGCGTTATGGCATCCGCGTCAACGCCTTGGCACCTGGATATATAGAAACCGATCTCAATGTCGATTTCCTGAATTCGGATGGCGGCAAAGCGATGATCAAGCGGGTGCCGATGCGCCGCTGTGGTCAACTGCACGACTTGGATGGGCCATTATTGTTGTTGGCGTCCGATGCATCATCGTACATGAATGGGGCTGTTATTCCCGTTGATGGCGGTCACCTCGTTAGTTCGTTGTAGGGCAGCTATGGCATATATCAAAAATGATGGCGTGAAGATTTTCTACGAGGAGACAGGGTCCGGTGCACCCATCCTGTTCCTCCACGAATACGGTGGCGACTATCGCAGTTGGGAGCCTCAGGTTCGCTACTTTTCCCGCAACCACCGTTGCATTTCGATGTGTAACCGCGGCTATCCGCCGTCTGATGTGCCGACCAATCCCGATCAATACGGCCAGGACATAAACTTGACCGATATCATCGCGGTGATCGATGCCCTGGGTTTGCGCGACCTGATCATCATTGGTTTATCGATGGGGGCGTATAACGGATTACGCTTGGCATTATCCCATCCGGATCGTCTTCGAGCGCTGATCGCCGCATCGGGTGGATCAGGATCGAACCCTGACGGGCGTGATGCATTCCGCAAAGAAGCACAAAAATTGTCTGAGCAATTTTTAGAGCATGAATTCATGCCGGCCGATGGGTTCGCGAACGGGCCCACCCGTGTGCAATTGAAACGCAAAGACCCGCGCGGCTGGACAGAGTTCCGCGCGCACCTCGGCGAACACCCTGCCGTCGGCGCGGCCTTTACGCTTTTGAGTGTCCAGGCCGAACGCCCGTCACTTTATGATTTTGAAGATGAATTTAAGGCCTGCCAAGTACCGACGCTGTTGATGGTCGGCGACGAGGACGAAGCCTGTCTGGATGCCAATGTCTGGCTGAAACGAACCATGCCGACGTCGGGTCTCTATGTGGCACCTAAATCGGGGCATTTGCTCAATCTTGAAGATCCTGCGCGCTTTAATCAGGAAATTGCAGATTTTCTGCTTGCCGTTGATGCTGGGGCATGGCCAGTGCGTGATCCGCAGTCAGCAACGTTTGCCGGTGTCGGGCCTGCCGTCGCGAATTCCGAAAACGACTAAAAAGCATAGATCAGGGCGTTGAGTCATCGTCGCCCACGGGCGACAATGGCGCTCAATTCAGGAGACACCCATGGACTTTACGCTACCCCCCGAAGTTGAAGAAACGCGCCTGGCAATCCGTGCCTTTGTCGCCGAAAAAATTCTACCACTCGAAGAAGACCGCACTAATTTCGATGATCACGAAAACATCGATATGGGTGTATTGAAACGTGTGCAGGCCGATGCGCGCGCCGCCGGTTTGTGGTCCCTATCGATGCCGGTCGAACGGGGTGGACGTGGATTTAATACCGTTGGGATGGCCGCGTGCTATGAAGAAATGAACCGCTCTATCTTTGGTCCCGTTTGCTTTAACGCGGCAGCACCTGATGATGGGAACATGTTCGTCCTGAACAAGGTTGCGACGGATGCGCAAAAAGAGCGCTGGTTGCAACCGATCATCGATGGTGATGTGCGTTCCTCTATCGTGATGACGGAACCCGCACCCGGTGCAGGTTCTGATCCTGGTGGGATGATGCAAACCCGCGCTGAGAAGAAAGGTGATACCTGGGTCATCAACGGCCACAAATGGTACATCACAGGTGCTGGCGTGGCGGAGCATTTCATTCTGCTGGCGCGCACATCTGATGACACACGGCGCAATCTGACGGCGTTTTTGTTCCACAAGGATCAACCCGGATGGGAAATCATTCGGCGTATCCCGATTATGGGTCCCGAGGAACACGGCGGGCATTGCGAGCTTAAATTCGACGGCTTGGAAATCCCGGACGAAAACCGTTTGATGGGTGTGGGCGAGGGGATGAAGTGTGTGCAAATCCGCCTAGCCACCGCGCGGCTGACGCACTGCATGCGCTGGACAGGACTGGCGAAGCGTGCGCTTGAAATCGCGGGTGAATACATCTCTCACCGCGAAGCCTTTGGATCCAAGCTGTCTGAACGTGAGAGTGTACAGTTGCTGTTGGGCGATGCCGCGATGGATATAGAAATCGGCCGCATGTTAACGATGAAGGCCGCCTGGGCATTGGACCAGGGATCACGTGCTCGCAAAGAAGTCTCCATGGCCAAGGTCGCTGTCGCGGACGTGCTGCACAAGGCGGTGGATACCGCTATTCAGTTGAATGGTGCGCGGGGGTATTCCAAGGACACGGTATTGGAATGGATTTATCGCTATGCCCGCCAAGCCCGTTTGGTTGATGGTGCATCCGAAGTGCACAAGATGGTGCTGGCAGGTGCGCTGACGGATGAAGGTATGGATTTCTGGCGCTGGGGGCCACCCGAAGCGTGAGCGGACGTAACGATGACGCTATCAGCCAGATGGACCGCGATGCCATCAAACGGTTAGAGGTTTGGATCGCTCGGCAATCGGGGGGGCACGCGCAAGTGCGTGATCTCAAACAACTGTCAGGCGGCGCTATTCAAGAAAATTGGCGGTTGAAACTTGATCTCGAAGGTGGTGATTGGCCGGGGTCGCATGACCTAGTGCTGCGCAAAGATGCTCCATCCAATGTTGCCGTCAGTCACGGTCGCCCAGAAGAATTCGCCATCTTAAAGGCCGCCCACGATGCTGGTGTGACAGTACCCGTGCCATGCGTATTGTGCGAAGACACAGACGTCTTGGGGACGCCATTTTTCCTGATGCATTGCGTAACTGGCACAGCGGCAGGCCACAAACTAGCAAAGTCCGAAGCGAATGAAGAATTGGCAGCGGACTTGGGTCGCAATCTTGCGCGCATTCATGCCATTGCAGACAGTCCTGAATTGGCCTTTGTCGAAAAACCGTCTCAAGCACCTGCCATAGCCACCATCGCTGATTATCGTGCGCACCTGGATGCGCTGCCGGATCGCCATCCGTCGGTCGAATGGGGGTTGAGTTGGTTAGCGGCTAATGCGCCAGACCCTGTCACCCCAGTGTTCTGTCATCGTGATTATCGCACCGGTAATTACATGGTCGACGACGGGAACCTTACTGCGGTGTTGGATTGGGAATTCGCCGGGTGGAATGACCCGATGGAAGACATCGGCTGGCTGACCGCGAAATGCTGGCGGTTTGGCGCCAATGATCGCGAGGTTGGCGGCATCGGTTCATTGGATGCATTCTTGGCAGCTTATGAGGTGGAGAGCGACCGCACCGTCGACCGTGACCAAATAGGATATTGGCAGGTGATGGCACACGTTCGTTGGGCGGTGATCGCGCTGCAACAGGCGGATCGTTTCGTGACAGGCGGAGAGCGCAATTTGGAACTCGCCCTGACAGCGCACATCGTCCCAGAGCTTGAGCTTGAAATTCTGAGGCAGACCGTGCCTGCGAATGTTTCAATCACTGATTTTGATATTAATGACGTACGTTATCCCGCCCCATCTGGGGCCGATTTGCTGGGCATCGCGCGGGAGGTCCTCAAAGGGGACATCGTTGATGCGCTGGATGGCGATAGCAAATACAAGGCGCTGATGATCGCCAACGCGATGGCGATTGTTAGCCGTCAGATCGAAGAGCAACAGTCATCAGATGCTTCTGGAGTTGATTTGAGTGCAATGGCATCGCGCATCCGAAGCGGAGAAGGTACATCCGATGATCACGCTGAACTTTTGGCGATGACAATGGCGAAGCTGCGGACGAGTAATCCCAGGGCGTTAACGTAACCCCCTCACCTAACCTCTCCCCCTTAAGGGGGAGAGGGATTAGAACGAGTAACTTGGATTCGAGAGTCCCTCTCCCTCACGAAGTGGGGGAGAGGACAGGTGAGGGGGCGTTCTATTACTCAGCCGGAACGTCGTGATACTCGCCATCAAGACCTAAGAACTTAGTCCCATCCTCGGCATAGAACGTATCCACACCAGCGTTTTCCAGCACACTCAGCATGTGCGGGACTTGACCATGGGCGGCGCGATATTTTTCAGCAAATGCTTTGGGTCCGATGGCGTCGAGCAATTGGAATGGACCGAACTTCCAGGCGAAGCCCCAACGCATGGCGCGATCCACGTTGACGATATCGTCGGAAATCTGTGGGATCAGGTCAGCCGCATAGGCCAGCGTCCCGCCCATGATTTCCCACGCGACGTTGCCGGACGGGCTGTCGTCGAACATGACCTCTGGTCCGGCTTCAAGCCGCACATCATTTGCGTCGCGCCAGTCGCCAGCATTTAAATCAAAGGTCTCTTTTTTCTTCGATCCGTCATCCAACTTGCTGACACGATAGAACCCACCACCTGTCTTGCGGCCCAATTGCTTGCGCTCCAGCATCGCTTGTTCGGCGGCGGGGAACGACGTGTAGTCCACGCCCATATCGCCTGCGGGTAGGTTGATCTTCAAGTTCTTGCCGACGAAATCCATGATATCCAGACCGATCAGATCGATCAGGCCATAAAGACCAGTTGGCGGCAGGCCAATCGGTGCAGACATCACCGCATCGATATCTTCTTGGCTCATACCTTTGGCGCGGGCGCCCGTTGCCTTGTGCAGCCCCATGAGCATCCAGAAACAGCCAATACGGTTACCGATGAAGTTGACGGTGTCCTTGGCGTTCACAACACCCTTACCCATGACGCCGCCCAAGTAGCCATGAAACGCGTCCACGACCTCGGCATCGGTTTGCGGACCGGGCACAAGTTCACACAGGCGCATGATTTTTACGGGATTGAAGAAATGGGTCACACAAACATCTTTTTGCAGACGTTCTGGCATGCCTTCGATGATGTCTTTCAGCGGAATGCCCGATGTGTTGGTGCTGACGACGGAGCCATCTTTGCGTAACGGCTCGAAGCGTTCGAACAACGCGCGCTTGGTCTCCAGGTCTTCGATTATGGCTTCACAAATCCAATCGTAATCGGCGATTTTTTCCAGATCGTCAGAAAGCGTGCCCAATGTGATGTTGGCTTCTTTGCCCGGCGTGTCGATGGCTGGTGGGCGACCGTTGACGATTTTATCCAACGCCTTTTTGGCGGCTTCCATGGATACATCCAACAAAAGAACTTTGCAGTCTCTCTCGGCGGCGAGGCCCGCAATCCCGGTTCCCATAGTACCAGCGCCCAAAACAGCGACTGATTTGATTTCACGAGCCATCGGCTTTCTCCACATTTACCAGATTTGTATGCGTTTACATTGACGAACTTTGGACATCTGCCTAATGAGATGCTTGGGTTTTGTAAAGCCCGATCACTCGGTGGAGGAAACCATGGTCGCCCCTAAGTTCTATAAGTTCGATACGCTCAGTCTTCATGCAGGTCATCAACCGGACGCCGCGACAGGTTCGCGCGCCGTGCCAATCTATCAGACAACTTCATATATGTTCGAAGATACCGATCATGCGGCCTCGCTTTATAACCTCGAGCAACCGGGCCATATCTATACGCGATTGTCCAATCCGACGGTCTCGGTGCTCGAAGAACGTGTCGCAGCGTTAGAGGGCGGCGTGGGTGCCGTGGCCACGGCCAGCGGCATGGCGGCCATATTCTTGGCCATCGCGACATTGATGGATAAGGGCGGGCACATTGTTTCCAGTGGGTCGTTGTATGGCGGCACGCATAATCTGTTCAGCTACACGCTGCCCCGGTTCGGGATTGAAACCACATTCGTCGATCCCCGCGATCCGGACGCGTTCAAGGCGGCGATCCGCCCTGAAACCCAATTGGTGTTCGGTGAAACGCTGGGCAACCCCGGGATCGAAGTTCTGAACATTCCGGTCATCGCAGACATCGCACACGATGCGGGCGTGCCGTTGATGATCGATAGCACGTTTGCCACGCCGTATTTGATGAAGCCGTTTGATCATGGCGCGGATATTGTCATGCATTCCCTAACCAAATTCATCGGCGGGCATGGTGTGGCGATCGCTGGTGTGGTTGTTGACTCAGGGGCGTTTGATTGGGAAGCCAGTGGGAAGTTCCCGAACCTGACCGAACCGTATGAAGGATTTGCCGGGATCGATTTTGCCGAACAGTTCGGCACCCAGGCATATCTGATGCGGATGCGCGCTGAAGGCATGAAAGATTTCGGTGCATGTCTGAGCCCCATGAATGCATTCCATATTATTCAGGGCCTAGAGACCTTACCACTTCGCATGCAGCGCCATGTCGAGAATGCAATCAAGGTCGCGGCATTCCTTGATGCATCCGAAGAAGTGGAATGGGTCAACCATCCATCGGTACCATCGCACCCAGATCATGCGTTGGCGCAGGAACTCTTGCCCAAGGGGGCAGGTGCGATCCTGAGTTTCGGGATCAAAGGGGGCCGCGAAGCGGGTCGTAAGTTTATCGAATCCGTGAAACTCGCATCGCACTTGGCCAACGTCGGGGATGCTAAGACCCTGGTTATTCATCCGGGATCAACCACGCATCAACAGATGAGCGCTGAAGCACTGGATGCTGCCGGGATTGGTGAAAACTTGATCCGCGTGTCGGTCGGTATCGAAGATGTAGACGATATCATCAGCGATTTGAAATCAGGCCTTCGTGCCTCTCAGCGGGGTTAAGGGCATGGATATTTCAGTAAACGGAAAAAACGCACACGCGGCCACAGGTGGATTTCCAACAGCCAGTGAGGCACCAGCGCTTATTTTAATTCATGGCGCCGGAATGGACGCTACGGTCTGGCAACTACAAAGTCGGTACCTGGCCCATCGTAATGTGCGCGTGTTCGCTGTCGATCTACCCGGGCACGGTGGATCCGAAGGACCAGCACTCGAGAGCATTTCCGATATGGCGGATTGGATCATTGCGTTCATGGATGCAGCCGGGATCGATACGGCATCAGTCGCCGGACATTCTATGGGATCGCTGATATCCATTGAAGTGGGCGCAAAGCGGGGCGATCGGGTCAGCAATGTCGGTTTGTTGGGTTCGGCGGCGATGATGCCGGTGCATCCCGATTTGATTAAAGCCGCCGAAGACGGCGGTCGCTTGGCCCCCGGTCTGATCACCGATTGGGGATTTGGAGATTTGCCACATAAGGGTGGGCATCCGCAGCCGGGCCTGTGGGCTATGGGTGCAGGAGAACAATTGGTTCGTGACGCGACCCCTGGTGTCCTCGCCAAAGACCTGATCGCGTGTAACGACTACAAAGATGCTGAAACGAGTGCAGCCAAGATTTCAGCAGCGGTTCATGTGATATCTGGTGATGAAGACAAAATGACCCCAGTGAAAAACGCCAAGCCGTTGATGGAAGCGATCACCAATGCGCAATTGTCAGTGCTGCCGCAGACCGGTCACATGATGATGATTGAACGCCCGCGTGAATGCGCGAAGCTATTGCTAAAATTGGCTTCTTAATCCCCCTCACCTGTCCTCTCCCCCATTTCATGGTGGAGAGGGACCCAGCATATATGTGGCTCGATCCAATCCCTCTCCCCCTTTTAGGGGGAGAGGTTAGGTGAGGGGGTGAGCGCTATATCACTGGTTTAATTTCTCCACCGTATTCCTCTGATGCTCCGAGTAGCCATTCCCAGAACGACACGGCATAAGCACGAGACACATATAGATCGAACGTGTCCGCATCCAGACAATCCATCGTGACAACGACATGGTCGAGGTCTGTGGTTGCTGACATACCCGGGGTAAACGCGGACGAGTGAAGATCAATCGTGCAACTTGATGCTAAAATATCGCGTATATTCGGGCCTGATATCCGGATAGCTGTTCGGCTGGATGATACATCATTGATCGCAGCGCTATCAGACGCAGTAGCCAACGTTTCTGCAGTCGCGCCGTACGTTTGATCTTTTCCAACGATCAGCCAACGGCCGGGCGCCAGCCAGATCGTGCGGCGATCATTAGCTTCTATCGATTGACCCGGGGGTGGCATATCGATGCCCATGGATTTGCTGAGTGACGCAATGCCGTCGGTGTCATTTTCTGCGCATTCCGCGATCACGAGTGACAGACCCATGCGTTCAACGATAGTGACTCCGGGCACTGATGCTTCGACGCCGAATGGCCCAATCTCGTAAACGGATGCGAGCGCCGAGCGCCGTGTTGCTTGATTACCCACGAAGACGCTCCCCCTCTGGATCGATGAATATGGGATCGCAAATAATCACCTTTGTGTTTTGCCCTGTCACCGGAGATGTCGCGACCAACGTCTCGCCATGACGTTGCCGTCCAGATTTCAGCAATCCAAGACCGATGGGCGATCCTACATGTGGGCTTTCACATTGTGATGTGACTTCGCCTTCGATCGGAACAGGGCGCGCCGCGTTCGGATCAGCGACCAACCGCGCGCCACGGGGAATTTTCGATACACCATCAGCGGGTTTCAGCCCGACCAGTTGTTTTCGGTCTGTGCGGATCAAATCGGAACGGTCTTTTAAAACATCGCCGATATAGCGTTTCTTGGTCGATTGCATGCGCCCAAAGCCCAGGTCATCTGCCGTTGTGCGCCCATTTAGTTCGCCGCCGACCACATGGCCCTTTTCGATCCGCATGATACCCATCGCTTCGGTGCCATAGGGGATGATGTGCTCATCCGCACCCGCATCCAATAAGCCCTGCCAGACGTCGTAACCATAATCGGCGGGCACGTTAAGCTCGTATGCGAGTTCGCCAGAGAAACTGATCCTGAACAGTCGCGCTGGTGCGCCCAATACGGTGCATTCGCCAAACGCCATGAAGGGGAATGCATCGTTCGAGATATCGAGGCCATCGATAACCTTTGCCAAAACTTTGCGGCAATCAGGCCCTGCGATGGCAATGGCAGCCCAGTCATCCGTGACGGATATTAGTTTTACATCAAGCTCGGGCCAGACCACTTGCGCATGACGTTCCATATGAACCATGACAGGACCCGCGTGCCCGGTCGTGGTGGTGACCATGAAGCGGTCTTCGGTCAAGCGCGTGACCGTGCCGTCATCATAAGTGATGCCATCTTCGCGTAGCATCACACCATACCGGCATTTCCCAACCGGGAGTTTCCCGAAGCCGTTGATATAAAGCCGGTCTAGGAACTCAGCCGCATCCTTGCCCTGAACATCGATCTTACCCAAAGTCGAGACATCGACGATCCCGACGTGTTTCCGGACATGAACGGTTTCCCGCATGTAAGCATCTTTGAGGGTTTCACCGTTGTGCGGATATGCTTGCGCCCGCAACCATGCACCGGCAGGAACGAACGGCGCGCCCGCGGCCACATGCCAGTCATGCATCGGTGTTCGCCGAATGGGTGTCATGTGTTCGTTGATTTCAGGCCCTGCAACCGCACCCAACGTGAATGGTGAGAACGGTGGGCGGAAAGTGGTGGTGCCGACGGCAGGGATATCTTCACCGCGCAAGCCCGCCATGATGGCCAAGCCGTTGACGTTCGATGTGCGACCCTGGTCCGTCGCCATACCCAATGTCGTGTAGCGTTTCAGATGCTCGACGGATCGATATCCTTCGCGGTGCGCAAGGGCGACGTCTTCTGCCGTCACATCGTTTTGATAATCGACGAAGCGTTTGTCGTGATTGCCCTCGGGCCAAGGAATAGACCAAACAGCCAACGCTGCCATGGGCGCTTCTGAGGTCGCGGAGGGCACGGGCAGGGCGGTTGCTTTGCCGCCCGCGGCATTGGCGGCATCGACACCTGCTGCGGCACCTTCTGACAAGCACGTTGCTAAATCAAAAGCCCCGTTACATGCGCCTGCAGAACGTTCCCGTTGAAAACTTAGACGTGGTACGAAGCACGTTTTCTCGGCGTCAAATCGCAGCTTTCCGCGTGATTGCGATAACAGATGAACACTTGGTGTCCAGCCGCCGGATACCGCGAGCACATCGCAATCGATGGTGCGGTCGGCCTGACCGTGATCGGATGCTTCCGGTCCGGGTGTTTTGCCAATCTGCACACGCTGGACGCCATGTTTATTACCTTCGGCGGCCATAACGACATGGTTAGCAATCACGCCTGCACCAGCGGATGTTGCAATTGCCAAATCATCAGCGGGCACATCTGCGCGCGCATCAACAATGGCCTGAATGGTGATCCCGACGTTGGCCAAATCCTTGGCTGCTGCATAAGCGGAACTGTTATTGGTAAAGATCACCGCACGTTCACCGGCTTTGACGCCGTATTTCACCGCCAGAGATTGCGCTGCAGATGCCAACATCACGTTGGGGATGTCGTTGCCCGCGAATACCATGGGGCGTTCCAATGATCCGGTCGCCAGCACAACCTCGGTCGCGCGGATGTGCCACATGCGTTGGCGTGGCGTATACGCCGCGGGGATGGGCAAATGATCACCGACACGTTCATTGGCGATCAGCATATTATGGTCGTAGTGCGCCGCTGTTGTGGTGCGAGTTAGCACACGCACATTGTCCATTTTGAGTAATTTCTGCTCAACTTCGGCCGCCCAATCAGCACCGGGTTTACCATCAACCTCTAGCGATCGATGCAACAATCCGCCACCCAATTCAGGGGCGTCATCGATGATCACGACACGTTGGCCTGTCTGCGCTGCATTCAACGCTGCGGATAAACCAGCGGGGCCACCCCCAACGACGGCGACATCGCAAAATTCATAACGGTGTGCGTATTTATCTGGATCGGTCTCGGTAGGGGATTTGCCCATACCTGCGATGTTACGGATCACGTGTTCATACGTTTCCCACATGGATGCAGGCCACATAAACGTTTTGTAGTAGAAACCCGCCGGGAACAGTTTGCCTGCCAGGCCAGTTAATGATCCCAGATCGAAACTCAACGACGGCCAACGGTTTTGGCTCTCGGCGATCAGGCCGTCATAAAGCTCGACCCGCGTCATTTGTATATTAGGTTCGGTGCGTTCCCCAACGCGCAATTGGACCAGCGCGTTCGGGTCTTCAAAACCGGCACCCATCAATCCACGGGGGCGATGATATTTGAAACTGCGACCAACCAGACGAACGCCATTGGCCATCATTGCGGATGCAAGGGTATCTCCCTCAAATCCCTGATAACGTTTGCCATCAAAAGTAAATTGCAGCGGCTTTGATCGGTCAATCGCGCCGCCGCATGTATGCCGAAATGCCTGTTCAGTCATGATGTCACCTCTGGCAATTCTTCACCCGGTTTGGCGCTGCCCGCGATTTCGTGGGTGGAAACGTTGCGGCGGACTTTTAGGAATCGGCGACATCCTGATGTGTGCTGCCACATTTCATCGTGCCACCCGCTCGGGTTATCGCGAATGTAGACATATTCAAAGAACGCTTTTTCGTCGCCTTCATCGGGGCGTTCGACGGTGGCGTCGCCATCGTAGGTGAATTCTGTTTGGGCGCGGCTGCCGCACCAGGGGCAATCTATGATCAACATGTCTTATAAATCCTTAGTGCAGCTTGGCCCATGGACCCGCCCCTTTTTCGTCAAGTACAGCGCCAGTTTCGAACCGGTTCAGGGAAAGGGCCTGGTTATTCGGGTGCGGGCGGTCTTGTGCAATGGTGTGTGCGAACACATACCCTGACCCAGGCGTGGCCTTGAACCCGCCATAACACCAGCCACCGTTGATGTAGAAATTATCCAATGGTGTTTTCGATATGATCGGGCTGCCATCCATGGACATATCCATGATCCCGCCCCAGGACCGCAGCATTCGTAATCTGGAAAACGCGGGGAACAGCGTCAGCAGGTTCTGTGTGACTTGTTCCAGGCGGGGCAAGTTGCCCCGCTGCGCATATGAATTATAGAAATCGAGATCACCCCCGAAGACCAATTCACCTTTGTCAGATTGACTGACGTATAGATGCCCTGATCCTGATGTGACCACTGTATCGATGCATGGCTTGATCGGCTCGGACACCATCGCCTGCAGGACGTGGCTTTCGATTGGCAGGTTCAATCCAGCCATCTTTGCGACATGGCTGGTGTGTCCCGCGACTGCGATGCCGATTTTATCTGCGGTGATGTTGCCCCGCGTTGTTTCAACGCCGGTGACACGATTGCCTTCGCGGGTGATCGCCGTGACTTCGCAGCCTTGAAGAATATCGACGCCGCGGGCATCTGCGCCCCGGGCATAGCCCCAGGCAACGGCGTCATGCCGTGCCGTGCCGCCACGGGGTTGGCATAGCCCCCCCATGACTGGATAGCGTCCGCCACCGTTTAAATCCAGCAATGGAACGCGCTCTTTGATCTCTTGTGGGGTCATCCATTGGGCATCAATACCGTTCAAGCGCATGGCGTTGCCGCGCCGCTGTGCTGCATCAATCTGGGCATCGTTGTGGACCAAGTTGATCACGCCCCGCTGCGAGAACATGACGTTGTAGTTCAGGTCTTGGCTCATGCCTTCCCAGAGTTTCAACGATAACTCATAGAAGTGGGCATTGCCTTCGAGTTCGTAATTGGATCGCACGATGGTCGTGTTCCGGCCCGTATTGCCACCGCCGAGCCAACCTTTTTCGATCACCGCCACGTTGGTGATGCCATGCTCTTTGGCGAGATAATATGCTGTCGCTAGTCCGTGGCCACCGCCGCCAATGATAATCACATCGTAATGCGGTTTTGGATCAGGAGAGCGCCAAGCCTCGGTCCAGTTCTTGTGTCCCGTCAGCGCGTTTCGCGCCAAGGAAAATATGGAATAGCGTTTCAACGGTTCCCCCTATGGATACGGGTCAAATCTTGGCCGATACTGGCGAGTGTATCGAGAGCCTACCCCGGTGTTTGAGGGAAAGGCACGACGTTATTCAAAATAATGATAGTTATTAACGAAAATAATAATATGATATCGACATGGCTAATACTGAGACCACTGATGATGTCGATTTGCGTGCCATGCGTATATTTTTGGCGGTATATGATGCACGGAATATGACCGTCGCCGCGCGGGATCAGGCGCTGACTCAGTCGGCGGTCAGTCAGGCGATATCCAAAATCGAAAAAAGCCTAGGTGTTGGTCTGATCGACAGGTCCGTGCGCCCCATGCAGTCCACGCCCGCGGGTGATTTGTTTGCAGACCGCGCGCGTGCAGTTTTGTCCGCAGCCAGCAGTGCGATGATGGATGTTCGGTCCCTTGGCGCATCGTCACGCCCCCGGGTTCGCTTGGGTTTGATTGATTCCATTGCGGGTACCATCGGCGCACCATTGATCCGCGCGATCCGCTCTGACGTGCGCGAAGTCTCGGTATGGGCGGGAATATCGCCAAATTTGCGTCAGGATTTGGCCCGTGGGCGTCTTGATCTGGTGGTCACCAGTGACCCGACCATGGGAGCCGATATCAAAAAAAGCCGATTACTGCGTGAACCGTTTATTGCCGTGGTGCCGAAGTCTTTCAAAATTGGTGATGGCCCCATCTCGCCGATGCAATTGTCTGCGGGGTTACCGTTGGTGCGCTACAGCGTGCGCTCGGTGATTGGTGATGAGATTGAGCGGGAATTGGTACGTCGCGGTGAAGTGCCGCCGCGAGTGTTCGAGTTCGATGGCACCGATGGCGTGTTTTCAATGGTTGCGGCTGGGCTGGGCTGGGCCATCACGTCACCCATCTGCCTCGCACACGGACGACAGTTTGGTCGAGATGTCAAAGCCCTACCCATCGATGGACCGATGTTTACACGCGATGTCCATTTGTTGGCTGCAAATGCTATCGGCGCTGGGCTTGCCAAGCGCGTGCGTGCGGCAGCGTTGGACATCATTAGATCGACGATTGAAACGGATATTAAAGCACTTGCTCCCCATGCTGTGCCACATATGCGGGTCGGATAAAAAAACAGCGGACCGTGGCGTTTAGACCAGCGATCCCCTTTTGAGGTCGGGGGAGAGGTGGAGAAACCAATCTCTTGGCTATCCATGATTTGAATATTCACATGTGATGTGGCGATTTCGGGTTCGAACTGTGGCACCATTAAGGTCATTTCAGGGCGCGATAAGGCCTAGAAAATATCTTCAAAATGCGCGACGGTTCTGAATGCGATACCTCTCCGTCATTGCGATGTTCTTGATCATGCTTGGGCCTGTTAAGGCCGGTGAGCAGTTCACCAATGCTGACCTGCTCCGCAATTTCGATACGATTGCGTTTGGGAATGAATATACCGGGCAAAAATTTGATATCGTCCGCAAATGGTCGAAGCCCATGCGCATGGGCATTCAGGGCAAAGGTCATCCGGCGTACCTTGAGACATTCATCGAAGATGTGGCTCAAGATCTCGCAAAAACGACAGGCCACGATATCTCGCTGTATTATTCGATTGGCAAACAACGGGCGAAACAGCTACCCGCCGATTTTGATCAGACAAAGGTCAACGTCATAGTCTACTATTTGCCGGATGACGAAATCCCGGCCGCGACCGCGAAGTATTGGAATAACGACCCCGAGCGCGTGCGATGGCTGGTCCAGAATTCAACATGCTTTGCCAACTATTTCACGAAGAAGGGCGAGATCACAGCGGCTGTTATCGTCTTTCCATCCCGTCACCCCGAGAGTTTTCATCGCGCCTGTGCGGTTGAGGAGATCACGCAAATTCTGGGATTGCCGAACGATTCAAATTTGGTGAAACCATCGATCTTCAATGACTCAAGTCAATACTTTGAACTCACGGAACATGATCGGTGGCTGCTACGGGCACTCTATTTGCTTGAAATCACGCCGGGCATGCACCGTCATGAAGCGCTTAGGAAGGCGCTCGACTTTTGGAAGCGGGCCCGCTCCGAATAACCAGCACGACACCTGCGATGATGATCGCAAAACTCACGGCGTGGAAAAGCGCAAACTTCTCGTCCAAGAATACGACGCCAAGCAAAATCCCCAAAGCGGGCACCATATGCGATGCCAGCCCGGCCTTGTTGGGACCTAGGGTTTCAACCACGCGATTATAAAAGTAATAGGACAGCAGGGTTGGAAAAATAATGATGTAGCCAAACGCCCATGTTGTTTCGGTAGTGATCGGGATCGTCAGTCCCTTGCTGTATTCCCAAATCCATAATGGTGAGGTCGCCAGAAAGCCGATGAACATGCTGGCTGCCAGAAAAGGATTGGTCCCGAGGTCTGCGGGCTTCATTCGGATAATCACGGTGTACAGCGCCCAAACTGTGAAACCGCCCAAAATGAACAGATCGCCCGGGACGAATTCTACGTCGGCAATCGTTGTCAGGTCGCCACGCGAAACAATGATCAGGACGCCGATGCTTGAAATTATGATCCCGACCATCTGGCTGAAAGTCATTCTATCCCGTAGCAACATCCAGGCAAAGACGGGCACAAGTCCGGGGACGGACGTCTGAATAATACTGGTGTTGGTAACGGTGGTGGTCATCAATCCGGTATAAAGAAAACACGGGAATACGGCCGGGCCAATAAAGCCTGCCGTCAGTACGAATTTCCAATGCTTGGCCAGTATCCATCTTTGGCGCCAAACGCTCCGCCACACAAACGCCAGCAAAATCGCTGTTGCCACCAGCCAACGAAAACTAACAAACGAGAAAACGGGAATGTCCGTTGCGATGATTTTCGCGACAACACTGTGCCCGGCCCACATGAACGGGGTTAGAATCAGCATGACCACGGCGAGCGCAGCTGGCGTTTCTTTATGATCGGATGAATTTGATCGCGGTTTCTGAGGCGTAGCTGTGCTCATGTCACTGCCAAAGAACCAGATTGAGGCGTGAGGTCAATCAGGTAACCGTAACTTTGATGCTGCTCAAACCCTCGACATGGCCTTCAAGCACATCGCCTTTCACAACTGGTCCGACGCCTGCGGGCGTGCCTGTATAGATCAAGTCTCCTGCCTGCAGGGTAAACAGGCCCGACAGATATGTGATCGTTTCCGGAATCTTCCAAATCATCGCATTCAGGTTCCCGTCCTGGCGCGTTTCGCCATTGACGTCGAGACGAATATGACCTTCCGACATGTGGCCCGCTTCGGATAACGAATGCATTAGTCCGATGGGTGCGGCGTGATCGAAAGACTTTCCAATCCCCCACGGCCGTCCCG
The DNA here is from genome assembly GCA_965659695.1 of Rhodospirillales bacterium. Taxonomy (GTDB): domain Bacteria; phylum Pseudomonadota; class Alphaproteobacteria; order Rhodospirillales; family Casp-alpha2; genus UBA4479. The sequence continues at coordinate 73,802 of CBFHXC010000002.1, forward strand.
CTTTTTTTGCGACCCCCTGCAGGTCGCGTCGGGTCATGTCGATGCCGACAGCGTATCCCCACACATGGTCAAACGCGTGTTCAACAGAAATGTCATTGCCACCCTTGGCGAGCGCGACAACGAGTTCGACTTCATGATGAACATCTGATGTTTGCTGTGGGTAGGGGAATTCTGCCCCATCCGGCATCGGTGCGAATAGCAGCGAGCTGGTGTGCTTTTCAAAAAAGAACGGTGGTTCACGATCCGGATCATGGCCCATTTCACGGGCGTGCTCGGCGTAGTTTCTGCCTACACAGAAAACGCGGTGGACGGGAAAGGTGTCATCGGTCCCGGCGACAGGAATGGCGACAGGATCGGGGGCTTTGATTACATGTGTCATACGACGTTTTATCCAACTTCACTCGCATTTGGTCAATGACCCCGATCAAGATGCTCGAGAATTCTGATACCAGATAACTCCCGAGACTGGCCCCTGGACGAAAACGCGATGTTCAGACACACTCCGCCTCACAAAAATGAAAGTCCGTGAAATCACGGGGGGATAAGGAGTTTTTCAATGTCGTTTCGTACACCGTATTTGATGTTCTTAGGGGATGCTGCAGATGAGTTGGCGGCAAAGACCGCTATTGGTGTTCGCGATTGGCGCCCAGAATGGTGCGTGGGGCAAATGCGCCTAAATGGCTGTAATGCCGATCTGGGGTTGCCCGATATGAATATCGCCGAAGCCGTTGAAGCGGGTTGTGGCACGATGATTGTTGGCGTTGCTAACCGCGGCGGCATTATTTCTGAAACTTGGGCGGACGCGATTGTTGCGGGCATCGAAGCGGGCATGGATATCGCCAGCGGCCTGCATCAGAAATTGGCATCCAATCCAAAGATTAAAGAAGCCGCGGAGAAACACGGTCGGATATTGACCGATGTCCGCCATCCGACGCGCGAATTTCCCGTCGCCAGCGGTGTTAAGCGGACCGGCAAGCGGTTGCTGACCATCGGTACCGATGTGTCGGTTGGCAAGATGTACACATCTTTGGCGATTTGGCGCGAGATGGAAAAACGCGGCATGAAAACGACATTTTCTGCGACTGGCCAAACCGGTATTTTCATTGCCGGAGACGGTGTTTCTGTTGATGCCGTGGTTGCCGACTTTATTTCGGGTGCGTCCGAGTGGTTGTCGCCGGATGCTGACGAAGATCATTGGCACGTCGTCGAAGGGCAGGGCTCGCTGTATCACACATCCTATGCCGGGGTGACGTTGGGCTTGATCCATGGATCACAACCAGATGCGCTGGTGATCTGCCACGATGCCGCACGCAGAACCGCGCGGGGATTGGGTGACAAGGGCCTGCCGAGCTTTGAAGAAGTCATCGAAGCGGGCATGTGGGCGGCGAAGAACGTCAATCCAGACGTTGAAGTTGTCGGCGTGTCGATCAATACCAAAAGCTTGGACGATGCGGCCGCGGAGGCCTTGATGAAAGAAACCGAAGATCGCCTGGGCCTGCCGACTGTTGACGCTGTTCGCACCGGCGTTGCGCCCATCGTTGATAAACTGCAATAGGCGAAAACGATGGCGCGCAAGGTCACCGTCTTTCCCGAGAGTTTTCCGCTCGCGCGGCCGTTTGCCATTTCACGAGGTGTGAAAACGGCGGCAGATGTCGTTGTCGTCGAAATCTCGGACGGGGACATTGTGGGCCATGCCGAATGTGTGCCGTATCCCCGCTATGACGAAACCGTTGATGGGGTGATCGCTGAGATCAGTGACGTTGTTGCCGATTTAGAAGCGGGTGCCACGCGCGCGGACATCAACGCCAAAATGTCTGCGGGTGCGGCGCGGAACGCCGTTGATTGCGCGTTATGGGACTTCGAAGCCAAAGCAAATGGTTTGAGCGTTGCCGAGCTTGCCGGGGTCGGTGAATTGCATCCCGAAATCACGGCGGAAACGATTGGCATAGGCACTGCCGGCGAAATGGGGGCACGTGCGGCCGATTTGAAAGCGGCACCACTCTTGAAAATTAAGTTGGATGCACATGATGTACGCCAACGACTGGATGCCATTCGCTCCAACGCACCCAATGCGCGGCTGGTTATTGATCCGAACGAAGGATGGACCGTCGATTTTATTGCCGATAATGCCGCGTATTTGGCTGAAATCGGTGTCGAGATGCTGGAACAACCTGTGCCTGCAGGCGAGGACGGGGGCCTGATAGACTTGGATTGCCCGGTGCCAATCTGTGCAGACGAAAGCCTGCATACATCGGCAGACTTGCCGGCGCTCAAAGATCTTTATGACATGGTGAATATTAAGCTCGATAAAACGGGTGGATTGACCGAGGCGCTGAACCTCAAACGCCAAGCCATTGATATGGGGTTTGAAATCATGGTCGGTTGCATGGTCGGATCGTCGTTGGCGATGGCACCAGCGATTCTGGTCGCCCAGGGGGCCAAGATTGTTGATCTGGATGGGCCCTTGTTGCTCAAACAAGATCGCGATCATGGCATCGATTTCACAGATGGATTGATCAGGCCCGCGTCACCCAAATTGTGGGGTTAGGGGTTTCAATTTCTCCCATTCGAGATTAGGTATGCGCGATGCAACCTGTCATCGATATCAAAGGCCTCGCAAAACAATATGACGATGGCTTCCAAGCGCTGAAAAGCGTCGACTTGGAAATATCCAAGGGCGAGATTTTTGCGCTGCTTGGACCCAACGGCGCTGGGAAAACCACGCTGATTAGTATTGTGTGCGGCATCGTGAACCCAAGTGCGGGATCTGTCGCAGTCGCCGGGTATGATATCCAGACTGATTATCGCCAAACCCGTTCGATGATCGGGCTTGTCCCACAGGAACTAACGACCGAAGCGTTTGAGTCCGTCTGGGATACCATCACGTTTTCTCGTGGCCTTTTTGGGAAACCAAAAAATCCGGCATATCTTGAACAACTGCTAAAAGATCTCAGTCTCTGGGATAAAAAAGACAACAAGATCATGACGCTTTCGGGCGGTATGAAGCGCCGAGTGCTGATCGCCAAGGCGCTGTCCCACGAACCAGAAGTGCTGTTCTTGGATGAGCCTACGGCTGGTGTCGATGTCGAACTTCGAAAAGACATGTGGAATGTGGTTAGTCGATTGCGAGATAACGGCGTCACCATCATTCTGACCACCCACTATATCGAAGAAGCCGAAATGATGGCCGACCGAATTGGTGTGATCCGGCGCGGTGAGATCATTCTCGTCGAAGATAAAAACACGTTGATGCGAAAACTCGGTGAAAAGCAGCTGAAAATTCATTTACAGAACAAATTGGACGCTATTCCGGAAAGTCTCTCCGCACATAACCTGGCCTTGACCGCAGATGGCGAGACGTTGGAGTTTACCTATGACACCTCGTCCGAGCGCACTGGCATTACGGCATTGATGACCAAACTGAATGCTGCGGGTATCCGATTCCGCGATATCGAAACGTCTCAGCGTTCGCTCGAAGACATCTTTGTCGGGCTCGTCCACGAGGAGCGCGCGCAATGAACTACCGTGGTGTCCTTGCGATTTACAATTTCGAGATGGCGCGCACGTGGCGCACCGTGTGGCAGAGCATCGTCTCGCCTGTGTTATCGACGGCGCTCTATTTCATCGTTTTTGGGGCGGCAATCGGGTCGCGCATTGATGAAATAGACGGGGTCAGTTACGGCGCGTTTATCGTGCCCGGCTTGATCATGCTGTCGCTCTTGACGCAAAGCGTTTCCAACGCGTCGTTCGGGATTTATTTCCCCAGATTTTCTGGGACGATCTATGAAATCCTGTCGGCACCTGTGTCGTACTTCGAAGTGGTCCTGGGCTACGTCGGGGCCGCAGCAACCAAATCGATCATTTTGGGTGCGATCATTCTGGCGACCGCAGGGTTCTTTGTTGAACTGCAAGTCGACCACCCGCTGTTGATGGTCGGATTTTTGATCATGACATCGATCACATTTTCGCTGTTGGGGTTTATCATCGGCATTTGGGCCGAGGGTTTTGAGAAATTGCAGGTCGTGCCGTTGTTAATCATCACCCCGCTGACGTTCCTGGGCGGGACGTTTTATTCAATCAGCATGTTGCCAGCGCTCTGGCAGCAGATCAGCTTGCTCAACCCCGTTGTGTATTTGATCAGCGGCTTCCGTTGGAGCTTCTACGGCCAGGGCGACGTAAACATATGGATCAGCATCGCGTTCTCGTTTGGTTTTTTATTCGCCTGCCTAGCCGTGATCGCGTGGATTTTCAAAACCGGGTATAAGCTCCGGCCTTAATTCTTATTCTGGGCGCGGCATATTTTCCATGCCGACATAACCTGATAGCGCTTCGATCCGTTTGATCCACGCGTTCAGGTTTGAATACCCAGACATATCAACGTCACCTTCCCACGCCATCGCAGCATAGGGGTATACGGCGATATCGGCGACGGTTGGTCTGCCACACGCGAGGAATTCACGCGACGCTAACCAGTCATCAAGGACCTGCAATGCGGCCTTGGTGTTGGCAATCGCCGTTTCCTGATCAGCGGGACGTTTGAATTTCATGATCGCCCGCGCGATGGCCGGGCCCGCCCACATTTCATTGGCAGCAAAGGCCAACCAGCTTTGGACCTGGGACATGCCCTCTGCGTCGTCTGGATACCAATCGGTTGATCCGTATTTCTTGGCCAGGTACACGACAATCGCTTGGCCATCCCAGACAACAAAACCGTCATCTTCTAATGCAGGTACTTTGCCTAACGGATGCACCGCCAAATATTCTGGCGTCTTTTGTTCTTGGTTCATCAGGTTAATCGGCACGATCTCGTGCTCTAGGCCCAAAATCGAGAGCATCAAGCGCGCCTTGTGGCAGTTTCCAGAAACAGCAGTGTCATAAAGTTTTATCATTGAAAAAATCCTCCAAATTTTATTGCGGATAGTTTTCACCTGCGCGGTCTTGGTGTAAACTGACTTTCATGGAATATGAAGACAATCACTCTGAACTAGAAATCATCCGCGACAGCGTGATCAAACTGTGCGCCGATTTTCCGAATGAATATTGGCGCGAGTTGGACCGCGAACGCGGCTATCCCACTAAATTTGTGCAGGCCCTGACCGACGCCGGATACCTGGGATGCTTGATCCCGGAAGAATACGGCGGATCGAATTTGGGTATTCGCGAAGCTGCTGTGATCCTTGAAACCATTCACCGTTCTGGGGGGAATGGTGCGGCGTGCCATGCGCAGATGTACATCATGGGCGCGTTGCTGCGGCATGGGAACGACCAACAAAAGCAGGCGTATCTGCCCGACATCGCCGCCGGGAAGCGCCGCCTGCAAGCATTTGGCGTGACTGAACCGACCAGCGGCACGGATACATCTCGCATCCGCACATGGGCTGAACGCGACGGCGATGACTATGTGGTCAACGGTCAAAAGGTCTGGACGTCCCGCGCAGAGCATTCCGATTTGATGCTGTTGTTGGCGCGGACATCGGAACGCGGATCAGGCCCAAAACCCCACGATGGCATGTCGCTGTTTATCGTCGAAATGGATGAGGCGTTGGGGAATGGGATCGAGATCAAGCCAATCCGTGCGATGCTCAACCATAACTCGACCGAAGTCTTTTTCGATAATCTCCGCGTTCCCGCGCAGAATTTGATCGGTGAAGAGGGCAAAGGATTTCGCTACATCCTGGATGGCATGAATGCGGAACGGATTTTGATTGCGCATGAGTGTATCGGTGACGCGCGCTGGTTCATTGAAAAGGCATCGACCTATGCCAAGGAACGCGTGGTCTTTGATCGCCCCATTGGCCAAAACCAAGGCATCCAATTCCCCATCGCGACGTCGTATGCCGAAACCGAAGCGGCCGCATTGATGGCAGCCAAGGCGGCCCAATTATTTGATGCGGGCCAGTCCTGCGGTGCTGAAGCTAACATGGCCAAGCTCTTGGCGTCCGAAGTGGCATGGAAAGCGGCTGATGCGTGTATGCAGACGTTTGGTGGTTTTGCCTTTGCCGAAGAATACGATATCGAACGCAAGTTCAGGGAAACCCGCCTTTATCGGACCGCGCCGATCTCAACGAACCTTATTCTGTCGTATATCGCAGAGCACGTGCTCGGGATGCCGCGGTCGTTCTGACGATCAGAACGGCAGCCAGGAATGTTCACGATTGTAGTGCAGATAGCCAATGCTGGCCCCTGCCCGCAGGCCAACGCCGGTGCGAATGGGAGCTAAAATCACGTCGCCTGATTGCTGATAGTTGAGACCTACGCCCGCGACCACATAGAGTGTTCCCTCTACGCCCGGATAGCGCTGAAAAAGCTCTGCCTCGGAATTCAGGTTGTATATGAGCGTGAACACTTTAGATGCATTGCCGCCCAGATCCCAACCGATCGACGGGCCCTGCCAATAGACTTTGCGTTCGCCACTAGCTTTCCGGTTCAGCATGCCGTTGCCGTATCGCAGCCCCACGCCGATGGCGCCACTGACTTCTTCACCAATGATGAATGCGTTGGGCTGGCCATGATCGTTGAACACTTTCTCAATGGCTTTTGCCAGCCCCTCGGTTGTATCTCCAAAGAAGCCCTCGGCTTTGGCCGTGATCTCTTCCATGGTGTATGTGTCGTCGGCAGATGCACCGGGTGCAAAACCAAGTGTCGCGATGACTAAAAAAGCGCAGAGAGTCTTGAAGCGTTTTAGCATCTGATGTTTCCTATATATCGAGTATATCGAGCGAGCTTCCGCCAATTATCGACATGATAACAGTTGTATCATGATCAGAAAACGAAGCCTGTGCGTGGTGTCACTCTGCACAAATGAGATTTTAACGTTCGGGTGTTTTAAATTGTTCGCCTGAACACGCGGCGACGAGATAGAGCCCTGTGGATACGGCAGGGCCAATACCAATTGCGAAAAGTACGGTACCCACGCCGACGACGCCACCCAGCGTCCAGCCGATGATCGTCACCGCAATTTCTATGGACAAACGAACCCACGCAATGGGGGCATTGGTGACTTGTTGAAGGCCTGTCATCAGGCCATCGCGTGGGCCTGCACCTAGGTTTGCGACCAGATAAAAGCCACTGCCAAGACCCACCAACAGAATGCCAGCGATGGTTTGAGCACCCATCATCACGTAGCTCGCAGGACCCGGAATATAAGGCAGGATGAATTCGATCACGCCCGCGATGATCAGCACGTTTAGGACCGTGCCAATGCCGGGGGTGCGTTTTAGGGGTATCCACAGCAGCAGGACGCCAATACCAATATAAAGCGTGGCGAGGCCGATACTAATCCCGAATGTCACGCTGATACCCTGGGCAAATACGGTCCATGGGCTCACCCCAGCCCCGGCGGCAATCAGTAATGTTTCACCCGTACCAAACAGGAACAGGCCAATGATCAACCAGATCAGCGTCGATGTGCGGGGTCGAAAGTTCAACGGATGCGTCGAACTCCATCCCACCACGGGAACGCTTTTGACCTTTAGAAAATTCATGACAATACCCCCACCGTCAATCTTCTAGGGGCAAACGCAAATCTTGGCGACAAGATGATTGTCGCCGTGACAAGATTGTCGATGGAAGTGGATCAGTTCTTCGGAGCAGGTTCTTCGGTGGCGCGTTTTCGCCATGCTGCGATTTGGCGCATGCGGTTTTCTTTAAAGCGGTCGTCTCGGCTTGATCCAAACGCGCGTTCTAACTCCAACTTCCGGCGCTTTTTCAACTCTGCCTTGCGCTTGGCCAGCAGATGTTGAAGTGACGACACACGCCCACGGGCGTTTTTCCAAGCGGATATTTGGTTTTGTCGTTTGGCAGCGGGGTCTAAATCTTCGCGGAGTTTACGGGCCGCCGTCTTCAATGTTTTGAAGCGGGCATTCAGTGCCGCCGTTCGGGAACGATCAATGGGTGTGACCGTCACATGAGTTGGGACGGGGGGCGGCACCGCTTTTTGCAACGAGGCGATTTGCATGTCTCTGGGCGTATTTGCGGGCTGGAAATTCCCAACCTGTGACCAGAACTTCTCGACTTTGCCTCGGTAATAGGAGGTTCGAGATGGCGTACGTGAATGATAGAACCCTGCGGCTTGATTCCAACTACCGGTCTCTTCTCGAAGTTTCGACAGAAATTTTACGGCGTAGGCGGCATTGATGTCAGGGTCCATGGCGTCTTCGATGCTATTGAAGTGCTCCCCATGGAAATGCAGGTTGACCTGCATACAACCGACGTCGATGTTTTTGACCCCATTCGACTGCAATCGACGAACTTCGGCCAGTGCCGCCTGTTTGGTGGGGAAATATGTGCCGGGTCCACCCGATGTGACGGTCCAAGGCCATGCGCGCACGATCTTGTCGGATTGTGACCATCGACCAGACTCTGCCATCGAAATAGCCCGCAACAAACCGCTCGGGACCGACGAAATACGCTCCCACCGGGCGGTGGCACGTTCGCATTTCGCAAAGGCCTGCGCGGCTTTGGGCCCTGTCGTTGGTGCCGAAGCCAAAGCGACTGCCGCGCCTATCAGCATCATCGCTGCGGCACCGACTGCGGTGCCGAACAATACATACCAGGATCTCATCTCGCGTGATTTTATCACGGCCTCTCTCCTTGCTCAGGCTCTTATCAGCAAGTCCTATGCCAATAAGACGATGTGTTTGATCATCAGAGTCGGCGATGATGGTCAATTTTGTATTAACAGATTGGGGTTCTTGATTGCGGGATGGAAAACCGGTGATTTGGCACTTTGGCTGGCCGTCAAATGTTGCTTAAAAACCACACAAATGATCCGGATGTAATGAATCATAAAAAAAGTGCTGATTTTTATTGCAAATGCGAAGGAAGGCTATAAATTGTGCATAGCAACAACGTTATTGCGGTCCTCTCCGGAACGTAAGTTGTTGAAAATTGGATGTTTCCTCCCAATCACTCGGGCCGTGTCTTCGGACACGGCCTTTTTTTGCATTGCAATAAATTAGTGATTAATGGGCCGGGATATCAGGTTTCAGGCGTTGAATCCGCGCCGTCGCCCAGCTGACGCTGCAAAATCACTTGATCCATCCAGCGGTCAAACTTGAAACCGATATTTTTCACGATTCCCATGCGCGCGAAGCCCATTTTTTCGTGAAATTCGATGGATTGCAGGTTCTGCGAATCGCCAACGATGCCGATCATCTGCCGATATCCTCGCGCCGTGCATGCGTCGATCAGGCGTTGCAGCAGTGCGGTTCCAATGCCGCCCCGGCGAAGGTTGTGATCAATATAAACCGAATTTTCAACCGTAAACCTGTATGCGGGGCGGGGCCGGTATGCCCCGGCGTAGGTATAACCGACGACGGCACCATCCAATTCTGCGACAAAATACGGGAATCCGGCATCTTCGAGCGCGTGCGCCCTGGATGTCATCTCGGCCGCATCGGGCGGGGACAGTTCCCAACTGGATGCCCCGTTCAGCACATGATGCGCATAAATTTCTGTGATTTTTGGCATATCCGCATCTGTACGAGGTCTGATCAGGGGCCCATTATTCGGGGGGGCGTCGGATGCCATGACGGATTACTCAGCGGCGAGGTTTGGCAGCAGCAATGAATGATCGATGCTGGACAACCGCGCGATCAACACTTCCAGGCGCGCCGACAGGCGCTCGAACCCTTGATGACGCTCAATCGCGATTTCATTCATATAAAGGGCGCGATTGATTTCGATCTGCAGGGTCTGAATCCCCGATTCCCGCGCCGCATAGTGGCGCGTTGTGAAGCCGCCCGCATACGGTTTGTTGCGCCGAACACTCAATCCCAGATCGCGCAAGGTGCGCTCGGCAATCGACGATATTTCGGGGCTGCAACTGCTTCCGTGACAATCGCCCAGGACAATATCAGCCTGGGTATGGCCATTGATCCCGGATACCGCCAGAGATGGCATGGAATGGCAATCAATCACCAAACAACATCCAAACGCGGACACCGCATCATCGATCAGGGTTTTCAGGGCTTGATGATAGGGGCGATGACAAGCCTCAATACGCGACATGGCGTCATCTGCATCCAACCGCTGATTATAGATCTCCGCGCCCCCGGCAACGATCCTCGCCACGGTGCCCAGACCCGCAACCACGCGTGATGACGTTGTGTTGACCCACTTGGGCAACGGATCACGGAACATGTCTGGATCTAATTCATATGCCTCGCGATTGGCATCAACATAGGCCCGTGGAAAATGCGCATGCAGCAACGGCGCGCCAAACTGGGGCGCGGCGGCGAACAATTCTTCGATAAAGGCATCTTCGGAACGTCGGATTTGTTTCTCATCCAATCGTGATGCGTTCAAAAACGAATAGGGATATTGGCGTCCGGAATGAGGGGACGCAAAAACCACCGGCGATGTCAGTTTTTCAGGACGCTCGATGGCAAAGGGGGCAGCACCTACCGGTTGGCGTTGTTTCTTCTTATTGTTGTTGATCGCCATCGGCTCAAAAGTTCCCAGATATTGTCTCGCGCACCGATACCAAGGGATTTTGGCAGCGGCACCGTCGCGGTATGATTTCGGTGATTAAACCGCCCCACATCTCGGGTTGCAAGTTAAGGCTGAAAATCTGGCGATTTTAAAGACGTGAACCTCTTGCCAAAGTCTGCGGTCAGGGCTAAAACGCTCGCCTCGCAGGTCGCCACGGCGATCAGACGAAAAGGGCGCGTAGCTCAGCGGGAGAGCACTGTGTTGACATCGCAGGGGTCGCTGGTTCAATCCCAGCCGTGCCCACCATAAAAACCTCAGGCCTAAAGCCTGGGGTTTTTTGTTTTAAGCACGGCTTCATTTTATGTGAGCGCGCGGGCGTGCCATCCAGAAAGTGCCAACTCGTTTTCGTGTCAATTCAACTATTTAGTCTACAATTCTTGCTCTGGGTTCAGGCCATCCATAGAATGATCGATAGATGAATAGAATAGTATTTATTATCATTCGGATGCGTTGATATCGATTAAACACCAATCTGCACCTGGGGAAACGAGAGCCGCATGAGCGACCAAGAGAAGACGACATCATCGACTGACCTCTATGTCTATGTGATCGATGACAACGAGCCGAACCGGGAACTATTCCAGGATTTGTTGGATACCGTTGAGCTGCCGTGGCGCAGCTATGACAGTGCCATCGCGTTTCTTGATGATCTCAACCCGGATGCCATTGGTTGCCTGATCCTTAATGTTCGGATGCCGAAAATGAGTGGCCTGCAATTAATGGAGAAATTGTTCGAAGATGGAATCGATGTGCCGATCATTCTGGCCACGGCGCATGGTGACGTGCCGATGGCGATCCAGGCAATGAAGCAAGGCGCTTTTGATTTTCATGAAAAACCGATCAACAATCAAACCTTGCTGGAGAGTGTGCAGCGCGCCCTGGAAACACGGAACAACCAACTTCAGAACGTCAGCCGCGCCAAAGAAGTAAAATCGACGTACGACAATCTAACGCCGCGGGAACGCGATGTGTATCAACTGGTCGCCGATGGCGCAATGAACAAACAAATTGCCTTCCAGTTGGACATTTCTCAGCGAACCGTTGAAGTTCATCGGGCGAAAGTGATGGAGAAAATGGGTGCGCGGAAATTGGCCGACCTGATCAAGATGCACATCCTCCTGCAAAATGAGGAAAAATAGTCAGTTTTTCCGTATCGCTGACATTCGAAGCGTGAATTTAAAACGTCGCGGCGCAAATATGGTTGTACCTCGACTTATCTAACCCATCTAAGGGCCATGCGAATTTCTCAACTCATCGCGTATGCGCTGCCTGCGCTCGCCTTGGCGATGCCGACCATCCCGATTTACATCTATTTGCCAAGCTTCTATGCGACGGACATGGGTTTGGGGTTGGCGGTGGTGGGCGCTGTGTTGTTGACCGCGCGGATTTTCGATACGGTCACAGATCCCATCGTCGGGATGATTTCTGATCGATTGACGTGGCGATGGGGCCGCAGAAAGCCCTTGATGCTAATCGGTGGCGTGATCGCGGCAGGCGCGATGTTTGCCCTGTCGCATCCACCCAAAGACGTGGGATCGGCCTATTTACTGACGTGGGCGGTAACGCTCTATGCTGGGTGGACCCTGGTGATGGTGCCATACACGTCGTGGGGGGCGGAGATCGTCTCGGATTATGACGCGCGGTCACGGGTAACCGGTGCACGCGAGGCGGCGACGTTAATCGGAATATTGATCGCCTCGACAATCCCTGTGGTCATCGCGACTGGCGGGCAAGACGCATCCGAAGCCGAAAGCCTGAAAGCTATCACCTGGGCCGCACTGATCATCGGTATTCCTGCGTTTATTTGGGTTGCGTTACGTGTCCCCGATAAGCAGATCACAAAATCGCCGCCGTTGGACGCAAAGCGTATCGGCTGGCGGAATGCCATTCGCACACTTTATGAAAACAAACCATTTTTACGCTTGTTCTGTGCCTGGTTCGTGAACGGCCTCGCCAATGGGCTGCCGGCGGTATTGTTCCTGTTGTACATGGAGCATGGCTTGGAAATTGCCGAGGATGAGCGCCCCTTATACATGCTGGCCTACTTCCTGCCGGCCGTCTTGGGTGTGCCGGTGTGGGCGTGGTTGAGCAGTCGCGGAGAGAAACATCGCGTGTGGTGCTTGGCGATGTTGGTTGCCAGTTCCGCATTCGCGGTTGTGCCGTTTTTGTCACCTGAAACTGCATGGATATTCATGATTGTTTGCGTAATCACGGGGGCGACACTGGGGGCGGATCTGGCCTTGCCGCCGTCGATTCAGGCTGATGTGGTTGACTATGATCGGTTGAAAAGTGGCCGTGATCGCACAGGCGTTTACTTCGCGCTTTGGGCCATGGCGACAAAACTGGCGCTGGCGCTGTCTGTCGGAATTGCCTTTCCTGCCCTGGATTTCGCCGGTTTTGACCCCAATGCAGACAAACCAGAGGCAATTTGGGCATTGGTGGTGATCTACGCGTTATTTCCTGTCGTATTAAAAATATTAGCAGTGATGATCGTGGCGTCATTTCCAATTACAAGGCGCAAACATGAAATCATCCAGCGCAGATTTATTGCTTTTGTTAAGTGAGAGAATAATGTTTCGCGTAAAAAGATGGTCAACCATTTTGGCTCCCGTCTTTGTAGTGATGCTAGTGGCAGGATGTTCGATGAAACCAGAAGATTTTAAAGACACGGGTCCGCGCCTTGATATCCAAAAGTATTTCGTTGGCGAAACCCGCGCATGGGGAATCTTCGAAGACCGTTTCGGTAAGTTACGGCGTCAGTTTGTGGTCGATATCACCGGCACGATGGAAGGTAATGTCCTCGTCCTGGACGAGCGTTTTGACTACGCCGACGGAGAAAAAGACCGTCGTGTTTGGCGCATCTCTAAGCTGGATGAACACAATTACGAAGGCCGAGCAGACGATGTGATCGGTGTGGCTAAGGGCGAAAGTTACGGCAATGCCCTAAATTGGAGCTACGATCTGGATCTTGAAATCGGCAGCAATAAATTTCGTGTTCACTTCAATGACTGGATGTTTTTGCAGCCCGATGGCGTGCTAATGAATCGCGCCCGTGTAACAAAATGGGGTTTTGAGATTGGCGAAGTCACCTTGATGTTCAAGCCTGTGAAACCAGAAGAACAGTCAGGAAAACGCCAAGATTCTATGGAGCAATACGCAACTTTCGGCGAAGTGCGCGAGGCAGCCAACCGATAAACGGGATATGCTCGTAAAGACCGGAACCTGCATCCCAAAAATCAATATGTTCGGTTAAAAATCCGTCTGCATCAAACGTCAGCCTACTGGTGCCAGGCACAGACCAAGGCTTCTTGAACAATATCCCAGACAACGTCCAGACGATGACGCTCAAGTCATTTTTGTCGAACCGATCTTCAATGACAAACGTGATATTTGAAATCCCATCAAACATATCTTCAAGCACCGCATGCATTTTTTCGATGCCATAGACATCGTTGAAAGGGTCGCGGAAATGGACATCCGAGCGGACGTGCGATGAAATGTTTTGAAGTGTTTCTGGTGTTAAAGCCTCCAGAAATTCGCAATATCCATCTGGTCCCCCAGCTTTCCGCGAGGCACTGGTTTCGGGATCGATAGGTGAGGGGACATACTCACCGTTCATATCAATTCATTTCTATGGCTGCTCGTGTCGATGTGCGTTGAGCGACTTCGCCCGCCGCGTGATCTCGAGCGCCCGTCTGCACGTGATCAGTTCCGCACACGCGACATTTGTATTCGATCATCACACCGTCCTTGCCTGGAAAACGCATCTTCACCCACTTTCCATGATCATCGTACCATACTTCGGTGGTCAAGTCGCCCTGGTAGGCGTAATGCGTAGCTGTGATGTTGCCAAACTTGGTGCTGATGGGGGTCGTGTCGCGGCGCTGAAGCTCGACATCGTTTATTTTACCGGTGATCGTATTGATCACCTGCGTTGAACCCTTCACGCCGGAATTCCAATGTGTGGTCGGATACAGTCCACCCAGTGCGATATATTCACCGCCTGTGCCGCTCAGTCGAAGTGTGCCGTTCTCATGTTTGACCGATAGCGTGCTGACGTCGCCGTTATCATTGGTGTTAGCATTTAACGCCACCAGTTTGCCGTCACGCCAACGTTCAGTCGATGTGTAAAGGTACGAATAAACGGGCACGATCAACACTTTGATCGAAACTTCAAACCGTGTTTCAGCAATGATATCGTCGCCCTCACGTCGGAATGTCATTTCATGAGTGCCGACCTGGGAGCCTTTACGGTATACATCGAAGACAATCTGGTCACCGTAGGCGGCGATGGGGTCTTCGCCGATAGATTTGGCAAAAGGTTGGGCCGGTGCTGCAAGTATTGCAAAGCAGGCAAGCGCAATTGGCGCAAATATGTTTTTGTTCATTTTCATAACCTTAGTACGCAGAAACTCCCGAACTAGATTGCAAATATGATCGTTGTTGAGTACTTCAATGCCATCTGGCCCAGAAAATAGCGAGACGTCCATGAGCAATGCAGAGAATACTGTGCCGAAGGGCATGCCATTTTCATCGGCCGTCTTTGGTGGATTGGGCGTTATTCCTTTCGCCGTCGGGGCCTTACTCGCAAATATTTTTGAAACTGCTGCCACAGGTCAGTGGATCATCATTGGCTACGGCGCGGTGATTTTATCGTTTTTGGGCGGTATCCAGTGGGGCGTTGGTTTGGCGGTCTCGCCGCGGGCTTGGCAGCCCTACTCAGTTGCGATTATCATCTCTTTGACGGGGTGGATCGCCATGCTGTTGCCGCCATTATGGGGCTTGGTCTTACTCGCATCAGGGTTCGTGGTGGCATTCGTTTATGACGTGATCAGCGCTGGGATATTTCGACTGCCGGGCTGGTTCATGGGCCTGCGAAGCTTGCTCACGGTATGTGTGGTGGGCTGTCTTTCCCTCGCCGCGTTGCCGTTGATTCCTTAGTTAACAACACACGCAGGCGGGAGCGTGAACATCGCTTTAGTCTTCACGCCGACCTGACTTTCAAGATTAAAATCGGCATCGTGTAATTCCGCGATTGAGCGGACGATCGCCAACCCAAGGCCTGTGCCTTCGTGTTGACGGGTCATCGAATCGGCAACCTGAACGAACGGTTGTTTGACCCGCTCTAGGTCCTCTGGGGAAATCCCCATGCCATTGTCCTCGACCGAAATCTCAAAACCACCCGCATCCGTGACGTATGCGGATATCTTGATCACTCCACCAGACGGCGTGAACTTCAGAGAGTTGGTCAGCAAATTAATCATCACTTGACGGAGTTGGCGCTTATCGGCCCGAACATTTGGCAAATTGTCTGCTGTCATGTTGCGGATATCGATGACTTTATTGGCGTGTTTATCCTGACTAAAGGTAATCGCTGATGTGATGACGGGGTGGATATCGAATGTGTCCTCGTCCAGCGTTACATGGCCGGATTCAATTCGCGACAGGTCCAAAATATCATTGATGAGTTCGAGCAAATAACTCCCCGCCGAGTTGATGATGCTGATGTATTCTCGATGTTTCTCGTTGTCGAGATTGCCCAATGTGCCGGTCAGTAAGCTCTCTGAGAAACCAATCACGGAATTCAATGGTGTTCTGAGTTCGTGAGACATGTTTGCAAGGAATGCGGATTTTGCCCTGTTGGCGGCTTCTGCGTCGTCGCGGGCACCCTTGTACGCGCGCTCGACTTCTTTGCGCTCTGTAATATCGATTTCAATGCCGCCGACGCCAGCCAACGCCCCATCGCTGTCGATGATGGGGAATTTCAAGGTCAACAAATCTCGTTCGTTTAAGGTTTCTTCTCTGGCGATTAACATGCTCTTTTCCAGGACTTCTTTGTCGTGGTTGAAGTAGGGTCGGCCTTGGTCTTCGCCAAAAAGTTCGACCGATGTCTTCCCAAAGGCATTGTCTGGCGATAGTCCATACATTTCGAGGTACTTTCGGTTGGCGATGACCATCCGAAGGTCGGAATCTTTGAAGTAAATGGAAGACGGCGAGTTATCCAACAAGGTAGAGATACGCGCTTCGCTGAGGCGCAAAGCCTCGGTCATTCGCCTTTCATCATCGATGTCGGTCAACATACCTATCACCCGCTGCGGGCTTCCATCCTTCGCCTCGGTTGCATGACCAACAGCCCGATACCAGCGATAGGTGCCATCTAATTGGCGAAACCGATGAACGCTTTCATAGGTTTTTGTTCGACCAGACAGGTGTTCGTCAAATCTTTGTTGATGCGCCTCAAAATCGTCTGGATGATAAAGGTCACGGATTTCAGTGGTCGAGATACGAGAGCGTTCACTCATCTTAAGTCCAAGCAGACGACGAAACGCGGGAGAGATATAAACCTCACCAGTATCTAAGTTCCAATCCCAGATTCCGACCTCGTGAGATGCCAATGCGTAACGTTCTTCACTCTCGGCGAGTTCGCGTTCAACATTTTTGAGCTTGGTAATATCCGTATATGTGACTCCGATCAGATGCGTATCAACTTCACCATTCATCACAAATTTTCGCACGAGTAGATCGATCGACGTACCATCATCGCGTTCGTAGTGGATCTCTTAGCTCATAGTGTCGCCATTAGCTATTATATCCGCGTCAGACCGGCTCGCGTTTTCGGTAATATAATCGCCCCAAAGTTCGTCAGCTTTCCGTCCGATGACATCAGAGTTCTTCACCCCAAAGGCTCTTTCGAAGGCGGCATTGATGAACAGGTATGTACCGTCAGCGGCCTTGATGAGCGCAGGTTCTGGTGTGCTTTCCAAGAAGTGACCTGCAAGTGGGAAGTCGGCGGTCTGCATGTGTTTAGGGCTCCCATGACCGTCACCGGTCAAGCCTTCCAAGTCCAATAATTATTTATTTAACATGAACGCATTGTAACTGAAGAGAAAGCCTCTCGTAAGGTTCACTTTATTATGTTGCAAGGTAACGGGCGCAATCACTGCGCACTTTCGACAAGGAAAAACATCATGGCGACAAAAACAAATACCCAAAAGCAAGGTGTGGTTAGCAGATTTATGAAACATCGTATCGTAAATATTGTGGGCGCTTCTGCGCTCCTGATCGGTGCCGGTTTGGTTTTTACGAGTTTAGGCACGACGACTTTTAACGCGGCGCAGGCTGCCAAGGTTTCGACGGACAACGCTGCCATAAAGTTCGAAACAGTTAACTTTGCAGACGTCGTTGAACAGGTGTCTCCGGCCGTCGTGAATATTCAGGTAACTCAAAAAGCCACGCCGGAACTCAGCAGCATGAACGGTGTGCCGAACAACATGCGAGAATTCTTCGAGCATCATTTTGGTGATCGTCCGGGTTACGGCAAACAACACCCGCAGGGCCAGGCGCCGGCGCGTGTCGGTGCGGGGTCCGGCTTCGTCATTGACGCAGAAGGTCACATCGTCACCAACGAACATGTCATCAAAGATGCAGAAAATATAACCGTAACGTTTAAGGATGGTACGACGGCTGATGCCAGATTAATCGGTCATGACGAGAAGACTGATCTGGCACTGATCAAAATAGATATGGACGACCCTGTTCCGTACGTTGATTTTGGCGATTCCGACTCGGTTCGCGTTGGCGAATGGGTCGTCACGGTCGGCAACCCCTTCGGTCTAGGGCATTCTGTCAATGTAGGGATTGTATCGGCCCGTGGTCGAACCATCGGCGCTGGACCCTATGACGATTTTCTTCAGATCGATGCGCAGATCAATCGCGGAAATTCTGGTGGCCCTGCGTTTAATGCCAGCGGGCAAGTGATTGGCGTCAATGCAGCGATCTTCTCGCCTAATGGTGGGAATGTCGGCATCGGCTTTGCCATTCCGTCCGATTTGGCAAAGGTGGTCATAGAAGATTTGAAATCTGACGGCGTTGTCGAACGTGGTTGGTTGGGTGTGAACATCCAAGCGCTTACCGATGATATTGCCGAGTCGCTTGGCTTAGACAGCGCAGAAGGTGTCCTGGTTTCCAACGTGCGGGCTGATGGCCCCGCCGCCAAGGCAGGCCTGCAGGTTGGCGACGTGATCCTGAATGTAAATGGCGAAAAAATCGAGACGCTGCGCGAATTGCCGCGAGTGATCGCTGAGATGGAGCCTGGGTCCGATGCTGAAATTTCGGTCTGGCGCAACGGCGCATCTGAAGCCGTCGATGTAGAGATTGGGTTGCTGCCCGAGCCACGTAAAGTTGCTGCGGCATCCGTCGAAGACAAGACCCAAGAGGACCGTGTCGGGCTTTCGTTGAAAAGTCTTGATCCTAAAACAGCAAAAGACCTAGGCCTTGCTGAGAATACTGCTGGCGTCGTGATCGTTGGTGTGGAGCCCGGTAGCCCCGCAGCCGAGACCGGTCTGCGACCTGGTGATGTGCTGACCAAAGCTAATGGTGCTGCGGTTGAAACACCAGGTGATCTTAAAACCCAGATCGCCACAGCGCGCGAGGCTGGTAAGAAATCAGTGTTGGCGTTGGTGAAACGTGGCGATAACCAGCGCTTTGTCGTAATCCCCATCGGTGCAGCGTAATCGCTGTGCCGATCCCCCGGAGGCGGGCAGGACTCTCCCCCCGATGAATGTACCGTCTCCGGGTTATCTCCTTCGAAAGAATATATCCCCCCAACTGGAACGGGGTGGTGTTGAGAGCAATCTCTGCATCACCCCCATTTTCTTAAGTGACACAATCCGAATTGAGTGAGGACTGGCGAAATGTCTACTATCAGCCTAAATTCAAGAGAACAGAACCCAGGAACCAATATGCGAATTCTCGTAGTTGAAGATGACCGAACAGCGGCTTCATTTATCGCCAAGGCATTGACCGAGGCGGGACACGTCGTTGACTGCGCCGAAAATGGTGAAGATGCGTTGGAATTGGTCGCGGATACCCATGATGTGATGATCGTGGACCGAATGATGCCTAAAATGGATGGGATCACCATGGTTGAAACGATCAGACAAAACGGCACGAACACTCCTGTTCTATTCCTCAGCGCGTTGGGCAAAGTCGATGACCGCGTCGAAGGTTTAAAGGCCGGCGGTGACGACTATTTGGTTAAGCCGTTCGCCATCGCGGAATTGATTGCACGTGTCGAAGCATTGGGCCGCCGCAAGGGACAGCCGGATGCGCAAACCGTGTTGACGTGTGGTGATCTGGAAATGGATTTGATCAAGCGTGAAGTTAGCCGAGGCGGGACAAAAATCGACCTACAGCCTCGGGAATTTAAGTTGCTTGAATATCTGATGCGAAATACCGAGCGCGTGGTGACCCGAACAATGCTGCTAGAGAAAGTGTGGGACTATCACTTTGACCCACAAACGAACGTCATTGATGTTCACATCAGCCGTTTGCGCGGCAAAATAGACAAAGGTTTCGACGTGGAGTTGCTGGAAACAGTGCGCGGCGCTGGCTATAGGTTGCATGCGCCTGATTAGTCTGCGCCTGATCCGGACGTCATGGTTTCGTATGGCGGCGGGCTATGCAGTCCTTCTGCTTGTCACAGTCTTTGTGTTATTCGGCCTGTTGTATTGGAACACGGCCGTATTCGTTCACGAACAAACCGAAGAAACAATCGAAGTTGAAATCACGGGCTTGGCGGAACACTACCGCCAAGCGGGGCTTTTCGGCTTGCGCGAGGTCATTGATGAGCGGGCCCAGGGGCAACGCCTCAGCCTCTATCTTTTGACCGATCCTGCCCGTCGCCCCATTGCGGGGAATTTGAACGCATGGCCTGTGGCCACGATGCCAGGTGATTGGCTGGATTTTGATTATCGCAGACCCATAGGCGAGCGCGTGGTCGAACATCGTGCGCATGCGCGGCATCTGGTGTTGCCGGGTGGTTATCAGTTGCTTGTGGGCTATGACATCCAAGACCAAGTTCGATTGGAACACCGAATGCGGGTATCCATGATCTGGATCGGCGCGTTGGCGTTGGTATTGGGGCTGGGCAGTGGGTTGGTTATGGCGCGCCGCTGGCTGTCCCGGATCGATACCGTCAACAAGACAGCGGGCGAAATCATGCAGGGCGACATGTCTCGCCGTGTTCCGGTCCATGGGACGGATGATGAACTCGACCGCTTGGCGCGCAACCTAAATGATATGTTGGACCGGATCGAAGCGCTGATGAGTGGGCTCCGTCAAGTCACCGATAACATCGCCCATGATTTACGATCGCCATTGAACAGATTGCGAAGCCGTCTTGAAGTCACACTGATGGACGACCCAGACCGTGGGACGTATCGGACGGCGCTGAAAAGCACGATGGAAGAAGCCGATCATCTTTTGAACACGTTCAATGCGTTATTGCTTATCGGCGAGGCTGAATCTGGTTTGGACCGAAGCAAGCTGCAACGGGTTGATTTGACGAATCGTCTCCGTGATTTGGCGGAATTGTATGAACCCGCTGCAGAGGAAGCGGGGTTAGCATTTTCCGAAGACATTGCCGATGATCTGTGTGTACGCGGACAGCCAGATCTGATCTCTCAGGTGGTGGTGAATTTATTGGATAATGGGTTGAAGTATACACCCGCCGATGGTGCACTCAGTATAAAAGCCTACGCCGATGATCAGGGGCGGGCGTGTGTTGAAGTCTCGGACAGTGGGCCGGGCATTCCGCCAGAGGATCGCGAACGGGTGTTAGATCGTTTCGTACGACTAGAAAGTAGTCGTTCATCACCTGGGACCGGGCTCGGATTATCCTTGGTTTCCGCAGTCGCGAAACTGCACCAGGGTCAGATCATTTTAGGAGATAATGAACCGGGGCTGATTGTGCGTCTGATGTTCCCGCCATTTGCCGAAGTTCCCAATAACGCGGGCACAGAAGTGACACAACCTAAGCCCGCCCTAACTGACGTTCTCGGAACGCCAGAAAAAGCACTCCCATAATAATCACCAGCGCACCCAGCATACTTATGCTATCGGAGATGACCCCAAAGACAGCAAAGTCGTACAACGTCGCAAATACCAGCGTTGCGTATGAAAATGGCACAACAAAACTCGCGTCGGCAAATTTCATCGCTTGGATATAGAACGACTGTGCGGTCACCATCACACAACCGATAGCAACCAATAGCGCCCATTGCTCGGGCGTGGGGGAGCGCCAGAAAAAACTGGCGGCGTACAGCGAAAGGACCATGCCAAGCATATTGTTGACGAACAAAATACGGATGGCAGGTTCTGTGTTGGTCAGGCGTTTGATGAAGATGATCTCAAAGCCCAAGAAAATGGCCGCGGCCAAAGCGATCAGGGCCGCTATTTGAAATGCATCCATACCGGGACGTATCAGAATCAGTGCCCCGATACAGGAAATTCCTGCAGCCGACCATCGAATGGGTCCGACCTTTTCGCCCAATAACGGGATGGCCAGCATCATGGCGGCGATGGGGCTGAGGAAACTAATCGCGGTCGCCTCGCCCAATGGCATTTGAGATGCCGCCGCGAACATGCAGCTCACGCCGAGAAAACCAAAAAATGTCCGCATCAGGTGCGGTCGCCAAGGCAGGCTTGTGAACCGCAGTTTTAGAAACGGTGCGACGGCGATCAGCGTTGAAAATGCAAACACGAAACGGCCCGCGGTCACTTGTGTGGGATGTAATGCTGGGCCGAGTGTATCAGTCCCCAACGCCTTAGCGATCAACGTGGTCGCCGCGACCAGCGCACTCGCGATCAAAATCATGACTGCGCCCTTGGCTGGGTTGGGTGAAACTTTCAACGATTATGTGCCGTTGATGTTGATACAGACTTTTCCGAAGTGTGTGCCGGATTCCAAATGCCGATAGGCGTCTTGCGCTTGTTCAAACGGAAATACCTGATCGATGACGGGCTTGATGCCTGATTGGGCAATCGCCTGACACATCCGCGCCATGTCTTCGCGTGGCCCTACGGTGACACCCTGCAAGCGGACATCGCGACTGATGATAAAGGGCAGCAATACATTGCCGGTCGTCGCGCCCGACAACACACCGATGAGGCTAAGGGTGCCGCCCGGACGCCCCGCGATCAGAGATTGTTTCATGGTCTGGGTGCCACCCAGTTCGATGACATTATCGACGCCATCACCGCCGGTTAGGTCTTTAGCGATGTCACGAGCGGTCGCACCCCATTCTGGGTTTTCCGAATAGTTGATGTCGAAATCAGCCCCTAGGTC
This sequence comes from Rhodospirillales bacterium, assembly GCA_965659695.1. GTDB lineage: Bacteria > Pseudomonadota > Alphaproteobacteria > Rhodospirillales > Casp-alpha2 > UBA4479. Next base: position 96,423 of record CBFHXC010000002.1, read on the forward strand.
TTTGGCTTTGCCGAGTTTTTCGTCGGACGATGATGTGATGATAACACTGGCCCCTGCCAGTTTTGCAAACTGCACTGCGAATAATGAAACGCCGCCCGTACCCTGTGTGAGCACGACGTCTCCCGGTTGCACTAGCCCATGGCGAACGACGGCGGACCATGCTGTCAAACCCGCACAGGTCAGACTCGCGGCCTCGGCATCTGATAAATGATCCGGCGTTCTGACCAAGCCGCCGACGGGGCAGACACGATACTCCTGCAGAAATCCATCCGATGCCCGACCACTATCACTTTCCATGGCGTGATCTGTCGCCCGCCCTGCTGGCCAATCTTGAAAGAAACACGCGGTCACACGATCCCCGACGCTGAAATCCGTGACCCCGTCGCCGACCGCCGTGATCGTGCCAGCACCGTCTGAAAGCGGGACCAAGTTTTCTTGTTTCTGGCGGGATCGATACCCGCCTTTGGCAATCAACAAATCGCGATAATTCAATGATGCTGCGCCGACCTGAACCAAAACTTCGCCGGGGCCGGGTTCTGGCATTGGGGCCTCGACCAGGGTTAGGGCATCAATGCCAGTGGATGTTTGAAAGACTTGTGCGCGCACGACATCACCTCAATAAGAACCGAAAATGACAAGAGCCGCGCTCAGAGTTTACTGCGGCGGCTCTTCGGTCATAACGCACGGCGGTGATTGCCGCAATCGTGTTGGCGATCTCTTAGGACAAGAAACGGCTTTGGTTGGAGTTCGGGCACGGTGCTTTCAAGATCGTTTGACCATGATGATGTAGGTTGACCCAAATTCGATCATCGCCATCCAGCCAATCGTACACCCAGGCATCGGATGGGGGGCATGCCAGTTTCAGATACGAATACTGAATGCGCTTGTTGCGCTGGGTGATCACTTGCGCATGGTCATAGGGCGATACATGCACATCAACGATGACGTTCTTTTTCTCGCCAACATAGATATCTGTAGCTTTCCAACCTTTGCGTGGTGGGTTTTCGTCGACATAGTTTTTCACGGCGACAGTTGCGACCTGAAGCGCCTCTTCTTCGGACATTTCGTCGGCGAATTGGCTCAGGGTGACAAGCGTCAGGCTTGGGATCGCAATCGCGACTGCCAAGCTGATCAAGAACCAACGCTTTGCTTGAATTAACTCTGAGACCCACATTTTATTTCCCTTTCCCTTCGGTAGCACCGCTGCCATTCCCTATTTGGGTTTAAGGCCGGTTGCTTTGCGTGCCGTTGTTTCCAGCGGCTTGCCGTTTCGAGGTTTCGGATTGTCGTGACATCCCGAATCGATGATCAAAAAATTATACCAAAGCATACTTTTCGTCTGTGAGGCTGGTCACACACCCTCGGCTAGCGCAGTGTAGCCAACAACCTTAACGTTTTATGACGGTCTCTAATCTTTCGAAAAACCGGTCAATATCCGCTTTGTCATTCAACATGTGGGGGCTAACGCGCAAACCACCACCCCGAACACTGACATGAACATCCAATTTTGCCAATTGATCCAGGATATCTGGCGCGAAACCATCACTACGTCGCAATCCGATAAAATGTGGGCATCGGGCCGAGGCCGGTGGCGCTTCCAAGCCGAGGGCTGCAGCTCCATCGGCTACGGCGTCCGTCAATGTCCGCAGATAGTCGCCGACTCGCGCCGCACCCCAGGCGTCGATTTGTTGCAGTGAGGCTTGGATCATCGGTAACGAGATGAAGTTCTCGAATTCGCCGACGTCAAAACGCCGACTGGCGGGTGTGTATTCGGACGGATTCCCAAGGAGGTCTAGTCCTTCGTTATCGCCCAAATGGTTATGGGTATGATTTTCGATGGGATCGCCATTTTGGTGGTCGGGCCGGAAATACATGAATGACATCCCATATGGCCCCATCAGCCATTTGTAGGCAGCATTCACCATGTAATCGATGCCCAATGCCTGAACATCAATGGGTTGTGCGCCTGTCCACTGCGTCGCATCGACCACAAACTGGGCACCGACATCATTGATGGCCTTACTAATTGGCAGCAAATCAACAAGGGTCCCATCGGTCCAATGAACGGGTGGCAACGCGACCAACGACGTACGTTCATCGATGGCGGCCAGGATATCGCGTGTCCAGTTATAGTCCTCTGGCCGTTTGACTTGAAAAATCTCGGCCCCACACTGTCTGGCTAAGTTGTCCCAAACATAGACGTTGGATGGAAATTGACCTTCGATCACGATCACGCGTGACCCGACAGGGAGAGAGATGTTCTTGGCTGCCGTCGCGGTGCCATACGCCGCAGACGGATGGATCGCGATGTCGTCAGCCTTGGCGCCAATAAGTGCCCCAAACCGCGTGCGAATGTCCTCGGTCTGCGCGTGTCTGGCTTTTTCATCCAACGCCCAAGGATAGGCCTTTGTTTCTACACCCTTTTTTCCCGCTGCAACGGTGGCGCGCGGGATCGTCGACTTGGACGCGGCGGCCAGATAAACCATGCCTTCCGGCACATCGAATAAATCTCGTTGGCACCCCAACGGCGTGTTTTGGTCAGTCATGCATGCATTGAGTCATATCAATTAGCCCAAATCAAACCTCAGAATGTACCCGGACAATTCGTA
>CBFHXC010000003.1:0-48908 GCA_965659695.1 Rhodospirillales bacterium
GCCTTTATCCCGGAGGCGGGCCATGTGCTGGTGTCTGCCGATTATTCGCAAATCGAATTGCGTTTGCTGGCCCACGTGGCAGGCATTGAGGTCCTGAAGCAGGCTTTTGCCGATGGCCAAGACATTCACGCGATCACCGCATCGCAAGTGTTCGAGATCCCGATAGAAGACATGGACCCGATGATCCGTCGCCAAGCCAAAGCGATTAACTTCGGGATTATCTACGGCATTTCTGGATTTGGTCTGGCCCGCCAATTGGGTATCTCGCGCGGCGACGCCCAGCGTTATATTGATGCCTATTTCGAACGATACCCTGGCATCAAAGCCTATATGGATGACACCAAAAAACTGGCCCACGATCAGGGCTATGTGGAAACGCCGTTTGGCCGCAAATGCCATGTGCGCGGCATTAACGAAAAGAACCAGGCCCTTCGCGGCAATGCCGAGCGCGCTGCGATCAACGCCCCCATTCAGGGTGGTGCGGCCGACATCATCAAACGTGCGATGACGCGGTTGGAGCGCGCACTGACTGATGCCAACTTAGATGCTAAAATGCTGCTTCAGGTTCATGATGAATTGATCTTTGAAGTCCCAGACGGCCAAGTCGATCAAACAAAAGATGTGATCCGTGACGTGATGGAGGGTGCTGCCACCCTCGACGTGCCGCTGGTGGTCGACATCGGCCAAGGCATGAACTGGGACGAAGCGCACTAACGCCCCTCACACATTTCATGAGGGAGAGGGACGCTTTATCAGCATCCCCATCTCCATCCCTCTCCCGTTTTCGAGGGGGAGAGATTAGGTGAGGGAGGATGCAATCACTCAGCCGCTTCGCGTTGACCGTTGATATGGGCGAGGATCTCTGCCGCCGCTGTCGGGATATGTGTGCCAGGGCCATAAACCGCAGCCACACCTTCAGCGAACAAGAAATCATAATCTTGTTGCGGGATCACGCCCCCGCAAACCACCATGATGTCGTCCGCCCCTTCGGACTTCAGTGCCTTGATTAAGGCTGGCACCAAAGTTTTGTGCCCCGCCGCCTGAGACGAAATTCCGATCACATGCACATCGTTCTCGAGCGCTTCACGTGCGGCTTCTTCGGGGGTTTGGAACAACGGCCCCACATCCACATCAAAGCCGATGTCGGCGAACGCCGTGGCAATCACTTTGGCGCCACGGTCATGGCCATCCTGGCCCATCTTGACGACCAGCATCCGTGGACGGCGCCCTTCTATTTCAGCAAAGGCCGCAACATCATCGCGAATTTTCTTGAACGCTTCATCTTCTTCATAGGCTGCGCCATAGACGCCGGATATCGAACGAACCTCTGCCCGGTAGCGGGTATAGACCGTTTCGAGCGCATCAGAGATTTCACCCACCGTCGCGCGCTTGCGGGTTGCTTCGACCGCAAGGTCCAGCAAATTGCCCTCGCCGCTTTCCGCCGCTGCCGTCAATGCTGCCAGCGCGGCATCACATGCCGCCTGATCGCGGGTATTGCGGATGGTCTTTAAGCGCGCAACCTGGCCTTCGCGCACGGCGTTGTTGTCGATATCCAACACATCGATGGTTTCAGGCTCGGATCGTTGGTATTTATTGACGCCGACCACAACCTCTTCACCGCGATCGATGCGCGCTTGGCGTTTGGCCGCAGATTCTTCGATCCGCATTTTCGGCAAGCCCGCCGCTACAGCTTTGGTCATGCCGCCCATTTCCTCGACTTCGGCGATCAACTTGCGGGCTTCGACGACCATCGAATTGGTCAGGCTTTCGATGTAGTAACTGCCACCCAATGGGTCGACGACATTGGTGACGCCGGTTTCTTCGGCGATGATCAATTGTGTGTTCCGGGCGATGCGGGCGGAATTACGCGTCGGCAGACCGATGGCTTCATCAAACGCATTGGTGTGCAGCGACTGCGTGCCTCCCAGCACGGCGGCCATCGCCTCAATCGTGGTGCGGATGACATTGTTATAGGCATCTTTTTCCGTCAGCGAGACACCGGATGTCTGGCAATGGGTGCGCAGCATTGATGACCGTGCATCCTTGGGATCAAACTCTGCCATCAATTCCGACCACAAGATCCGCGCTGCGCGCAGCTTGGCGACTTCCATAAAGAAGTTCATACCGATACAGAAGAAGAACGACAGACGCGGCGCGAACTTATCAACGCTTTGGCCACTGGCAATCGCAGCGCGGGCATATTCAACCCCATCGGCCAGTGTGTAGGCAAGTTCCTGAACACACGTCGCCCCGGCCTCTTGCATGTGATAGCCGGAAATCGAAATCGAATTGAACTTAGGCATGTGCTCGGCCGTGTAGCCGATGATGTCGGACACGATCCGCATGCTCGGCTCGGGCGGGTATATATATGTGTTCCGAACCATGAATTCTTTGAGGATATCGTTCTGGATGGTGCCCGATAACTTTTCGATTGGCACACCTTGTTCTTCGCCCGCGACGATGAAGCCAGCCAAGACCGGCAACACGGCCCCGTTCATGGTCATGGAGACAGACATCTCATCCAGCGGAATGCCATCGAACAAGATTTTCATATCTTCGACACTATCGATGGCAACACCGGCTTTGCCGACATCACCGACGACACGGGGATGGTCACTGTCGTACCCACGGTGGGTCGCCAAGTCGAACGCAACCGAAAGACCCTTTTGCCCAGCGGCCAGATTTTCGCGATAGAACTTGTTTGATTCCTCGGCGGTGGAGAACCCTGCATATTGGCGGATGGTCCAAGGCCGGTTGGCATACATTGTCGCGCGTGGTCCACGAGCGAACGGCGCAAATCCCGGCAACGTATCGACCGTTTCTAGGTCCGCTAAATCTTCGGCAGTGTAGATCGGTTTGACGGAAATACCCTCTGGCGTTTCCCATGTCAGGTCATCAACGCTGCGGCCACGTAGTTCTTTTTCCGCTGCGGCCCGCCAATCATCCATGGTTGGCTTTTGTTCATCCGACATCGACATCCCCTCCAATGTATTCTTTGAGCGTGATTATAGCTGAACAACAACACGCGGCCAATATCTCGCACATGCGAAAGGACAAAAATGGCCGAAATGGGACAAAATGCATTAATCCACAACATTTTGTGGAATTATCCACATCATGCGATTGCGTCGCTAAAGAAATCAAAATATGGTGTCTCCAACGGGGAAATCGCCCCTAAAAACACAGTTTTTGGGGCTGCAAGGCCTATCGGGCTTAATAAAAAGGAGACGACTATGTCCTTCGAATGGACTCCAGACCGGATCACAGCATTGATCGCCCTTTGGGAAGAAGGCCACACGACCAGTATTATCGGTGAGAAACTAGGGATCACCAAAAACGCCGTGGTCGGCAAAGTGCACCGCCTGGGCCTGCCAAAGCGCGGCTCCCCCATCAAGCCTAAGCCCGTTGTGAAGAAAAAGACCAACACGGTGACCATGGCGCAGCTTCGCCCTGGCATGTGCGTTTGGCCGACGGGTGACCCCGCAACTGACGATTTTTATTTCTGTGGCGACAAGGCCGAACCTGGACGTCCGTACTGCGAAGATCACTGTGCCAAAGCATACGTCAAACCATCCAAAGAAGATCGCCAGCGTCGCGCAGCGAACGCGCGTTAAAGATTTGCGCGGCCAACAAGCGCTAAACAACTGCGCGGCAAACGCATAGCAATTTTGTTCGCGCCCTGTAACGAAAAGATACGTCGCCCCGGATTTAATCCGGGGTCTTTTCTGCCCACAAAAATCTTTCATATGTGGAGCCAGATCCCGGCTCTCTTATAGCGCGACTGGGACGACGTGGATTTGGGCTCCCGCTTCCTTCTCATAGTAGTTTCCTTGGACTTGACCCCAACGCCTATCGGCGTATGCTTCGCATATGAACATATTCTTTTCGATGATTGGCCGAATTACAGGCCCGGTGACCCGCTAGGTCGCCGGGATACGCGCTCGCGCGTTTTCGCCAAACGTTCATCGAAGGAATTTCATCATGACATCATCAATGGGCGCAGAGCCCACTTCACAAAATAGTACGTTCACCGCTTGTTTTTCGGTCGTTTCCGAAACGGATCCCAATGCCCTGAGCCGTATCTTGGAGCCATTCACCAAACGCGGGCTAACACCCAGCCACGTTTACGCGATGCGCACCGGTGCCAAGGGCGAGACCCTACAAGTCGATCTGCATTTGGCCGACGCCGACGACGATACCGCGCGACGGATCGCCAATGATATCCGCGGCATGTGGTTGGTGGAAACGGTGCTAACATCGGAAAAGCGCTACGCCGACGCCATTTAGGCCAAGCATTGGCGCGAACGATAAAGGGTAACGTATGAGCCTATTAGATCGCGTCGCCGACTGCATGGTTTTCACGCCAGAGGCATATCGTCCGTTCATCGTCGAAGGCCAAGCATTGGGCCGCGTCCGGGATGCGTTTGCCGAAACACTCTCGCAATACCCCGATGTGTTCAACGTGTCACCAGATACGGTGACACTGTCGGATACACTTTCAACGGTGGAGCAACGCACGGCGGCTGTGGCCAGCGTCCTCGCCGATCTTCGATCACAAGGAATGTTCCCCGGTTGGCGGGATGAACCCTATCCCGTGTCGACAGGTTTTTATGAACCGCCGCTGCTAACGATAGAGCGTGCGTCTGCGATCTTATTCGGGACCATGGCCTATGGCGTAAATCTAAATGCGTTCGTGCGCCGGGATGATGGCATTCACATGTGGATCGCCCGCAGGTCCGCACAAAAACCCGTCGCGCCAGGGAAACTCGATCATGCTGTCGCAGGCGGCCAACCCACGGGCATTTCAGTGTCAAAAAATCTGATCAAAGAATGCTGGGAAGAAGCCGGTATCCCAGAAGAACTGGCGAGCACGGCAACGCCCGTCGGCACGATGTCCTATTTGACAGAGCGTGCGGGTGGCCTGCGGCACAGCTTGTTTTTTAATTTCGATTTGGAATTGGACGAAAATTTTCAACCAAACAACACAGACGGCGAAGTCGATGATTTTTATCTGTGGCACATGGATGACGTACTGAACCGTATAGAAAAGACCGAGGATTTTAAATTCGACGTCCCCATCGCGATTTTAGATTTCGCCATTCGCCATGGCATCTATGGCCCGGACAATCCCGACTATATCGCGATCAATGAGGCCGTTCGCATGGGTCGTGCGGGAGAGATATCGGCGCGCTGAACAGCAACTAAAGGTATCGGCCTCTTTCAAGAATCTCCAACGTATATTCCCTGTAGGTCATGCCGAGGGCCTCGGCCCGACGGAGGCGGCGCAACACGACTTCTCGGGGGGCTGACTTCCATGCCGCATCATGTGCTTTTTGCCAGCACCATTGAGCATACGTCTTCCCACCCTGCAATGGGGGCCCGCCGTTATGTCCGATAGTTGCGACGTTCTTCAAGATACCGTTCTTTGATCAAATTTATGCATTGAGCCTTTATTCAAATATCTTATATATTAGTCAAATGTCTAATAAATTAAATAACACCGAAGCCAGTGCAGACGATGTTTTTTCGAACTTATTGGCGCAAAAGCTACGGCGGGAACGAACAGCTAAAAACTGGTCGATTGCTGAACTTGCACTCGCATCAGGCGTGTCTAAAGCCATGATCAGTAAAATTGAACGCGCGGAAACCAGCCCAACAGCGGCCCTGCTCGGTCGGATATCGGGGGCGTTTGGCATTTCGATATCAAATTTATTGGCAAGCGCTGAGGCCGACCGCGGCAACAATCGCGTCATTCGAAATAGCGATCAGGAAATCTGGCAAGACCCCGAAACCGGCTACATTCGCCGAGCCTTAACCCCGCCGGGCGCTGAACCAGAAATGATCAGCATCGAATTGCCGCCAGAGGCGTCGATCACCTACCCCTCTTCATCATACGGGTTTGTCAAAGGGCATTGTGTTTGGGTGATGAGTGGTCGACTAGAAATCACCGAAGCCGGGGAGACCACAGATTTGCGCAAAGGTGATTGTTATGTTTTCGATCTGTCTCAGGTATGCGAGCGGACATATACAAATCCAACACAATCCCAAATCGCACGATACATTGTTTCCCTGACGCACCGTTGATTGCCAGATTATAGGAAACGTCTTTCTTCACGCGGTTCAGCGCGCTAAGACATTTGCTATGGATACTGTACCAAGACACATGGATTTATTCCCAAAGATCGAGCCCTATGACCGTGGGATGCTCGACGTCGGGGATGGACACACACTTTATTACGAACAGACCGGCAACCCGCGCGGCGTGCCAGTGGTGTTTTTACATGGCGGTCCGGGTGCCGGGTCTAATCCTGCACACCGCCGATTCTTTGATCCTGCATTTTATCGGATCGTTGTTTTTGACCAACGCGGGTCCGGTCGATCACGCCCTTTTGCATCAATCGACAACAATACGACGGATCATTTGGTCGATGATATTGAGCGTCTGCGCCTGCACCTCAGCATAGATAGCTGGCTGGTGTTTGGCGGTTCTTGGGGTTCTACATTGGCGCTGGTGTATGCGATCCGACACACCGCACAGGTGCGCGGTTTAATACTGCGTGGCATTTTTTTGGGCTCCAGTGCAGAGCTCGACTGGTTCTTGCATGGGATCAAAAAAGTATTCCCCGAAGCATCGCGTCGGTTTTTCGAATACATCCCTGCCGAAGAACAAGACGACATCCTGGCCGCTTATCATCGGCGTTTGATTGATCCCGCCGGCGATGTTCATCTGCCCGCCGCTGCGTACTGGGCAGGGTATGAGACATCGTGCTCCAACCTATTGGCATCGCCGAGCGAAGCCCCGCCAACGGCCTCCAGTGGCGCATTATCATTGGCACGGATCGAAGCCCACTATTTTGTGAATGATGTCTTTATTGGCGATACCGAGATTCTGGACAACGTCAATCAGCTGCGGCATCTGCCCTGCGTCGTCGTTCAGGGGCGCTATGATATGGTTTGTCCGATTGTCACCGCTGATGCACTTGTGCAGGCTTGGCCAGAAATCGATTATCGCATTGTCGTCGAAGCGGGGCATTCGGCCATGGAACCCGGCATCAGATCAAATCTGGTACGTGCGACCGAGAGCTTTAAAGATAAGCTTTAACCTCCTGCAGAATATTATCGCCAGATTTTTTGTTCTTGGATTTAAGTGCATCCGGGGCAATGATTAAGTTCCGATTCGCAGATGCCAAGGGGGGCGCGCATTCTAATGCGCTTGCTGAACTTCATACTATTGGCCCTATTATTTATGCCACGCGTCGCTGGCGCGGATGATTGGATCAGCTTGGCCAAAAACGATCCCGACTACGTCACGTTCTCTGGCGGTGTTTTTGATGTCGAACACGAAAAAGACCGAGAGGCCGAGTTCTCGTTAGAGTATCGATACGCCGATCAGTTTTGGGGATTTAAGCCTTTCGTTCACGCAAGTTACGTCACCAACAATATGACATTCCTGGGTGCGGGGCTTTTGATGGACATTCAACTGGGTGATAACTGGATTGTTCAACCATCCATCGCGCCCACGTGGTGGCGCGGCAAAACGGATCAGCTTGATCTGGGGTACGGCTTGCAGTTCCGATCACGTATCGAGATTGCATATCGGTTCCCGGACAACTCTCGATTTGGCGTATCTGCGACTCATTCGTCGAATGCCAGCTTGGGCGATACCAATCCGGGGATTGAATCCGTGATGGTGAATATCTCTGTACCGACCAGCTTTTTTCGCTACAAGTGATTACAAAAGACCGAGCGCACCCGCGACGATATAGAGCCCCAGCACAAGTAACGAGATAAAGAACACCCGCCGGAACTTTTCTTCGGAAAGGGCTTTGCGGATGCGCTGCCCCAATACCATGCCCAGCAGGGCGGGGATGACACCCAACGCGGATAGAATACCGAGATCTTTGCTCAGCAGATCATTGCCGCCCAACGCGACAGCCAGCGCCAGGGTCGAGATCGTGAACAAAATTCCCATTGCCTGGATTAACGCATCGCGCGGCAAGCCAATAGCTTGTAAGAACATTACGCCGGGCACTACGAACGATCCAGTCATCCCGGTCAGGACACCATTCACTGCACCCAGCACGGGGCCGAGCCAGCGTTCTTGTTGGGGTGATATCGACAGCTTAATCCCAACCAGGCCGATGACCGCATAAGCCGTGATCAACCCACCCAGCAACGCCGATAAAAGCGCCACATCCACACGTGAGAGAGCCAGTCCACCGACCCAAACCATTCCTGTCGCGAATAAGAAAAACAGCCAGAGCCTTTTGAAAATGATGATGCCATGACCGCCGACGGCACCCTGCCAAAAATTGGTGATAAACGACGGCAACAACAACAACGCCATCGCGCTGGGCAGGTCCAATGCCACGGTTAGCAAGGCTAGGCTCACCGTTGGCAAGCCCATCCCAATCACGCCTTTGACGGCACCGGCGAGAACGAACGTTGCGATAACGATGGCAAGAACGGCGGGATCGAACATAGGCAATACTACGACGACACGGATTTGCCGAAAAGCATTCTGTCACCCCATGAATTGAAAGCGTCTTAGCATCGGTGTAGGAAAACGATGTGCGCCCGTAGCTCAGTAGGATAGAGCACAGGATTCCTAATCCTGGGGTCGTGGGTTCGAATCCCACCGGGCGCACCAATAAAATCAACCTCTTAGAGTACAGCAATGCCTTCACGACGGCGAAGCTCGGCGGATGTCCTTGATAGCCTTGGCTTAACCTATCTGTCTTTTCTTTAATTTCTGTCTCATCTGCGTTCACTTCGGTCACTACGATGAGCTAGAAATCCTCTCTTATGCAATCCCGCTAGTCTGTTCCAAAAGCGCTGACGTCAGACAATCAACATTAGCGAAGTAAATATTTATTATTCATAGAATATGAGGACTGTCGGAACAGCATTGTCACGTTAACGAGCCAAGCGCACGGCAGCCAGGGCCTGCGTCGCCGCAGCTTGTGAAGGATCAATAACAGGCACGCCGAGAGCCGCTTCGATATCTGCGCGAAAACAGGCCATGCCTGCGCAACCCATAATCAAAACGTCAGCGCTATGTGTTTCGATCAGTTTTCGACCGATTTTGATCATTCGATCTCTTACCTGGCCCCCCGCAAGTTCTTCAGCTCCAAACCCAATGGGCAGACTGCCCGCATATCTGCTTTCAAACCCCATTAAGCGAACGGCACGGCGTTGACGGACCGTCGATGCTTCAAGGATCGCGATCACACCGAAGCGTTCTCCCTGGAGCGTGGCCTGTGCATACGACGACGCGCCGATACCAAAAACCGGCTTGTTCGTGACCTCTCGGGCAGAAAGAAGCCCCGGGTCAGAAAAGCAGGCAATGATGAAAGCGTCGGCCGAATTACTTTCCCGTGTAATGACGTCGCAGACGTGGCTAACCGCATCATCGACGTGGCGCTGTGTCGCGATGCCCGGCGGACCATCTTTGATGGTGATGCAGTCGAATTGAGGCCCATCCGAAAAACGCAGAGGATCCAGCGCGGCATCAATACCCTCAGTAACGGCTTTCGTCGAATTTGGATTGATAACGACAATCCGACCGTTGGTAAGTTTCCCAGCACTGTTATTAGTATTTTGGTCCATTCTGTTGCCTTTAACTAAATCGACTATGCTCACCCAGCGGGCAGGATATCTGCGCCAAAGTTTCTGGAGGTATCCATTTCCGGAACCAGACGACCAAGTGGCTGGGCCGCGGCAGATTTTTCGCGTCGTAGAAATTCTCCTGAGCCGCGTTCGACGCGTAACTCCCCTTCTTCGATGGCAACACGGCCGCGACTCAAAACCATGATGGGCCAACCTGTCACAGTGCGACCCTCGTAAGGCGTGTAGCCGACGTCGTCATGAATATGTTGATCGTAGTTTATCGTTTTCTCTAGTTCAGGGTCCCATATTGCAATGTCAGCATCAGCACCAACCGCGATGGTGCCTTTCTTTGGATGCAGCCCATAAAGCTTGGCAATATTTGTGGATGTCAGGGCGACAAATTGATGGATATCGATGCGACCCTTCTTCACCCCCTCTGAAAACAATAACGGCAACCGTAGTTCAATGCCTGGAACACCGTTGGCAACTTCTTTGAATGACGGATTGGGTCCAGCTCTTAGCTTCCCTGTATCGTCAAATCGGTAAGGCGCATGATCCGACGTAAAGGCTTGAAACGTCCCATTGGCGAGGCCCCGCCAAATCGCTTCTTGAGAAGCCGCGTCGCGCGGCGGTGGGCTGCAACAAAACTTCGCACCCTCTGCGCCTTCCCGGTCGAGATCGTCTGCCGTCAAAAACAAATACTGCGGACAGGTCTCACCATAAACTTTTAGCCCAGCCGATTGCGCTTTTCGGATTTCGTTCATCGCATCTTCTGTCGATACATGCACAATAAGCATTGGCACATCAATAAGCTCAGAAAGCGCAATGGCCCGGTGGGTTGCCTCGCTCTCCGCCAATCGCGCATGACTAACGGCATGATATTTGGGTTCGGTGTATCCCTTGTTGATAAGCCTATCGCTCAACCATTTGATCATTTCATGGTTTTCAGCGTGAACCATCACAAAACCACTGTTCATTCGAGCACACGCCAACACATCAAGCATTTGTCGATCATCAAGACGGAGTGCATCGTAAGTCATATAGACTTTGAAAGACGTGTATCCGTCTTCGATCAATGCAGGCAGTTCCTGGCCCAGCACTTGCTCGGTCGGATCATTAACAATCAGATGAAAGCCATAATCGATAACTGCTTTTGGTCCTGCGCATTCGTGGTATTCCTGAACGGCTTGTCGAAGTGACGCACCTTTGCTTTGAGCAGCAAAGGGGATCACCGTCGTGGTTCCACCAAATACGGCAGATCGCGTGCCCGTATAGAAATCGTCCGCGGTCATAACCCCACCAACGGCAGAGCGTTGTTCGATATGGCAGTGCCCCTCAACCCCACCAGGCATCACGAGCAACCCATCGGCGTCGATAATTTTATCTGCACTTCCAAGATCGTAACCAAGTGCGGCCACTTTGCCGTTCTTAATGCCAACATCACATCGAGAAATATCGGCAGACGTAACAACCGTACCGCCTCGAATTATGGTATCGAAATCTGACAATTTGTATCTCCCCTTAGTCCGGCAATTCTACGCCGGTTTGTGACGTGATGCGGTCGTAGTGTTCTGGCCGACGATGACGTTTAAAATCAAACACCGTTTCTTTGCCGAAAATGCTGTCATCCAGGTCACAGTCGGCGACGATCAATTCATCGTCAGTGGTGTGGCACTGCGCCACGATCTCTCCAGTTGGGGCAACGATTGCGCTGCCACCCATGAGCGGGTGACCATCCTCGTCACCAGCCTTGGCGACGCCAATCACCCATGTACTGTTCTGGTAGGCAGCAGCCTGCAATGAGAGTGTATTGTGAAAATAGCGAAGATGGGTGGACTCGTCCGACTGAGAGTTGGTTATCGGTGTGTTGTAGCCAAGCACCACCATCTCTACTCCCTGCAAGCCCATGCATCGGAACGTCTCGGGCCAACGGCGGTCGTTGCATATACACATTCCCATAATGCCACCCATTGTGCGCCATACAGGAAAACCGAGATTACCGACTTCAAAGTAACGTTTTTCCAAATGTTGGAATGATCGCTCTGGGTCATACTCTCCGTGGCCAGGCAAATGAATCTTTCTGTATTTACCAACGATATCACCACTTTTATCGACAAGGATCGCTGTGTTGTAACGGTGGGTTTCTCCATCTTCCTCAATCTTTTCCGCATACCCCAAGTGAAACCCCATTCCCAAGCGCGTTGCCGCCTCGAATAGTGGCTGAGTTTCGTTGCTTGGCATGGCAGACTCAAAATACGCGTCTACTTCATCCTGATCTTCGAAATACCAGCGTGGAAAGAATGTGGTCAGCGCTAGCTCTGGGAATACGATCAGATCGACACCCTTGCTATGCGCGTTCTCCATTAGCGCAAGCATTCTGTTAACGACGCTTGTCTTATCGTCCGATTTTTGGATCGCGCCTAGTTGTGCTGCGCCCACGGTAACCACTCTGCTCATTGTTTATGCTCCGGTTTCATCTTTATCGTTGCGCCCAAAAAAGGCTCCATTACCTCAAATCGAGTGTTTTCGCATTGCATGCAGCAAGCACCAATCCAGCGGTCAATTGAGTTGCCCGCGCCAAGTCAGCAGTATCGATTTTATCACTGTTGTCAGCAGGAGTTAGAACGTACTTGAGATTAGAATTCGACTTATCAAACCCAGCGACAAGCCTCGCCGCAGGAATCCCGTGACGTGCAAAATTGTAATGATCGGAACTGCGCAAAAAAGTCGGCATGGTGTTTCAGCAGTACAATCTGTTCCCACATAAAACCGCGCTTGAAAACATCATGATGGCACCAACGCTGGTCCTCAAACAGGACAAGGCAGAGGTTGAGGCACGCGCCCATGATCTGATTAAAAAGGTGCGTCTTGGCGGCAAAGAAAGCAGTTACCCAGGAGAGCTTTCGGGTGGTCAGCAGCAGCGCGTCGCCATCGCCAGGTCACTGGCCATGCATCCTGACGTGATGCTGTTCGATGAAGTGACGGCAGCGCTTGACCCCGAGACCGTTAAAGAAGTGCTGACCACGATCCAGGATCTCGCCGAAGAGGGCATGACGTGTATTCTGGTGACGCACGAAATGGGGTTTGCGCGACGGGTCGCCAACCACATTTATTTCACGGGCCGAGGAATCATCGTCGAACACGGACCGCCGGACACATTCTTTGTTGACGCCAAAGACCCACGCACCAAAGAGTTCCTCAGCCAGATTTTATAAGGCTACGCTGCTTACTCAGCGGCTGCCATATACTCTTCTGCGTTGAAATACGGCAGATTGTCTTGGGTGGAGCAACCCAGTGTCGCCAAGCGTTCAGTGATCTTGATCGCCTTTTGGTATTTGCGTTCGCATTCGGAGCGCGAGCATTCATCAAAGCTTGGCCCAGCCAGTGAGATTCCGTAATTGGCCTGAAGGGTGCGAATTTTACGACGTGTATTCACCCCATCAGCAATGCCATCCAAATCAAAGTCGAGTTGTTTGACGATTTGGATTTCATTATCGATCAAGTAGGCTCTAATATTTCGTTCTGCCGCCAAAGCAACATCCCAGTAATCGGATTCGGATTTGGTTTCTTCGCCGCTCACACCAGCGAAGGCCATGCAAAACAGCATGTAAATCTGCTCATCGACGGATGCCGTACGCCAAGCCGAAGACTCCAGACTACCCCAGACCGACAAATTCAATGTCTCGTAGATTTCTGGTGCCTTCGCGAAGAACAACTTATGCAGTTTGTTCTCGTTCAATGTGGTGTCGAGTTTTTGCTCTTTATAAATGTCGATCGCCGCATAGGTGCCGCAAACGGGGCATGTATCATTTTCATAGACATTCTTTTTGTAGATGTGAGAGCAGTACGACCCTGCGCCGATATCGTTTTTGCACATCAAATAGATGTCTTCGTTGTCTTCACCGTCCTGCTGTTGGCCTATCCAATTGAAGCGGTTCTTGTACTGCATGAAGGAACGCGGATGGCTCCACAATGTCCATTCAAGCTTTTCGACCGGTCCAAATGTGCTCCAGTTTGAGCTGACATCAATGACCACGCATTTATCTTTGCCTTTGGCGGATCGCAGGCCACGCCCCACGGTTTGACCCCAAAGAACTTTGGATAACGTTGGCCGCAAATGAACGATGATATTACAGTGCGGATTGTCCCAACCCTCTGTCAGAACGCCAACGGAAACCATCGCTTCGATCTCGCCAGCTTCGTGCTGGGCAAGAAGCTTCATGCGCTCTTTGATCGGCGTGCCAGCGGTTATGATCGCGGCTTTAATACCAAACTGTTCGATACTTCGCAGTGTCACTTCCGCGACCGAAATATCCGTGCAGAACCACGCGGAAATCGGCTGGCCGCTGACCTTGGTGCGTTCTTCATTATATGCGCGAATGGCATAATCCAGCATCGATGACTTAATGATCTCGTTGGCCAACGTCGAAACAGGATATTCCCCAGAACTGATATCAATGCTGTTCAGGTCCAGATCATGCACAAAGTGCGGCCGGTACACCGGTTGCACCAAAATTCCTTCGGCAATCAAGTCTTCGATATTGGCGCAGTCGATAATTGCATCAAATGCCAAGTTCAGCTGATCGCGCTGATCACCTGTACGGCGTTCTGGTGATGCCGTTAAACCAATAAACTGGGCTTCCGGTTTTCCATTTTCTTTGAAATTATCGATAATGCGCCGATATCCGCGCCCATTGGGGGATACACGGTGGGCTTCGTCGACAATGATCAAATCCGCCTTGGGGATCGCGTCGGTCAGCACTTCTTTGGCCCGCATACTGGTCGACAGCAGGATATCGTATCCGTCAAATGCCTCGCCCGTATCCGATACAGCCAGTTTACGCACATTGTGCATTTCACTGAGCGCACCCTGTAGTTGCTCCAACAAGACGAGGCGGTGACACAAGATCACGACCTTTTTGCCGTTGTAGAAACGCTCAATCAATTCACGCGCAAGTACCGTCTTACCCGCGCCCGTAGGAGCTTTTAGGATAAACCGTTTGTGCTGTTTGATGATCGTCGGAAAGCTATCGACGATTTTTTGCTGCCAACTTCGTAATTGCATGGGGAGCTATTAACGCAGAATTTCCAAAGATGCACGCGGTAGATCACAATATTTTAGCGTGAAATTTCATTTTTGCATCTATATTCGGCTTACGCATCAGCACATTAAACAGATCAGATAAATCGTGGACATCACGCCCACCATAGATAAAGCAATACCAACAGTATGAATGACGCGATCACGATATATCGCCCCCTGATCTCAAATCCGCCCGGTCGTGCGCTCAGCATGTCGCCAGCGAACTGTGATGCATCGCCCGGGCGTTCAGGGTCAGTCAACGCATGAAACATCTATGCAACCGGCTCAGCATCATCCGTTTCAAAATCGATGTCTATAAGTGTTCGGCTTTGTTTTTTTCGTGCATCGATCAATGAGCGCAAATTTCCGTGGGACTTGATCTCCTTTGCCACCTCTTCAATGCTCATCCCTAAATGCTCTGCCAAAAGGTCGTTTCGAATTGCCAAGATGGCCTCACTATCGGCTGCAGATTTGGCTTGGATGGCAAGATCGCATTCTCCATCTGTCCCCATTGATCGATTGGTCAAATTCGCAGATCCAACCCGAAAGAGCTGATCATCAATAATCGTCAATTTGGCATGAATTTGAACCTCTTGCCCTGCCTCTGTCTCGTCGGGCACCCGCGGATATACAGATCGCACGCGATCCATGAGATTGTTTTCTTCAAAGTGTCGCATAAAACTGCGGCGGCCAGAGTTCATGCTGTGCGCTTCCAAAAATCCAAAAGGTTCTTTCGAGGAAACCATCACAAGTTCCAGATTGGGGCGCTCTTTTAATCTATCCATCAGTGCGCGTGCCATCGGATCTGATGTAAAATACTGGTTCTCAAGATAAATCAGTTTCTCGGCTTGGCTGATCATATCAAAATAGAGTTGCTGTATCTCGTGAATGCCCTCTCGCTCGCCCAGCGGAGGAACAGTTCTCGCTGTTGCTACCTGCTGTTCTTCAAATAGCGTAGACACACCATCCGGCCATGGGTCTCCCGTGGTGTCAGGACAATAGGGCGTTCGGCAGGCGGCGCGCTCCCAGCGCTCTTTCACAAGTTCTGTTAATGATTCCGCAGTCTCTCCGTCAACGACACTCTGCACATCATGAAACGGACCATAAGGCTTGCCAGCAGGATTTTTCCGATATTGATTGTCGGGGGCATGATCACGGGTATCCCATCGCCCTCCCGGTAAATCCAACCCGCCACAAAACGCCAGCTTTCCGTCTATAATAACCAGCTTCTGGTGATGACTGCTGCCCAGTGGCACCACATCATCCAGGCAAACTTCTATCTGTGGCGGTGTGGACCACGAGAAGTTCAGCGCAGGTAATGGCTCTCGCTCCAAGGCGTACAGAACTGAAAAATCCCACATGAGGACGTGGATGCGAAGTTCTGCGTTTTCCTGGACGAGGTGCTCTAAGAAATCACGCAGGTGCTCAGGGGCCCCATCATCAGCCACGCTTTCACCAGCTAATCGGATGCGACTATCGATATCCCATCCGACTAAAAAAACCGATTTTTCCGCTTTGAGGAGAGAACTTCGCAACGCTGCGTAATAATTGGCACCATCTATCAACAGGCCAAACCGTTCTGCCTGAGTAACACGCCAACAATTATGGTCGGGATTAAAAAACGCTATGATCTAAAGTCCTTGTCAGCTACGATATCGGTTGGTTAACAATTCAAATGCCTGCTTCGAGATAATAGTGCCATGAACGCTCCTCACAATCTGCAATCAAGACGAGGTCGTCAAAAATATCTGCTGAAGTGCCTAAATGAAGGCGTTTGAGCACGAATTTCCCACTATTCGCTATAATCTCACTTTTTGTTGACTGTTTGGTGACGATTTTATGCGACCATGGCTGGACGTGCCGCATCGGCACCTATAAAAATGCGCCATTGTGGTGAAAAAGCACCATCACCGTGTTCCGTTTCATTTCGGGACGACCCTGACTGCTAATACTGATCGACCCGATCAAAAGGACCATTATGTCAAAGATTAAAATCGCCATCGCAGGCGTTGGCAACTGCGCCAGTTCTCTGATCCAAGGACTAGAGTACTACCGTAACCACGAACAACAGGCCTTTGCCGGGTTGATGCACCCCCGTGTCGGCGAATGGGGCGCGACCGATGTCGAAGTGGTCGCTGCATTCGATGTCGATAAGCGCAAAGTTGGCGCGCCGTTGGAAAAGGCGATCTTTGCAAAGCCCAACTGCACAACTGTTTTCCAGAGTGTTCTGCCCGTTTCAAACGTAGTCGTGCAAATGGGCCCTGTCCTGGATGGCGTGCCTGATCATATGGCTGATTACGACGAAGACAGTGCATTCCGTATTGCAGAAGAATCTCCTGTCGATGTCACCCAAGTGTTACGCGAAAGCGGCGCAGAGGTTTTGGTTTGTTATTTGCCCGTGGGATCGGAACAAGCGGTTAAGTATTACGCACAAGCTTGCTTGGATGCCAAAGTGGGTATGGTCAACTGTGTGCCCGTATTCTTGGCGTCAGATCCGGTTTGGGCTCAGCGTTTTCGCGATGCCGGTGTCCCCATCGTTGGCGACGATATCAAAAGCCAAGTTGGCGCGACGATCGTGCACCGATCACTCAGCCGCTTGTTTGAAGACCGTGGCGTCGACGTCAAACGCACCTATCAGTTAAACACTGGTGGCAACACCGACTTCTTGAACATGCTTGAGCGCAAGCGCCTGAAGTCCAAGAAAAAGTCCAAGACCGAGAGCGTACAGTCTCAATTTGATCTGCGCTTGAGCGATGGCGACATCCACATCGGTCCATCGGACTATGTGCCTTGGCAAAACGACAACAAGGTTGCCTTTATACGCATGGAAGGTTTGGGCTTTGGCGACGTGCCGATGGAGCTTGAATTACGTTTGTCAGTTCAGGATTCACCAAACAGTGCGGGCGTTGTCATTGACGGGATTCGTTGCGCCAAACTGGGCCTGACCCGTGGCATTGGCGGCCCACTTGAAGCACCATCTTCGTACTATATGAAAAGCCCGCCGGTCCAGGTGCGGGATTCAGATGCCCATGATCTTTGCAACGCGTTCATCGAGGGGGAAACGCCTGATATCCCGGCCGAGCTTAAGCGCGCGTCTGCGGCGCATCTGCCACAACAAGACGCCAACGCCACGCCAACCGCATTGATTTTGGCGGCAGGCAAGGGGTCGCGTCTTTTGCCACAAACCAGCCTGCCAAAACCATTGGCAACCGTGGCAGGTCAAACTTTGGCAGAACGTGTAGTTCAGAATCTTCGCGATGGCGCGGGCATTACCCGCTTTGTTGTTGCGTTGGGTTACGAAGGCGACACCGTCAAAAGTCACTTCCAATCCGTCGCCAAGCACATGGGTGTCAGCGTCGAATTCTGCACATCCCCAGATTGGGAAGAAGGCAACGGCGCCAGTGCCTTGGGTGCCGCCGAAGTCATCGGCAATCAGCCATTCCTTTTATCCATGTGCGATCATGTGTACGACGCAGCACTTCCGGGTGCGCTGATCAACCAGACGCTGCCACAGGATGGCATGCTGCTCGCGATTGACCGCAACATCACAGACATGCACGACGTCGATGACGTCATGAAGGTGAAGTTGGATGGCGCATCGATTAAAGCCATTTCAAAATCGTTGGGTGACTGGGACGCGGCCGACACCGGCGTCATGTATTGTACACCTTCGCTGTTTGATGGCTTACGTGCAGCGGCGGCTGATGGTCAGCATGGGCTGGCAGATGGCTTGCGCGTTCTGGCGGGCAAAGGTCGCGCGGATACCGTTGATGTGACAGGCACTTGGTGGCTCGATGTCGATACGGATGAAGCGCTCGAGATCGCGATCCGTGCACTTAATGCCAAGGATATGGCGTCTACGGCTTAACACCCTGCGACGGTCGGGCATTTTTCACCGCCAAGACGATCACCAAGATCAAGAAGATCGGTGCGCCGATGCCCGTCATCGCGACGAACCAGTGCGCTTGCCCAACTACGGACATCGCAAACACCAGATAAATAAAGTCACGACGGGATAAATCGTCGAGCATCTTGCTGAGTTTCTTATTGTCGTCCGACGCAGAAACAGATGTATACAGCGGGCCGGAACCAGATTTCTTGCGCATCGTCAGCCAATAAACCGCCGCCGCAGAACCAATCGTACCGACTAACGCGCCTAGACCAAAGTACAACGGCCATGGCGAGCCTGTGTTGATATGCCAACCCCAAGCCATACATCCAAACACGCAAACGTGCACCAGATTGTCACTGGCAAAATCAAACAATCCGCCAAATCGAGATTCCGTATACGTCAGTCTTGCGAGTTCCCCATCGCAGCCATCGGTCACGGAATGCGCGACGAACAACAACCCACCGATGGCTTGAAATAACGGATCAGCCGACAAGAAAAACGGGGCGCCAATCAATCCAATGAGCATACACACGAATGTCATTTGATTGGGCGTGATTCCCATCGGCGCCAAGCGTCGTGATAGGAATAATGATATCGGCCGTGCAAACTTCCGCGACATAAAACCATCGGTTTCTTTAACCAATCGGCTAAGAAGTTGGTTCTCTTCTGCTTTGAAATCAGATGGGCCGGTCAGCACCGATGGCGCATCCAGCCCCGTTGGCAGTTCGCCATTTTTACGTAAAAATGATAGCCAAGGGACTTCACCCAATAGATGGGCAGGCACAATTGCTGCGGTCTGTGAAGCTTTGACATAGTCGGTCGTGACCTCGGCCCCCGATGCCTTGCGCAGACCCAATTTCACACCAACATGAGTGATGTCGTCGGCATGGATTTTTATTGTCTGAAAGCCTGCGCGCTTTGCCGCCAATACAAGACGATCAATCAACGTCAGGCCCATGACTGAAGTGCTGATATCCAATTCGCCAAGCGCATCGGTGCGGGCATCAATGATCAATGTATCAAGTTTTACGAGATCTATTGTCATGTATTCACCTTGGTTGCGCTGCGATAGGCGAACCAGTTGATCCCGAACCCCCACAGGACATAGACCAGTTCACGCGCGCGGCGAATGAACGACACCGCCAATCCCAACGGGGCTTGGCCCGTGATGTGGCCGATCACCAATACAAGTGCGGCTTCTTGTGTGCCAATGCCCGCAGGAATAAAGAACGTCGCAGCGCGGACCAATTCGACCACGGCCTCGATGCACCATGCCTCTGTCAAAGTGATGGGGACGTCCAATAACCACATGATGACCCACAGTTCCAACACGCCAATCAACCAGTTGGCCAGCGTCATGATGACAGACATCACGAACCGTCTGCGATCCGTCGTATAGGCTTCGGCCAACCGCTCATCAAGGGCGTGCATCTGATCCAGAATGCGCAAGATCGGTCTGCCAAACCATCGCCGACTGAGCCACGCACCACTTTTAGAACTAAGCCGGAAACGCTGCACGACAAACAACAAGCCAATCCCGGTCGCCAACATCAACAACGCAATCGTCGCCCCAACGCGGTAAGCCGGTGGCAAGGCATCTGTCAGCAATGCCAGACATAGCCCGCTCGTCAAAAAAATCACCAATGCGATCAAGTTTGCCGTCTTGGCGATCACCAGTGATGCACCACCTTCACGATAATCAACACCATGATATCGGCGCATCAAGACGGCCTTGATCGGCTCGCCCGCCATTCCAAAAATCGGCGTCACTTTATTCCAAGCTGCACCCACCATGCGAATGTTGAACAAATTTACAAAGCTGAGTTTATGAAGTTGATCTCGACGGATCACCAACCGCCAAGACACCGTGTCGCATAGAAACGCCATCAAATAGATGCCGATGACCAGCAGAATTCCCCATCCAATCGTGCTGACCTGGGCCATCACGGCGTTCATGTCGATCCGCCACATGATGGCGGCCAGCAAACCGATGCCAACGATTACGAATACGATCTGCCAAGCATTGATTGATTTTTTAACGGGTGTAGTAGGAGCGTCAGACATGATGGCGACGGAAGCCCTTCATAAACTGCAATCCCCAGTATACCTGTGCGCCAATGGCCGATGCCGGCAACAGCAGCCAGACCAAATCGAACAGCGCCAGCGCAAGAACAATAAAGCAGAAATCTGACCGTATCACCCGAGACGTATAGACCGTTTGATCCCCGAGACTATCATCAGGGCCGTCTTTGACCTTTTCAACCCCGGCTGCATTTTCTTGAGTGTCACGGATTTGATCAATGATATAATTTACCGTCCCACCAAACGCCGCAGCAGCACCACACCAGAACCAAAACGACTGATCCGTCCGGACCCATTCGCCCCAGCCGAGCATCACAAAAAACAGATTGTTCACAAACCAATCGACAAACGTATCGAAACGTTTGCCAAACTCGGACGTCAGCCCCTTCAGACGCGCAATGGCCCCGTCACAGTTATCCAAGATATAGGATAAAGTGAACAGAACAGCGGCCAGCAGCGTGTATTTATATTCGCCAAGGTAAAACAGGTAACATGCCCAAACACCCATTATCAGCGATAGTGCAGTGATTTGGTTGGCCGTTATTGGTAAGGCCGCGAAAAGTCGGATGAACGGAGCTGAAGACACACGCGTCAACGGCAGGAACCGCATGATGCCCGATCTTTTTGGTTGGTCTGTCACGTCGCTCATGGAATTCCTTGGCGCGTCGCGCGCGCAACGCAGCTCTCAATAATGGCTCAGAGGCTGCCCGTTATAGCGCTAAACCGAAAAATGTACATGTTGGAATTCTGTAGTTCAGTGCCTCGACCATGTGCCAAATAAAAGCCAAAATGACCCACCGATTTAAACAACCAAAAGGATCAAGAGAATGACAGAACGTGCGGGTGATTACGATGCAGGGATGAAATGCCGTCGCGAAGTACTGGGTGATGAATATGTCGATGCCAAGATGGCTAAAGTCGATTACTTCACCGCCGATTTTCAACAAATGGTTACAGAATATGGTTGGGGCGCCAGCTGGGCACGCGGCGTTTTGGCACGTCGTGACCGATCCATCATGAACCTCGGTATGTTGGCTGCACTCAACCGCCCAGAGGAATTCAAGCTCCACTTTAAAGGCGCCATTAACAATGGTCTTACGGTTACAGAACTTCGAGAAATATGCCAACACGTCGCAATCTATTGCGGCATACCCGCATCGATTGAAGCGTTCAAATTGGCCCGCGAGGTTTTTGATGAAGAAGGAATTGACGTCTCGGTGCCTCCAGACGAGGGTTGAGAGCGCCCCCCGCAAACCAGATGAATTAACAAAAAGGAAGAGTTTGAATGTCCGAAGCCATTCGATGTGTGATCTTACGAGGTGGGACCAGCAAGGGGATATACCTGAGAGATAGCGATCTGCCCCGTGATCCAATAGAGCGGGAGAAAACGATCCTGCGGATATTCGGCTCTCCCGACAAACGTCAAATCGATGGGTTGGGTGGGGCCGATCCGCTGACCAGCAAGGTCTGCGTTATTGGGCCACCCCCCACAGATAACCCGCGTGCCAAGGACGCGGACCTGACCTACACCTTTGGTCAGGTCGAAATCGATCAGCCCTCAGTAGATCTCAGATCACTTTGTGGCAATCTGACATCCGGGGTTGGCGCGTTTGCCGTCTGGGAGAACATGGTGGAGATCACCGAACCTGTCACCAGTGTTCGCATCTACAATACCAATTTGGACCGGATGCTGATCACCGAAGTGCCAGTGAAGGACGGCAAGCCCCTTGAGGTTGGCGATTATCATATTCCTGGTGTCCCTGGTACCGGTGCGCCAATCCAGGTGGATTTTGCCGATACCGCCGGGTCGAGTGCGGGGCATCTGCTGCCGACAGGGAATGCGATGGAGCGTCTAGACGTGCCGGGGGTCGGCACATTAGAGGTTTCCATGGTCGATATTGGCAACGCGCATGTGTTTGTCCGCGCTGCCGATCTGGGCATGACCGGCACGGAAACCGCGGCCGAGATCGATGCCAACACAGAGCTATGTGAGAAACTGGAAAAAATACGCGCCCACGCCGGTGTTGCGATGGGAATGATTGATGATCCGGACCGCGCCGCAATTGATAGTCCGGCGACACCGTTTGTCGCCATGATCGCACCGCCGCAGGACTACTATGATGAAATCGGTGGCCGTACGGTCAAAGCCGAAGAGAGCGATTTTTTATCGCGGCTGATGTTCATGCAACAGATGCACAAGACATATGCGGGTACAAGCACCGTTTGTACCGGCGTCGCCAGCCGCATCCCCGGCACGATTGTTTACGAGGCCTGCCGCCCCGAAACCCGCAAAAATGTGGAGGTCAATTTCGGCCACCCTGCAGGCGTCATCGTCACCGAAGCAATCGTCGAACTAGAAGGCAATGCCTACGCCGCCAAACGCGCCACCCTTGGCCGCACCGCGCGGCGCATCATGGAAGGGACCGTGTACATCTAATTGCCAACCAGGAACGATACAATGTCATCTAGGTCGTCGCAGATATCTAGCCCCATCAACGCATCAAAGGCCTGCGATGCCGCATCCGCCGATATTACCAAGCCCGCGCAATCCATGAATTTGTCACGCAATTCATCGCGGGACATAGCGTTGTCTCCGCTGCGCCCAACCATATCAATAGCCTCGCGTTTCAGCACCGTGCCATTATCCAGCGTGACTGATACGACTGCATCCCAAAGGCCTGTCGGCCCAGGGCCATCATCCGGCAGCGGGCGCGCCGTCGAGATGTCGAGAAGGCGTTCGATATCAGGATCAAAGAACGCCTCACCTTCGAAATCTTTCAGCAAAACGGCACGGTCATTCAAGGCACGGGCGACGGTATACTGAACGCTAAACTTGGCCTGTAGTACACTTTTCGGGAATGGATTGTTGGTATGGCGCAGCCGCCGAGCATGCAGGCCAATATCAATGTTGGTCACACGGTTGGGGTCAATGTCTTCGTCTTTGGCCAGACCCAACATGCCAAAAATCGCCTGATGCATGCTGCCACAACACGCAAACTGTTTCAGACTAAGCGTCGGCAGTTCGATATCCAATGGATCAGACCAATCTTCGATCAGCGGGGCCGTCTCGAACAGACCTTCTCCATTAAATACGTTCAAAAAACCCTGGTGATGCTCCATCGCTGACGCATTGGCCTCGAACCCCTGCTCGGCCAGATAACATGCCATCAGGCCATTGCGTGCTGAATGCCCAACATGCAGGGGCTTGGTCATGGTCCCAAAGTTAGCCTTTAGTCCACTTGCCATCGATGTCGCAATCGCCATCGCGAGCGCCGTTTTCTGAGGACCTAATTGCATCGCAAAGGCACATGCTGCGACCGTACCAAAGATCCCCAACGTCGAAGTCGGATGCCATCCTTTGTCATAATGATGCGGATGCACGGCGCGGGCGAAACGATGTTCGACTTCTAGCCCCACCACATAAGCGTCAATCATGTCACGCCCGGTCAGGCCCCGTTCGTCGCCCAAAGCGAATAGCGGCGCGACCAACGGCACGGACTGATGCCCGCCCATGATCGAGCTGAAGTCGTCAAAATCGAGCGCGTGGGACGCCGTACCATTGATCAGCGTCGCATCCAACGCGCTGGTGCGGCTGGTTGTCCCAAAGATCAGCGCTGGCCCAACCGCATCCGCAACACCCGGCGTATTTAACAAGATCTGGACGCAGGGTTCCGGCAATCCGGCGAGTGTCACGCCGATGGTGTCGGCGATCCCAACTTTGGCCACGTGCAAACCATGATCGGATATCCGCGTCGGATCAAATCCCGATATATGTCCAGCCAATGTCGTTAGAATCTCTGTGCTGTCGGCAACCGTTAGTCCGTCCATCAGTGCTCCCCTTCCCTTTGACGTGCAAGTTTAGGCCAGATTTCGGACTCTGCAAAATCGCAACCAATCCGAAGGCGTGCACCACTCGTATTGAACGGTAATGAAGATGCGCCAGAAACAAGACCTGCCATGCAAAACCTGCCCCATCTGCCAGCGCCCTTTTACGTGGCGCAAAAAATGGGCGCGGGATTGGGATAACGTTAAATATTGCTCGGACCGATGCCGGAGTGATGCGAAACGGGCGCCCTTGTCATGAACGATCTTTTCGACAGTCTCCCCCATACGGCAGAACCAGTGGACTGGACCCCAGACCGGGGCGCAGGATTGGCGAGGTTGAACAGTTTCTTACCCAGCGCAGGCCGTGCCTATGCCAGCAGCCGCAATTTCGATTTCGGCGCAGAAAACCGCAGCAACGTATCTGCTCTATCTCCGTGGCTTAGGCATCGGCTGATCACCGAGACCGAAGTGCTATCTGCTGTGCAGTCCAAACACGGATACAATGCGTCTGAAAAATTCATCCAAGAGGTTTTCTGGCGCGGTTACTTCAAGGGCTGGATGCAACACCGCCCAAAAGTCTGGGACGAATATAGGGCGGACGTCTCCAGGCTAGCAGAGACATTGGAAGACGAACCAGAGTTGAAGCGGCGCTACACTCAGGCCACTACGGGACAAAC
This sequence comes from Rhodospirillales bacterium, assembly GCA_965659695.1. Classification (GTDB taxonomy): domain Bacteria; phylum Pseudomonadota; class Alphaproteobacteria; order Rhodospirillales; family Casp-alpha2; genus UBA4479. The sequence continues at coordinate 25,169 of CBFHXC010000003.1, forward strand.
GGGCATTGATGCGTTTGATCATTGGATACAGGAACTGATCGAAACCGGGTATCTGCACAATCACGCGCGAATGTGGTTCGCCAGTATTTGGATATTTACCCTGAAACTGCCGTGGCAGTTGGGAGCCGATTTCTTTGCCCAGCACCTGTTGGACTGGGACCCCGCGTCCAATACCCTATCCTGGCGCTGGGTCGGTGGACTACATACCGTCGGAAAAACCTATATGGCGCGGCCAGACAACATCGCGAAATATACGGATGGACGGTTCAACCCAGTGGGCCAACTGGCAACGGACGCCCCCGCATTGTCAGAGGGCGAGTCGCCCACGCCACGCGTGCTATCTGATGTCCCAGCCGAACTCACGGGTGCTGGACCCAGCATACTGGTGATCACGGATGAGGACGTATCAATCGACCAGACACACCTAAACACGCCCGATATCCGGGGTGTGCTCGGGCTGACGGTTGCGGCGGGACGATCACCCTATACCGTCTCCGAGAAAGCCCGTGACTTCGCTAATGCCGCCGTTACGAACGGCGTGGCACAGGCGTCAAAGGTATGTGGCGACGCTCCCTCAACAATCGTTAATTATAATCAATGGGGAAATGAATGGGGCGGGGCCATTTCTGATTTTGCCCGCGCCTGTGGGGCACACAGAATGATAACGGCAGAAATCCCAGTCGGTCCAGCTTCTGACGCGATGCGGAACGCCGCGCCTGAACTGAGCGCTGCGTATATTAAGGTCGACGTTTTTCGCCAAACATATGATCAGGCGGTTTGGCCGCATACCAAAAAGGGATTCTTTGGATTAAAGAAACAGATACCAGCCATCCTATCGACACTCGGCATAGCGCCCTAGGATAGCGAATTTAAAAAAGCCTTTGCGGAATCCAAGTAGTCGTCCCGCTTGTCCTGATCCATCCGTTCCCAGTTCCGATAGATTTGTCCTAACCGTGGATTGTTGTCGAGCTTGTCACGGTTTCGGATCAGAAAATCCCAATATAGCGCATTGAATGGGCAGGCATCATCCCCGGTTTTCTGCTTCACATCGTAGCGACAGCCTTTGCAGTAATCCGACATTTTATTGATGTAGTTGCCGCTGGAGGCATAGGGCTTTGATCCCAACAATCCGCCATCGGCAAACTGGCTCATGCCCAATGTGTTGGGCAACTCCACCCACTCATAGGCATCGGCATAGACCGCTAGATACCATTCATGCACTTGTTTCGGATCGATCCCGGCAATCAAAGCAAAATTCCCTGTCACCATCAGCCGCTGGATGTGATGGGCATAAGATTCTTCGATGGTTTGGGTCACTGCCGCTCGGATGCAGGCCATATCGGTTTCTGCCGTCCAGTAAAATTCAGGCAGATCGCGATCCGCACCGAAGAAGTTTTCATCAACATAATCCGGCATCTTCAACCAGTAGATGCCACGCACAAATTCGCGCCAGCCAATGATCTGGCGGATAAACCCCTCGCTCGCGTTCAACGGTACGCGATCCTGCGCATATTCATCGGCAACACGCTGACAGACTTTTAAGGGGTCCAGCAGGCCCGCATTGATGTACATGGAAATCACGGAATGATAGAGGAAGCGCTCATCCGTGAGCATGGCATCCTGATAATCACCGAACGATACCAATGCATTTTCGATAAACAAATCGAACGCCTTTTCCGCATCATCCGCCGTGACAGCGAACCAAAACGGTTTTAACTCGCCAAAGTGATCATCGAACGTGTCACCGACCAGCTCCAGAACCTCTTGGGTAATTTTATCAGGTTCGATCCGTAGCGGTGTCGGGAACGACATCTCGCCCTTGGGCGGTTTGCGGTTCTCACTGTCAAAATTCCACTTGCCGCCTTCGGGTTTGCCATCATCATCAACCAGCAATCCGGTTTTCTTCCGCATGTCGCGGTAGAAATATTCCATACGAAGCTGCTTGCGACCCTCGGCCCAGTCACCGAATTCATCGTGGGTTGCGATGAAGCGGTCGTCGGCCTTAATGTCGACAGGGATACCCAAATCTTCACGCCAATCATCCATCATTTGCCGGACCCGCCATTCACCGGGTTCAGTCACGATGACCTGTTCGGGGTTATGGCGCTTGATGGCACGTTCAACTTCGCCGTTGAAGTTGCCCGTATTTTCGTTGTCATCCAGGGTGACGTAATCGACAGTCCAGCCATCACTTTCTAAATCAGCAGCGAAATGGCGCATCGCGGAAAAAAGAAAAGCTATTTTCTTTTTGTGATGCTTCACATACGAGGCTTCTTCGGCAACCTCGACCATCAGCACGACATCAGATGCTTTGGTTCCGGTGCGTAACGGAGAGAGGTTGCGGCTGAGTTGATCGCCAAGGACCAAAATCAATGAATGCGTCATAGCATCAATACAGTGCCGACGGTGTTTTGGATTGGACGAGGGCGAGAATCAGGTACGAACTGTGACCGCGCCCCGTTCGCCTGTATTCAACTGATTGGCGAACGCCGGGTGCATGGGGCGGGGCGAAAATGAATTCAGCCACAACCGCAGCAGCAAGCGGCGTTCTTCGGGGTTGTCGTAGTCATCAAACGCGGTACGCGAATGCAGCGTCGTGCGGTTATTCAGCACTTGGATATCACCGGGTTGGAAGTTCATTTCCAATCTGAAATCAGGACTCATCGAGAGTTCCCGGAAGTAGTCGACAGCTTCTTGTTCTTGGGCGTCCAAGCCGCCATGGGCCTTATCAGCACCGTGTTCGATTTGGCCTTTGTTATAGCGGCAACTGAGCTTACCACCCCAATAGGAAAAGACCGGTATCCGGTGATGCGACAGCTCTTTTTCTTTGGTTCCCTTACCAATCAGATCAAGATGAAACCCCCGATAAAGTGGCTCCAACAAATCGGGCCGGGTATCGAGGAAGCGATTATATAATGCGCTGGAACTGACAACTGCGCTGCCGCCGCCGGACTTGGCAGCCCGCACGCATAGCAACCCGACCAAATCACAGCTATCAGTGTGGGGTGGAATTTCTAGCGTCGTGGTATAGGCGCGAATGTTATATTTATAAGGATCTGTGCCTTCGAATTTTTTGCCGTGATCTGTGACGTGACCCACCAGATCACCCTGCGCGTTTTGGAATATTCCTTCACCCAAATGCGCACCAATACCCCAGTAGATTGCTGACAGCTCATCAAGATCAAAACGGTCAATGGGAATGCCCCGCATCAACGTGAAACCACGACCGTTTTCTAAGGCTTCGCGCTGATCATCAAGAATCGGGCCGAGCGTAGGCAACTCAAAATCATCTTTTTTAAATTGCGTACCATTTAAACCGCGAGACCGGATCCGCGTCAGCGCATCAGATAATTCCTGAACGTGTCTATCCGAAAATCGAAATGTCCACGCGTCATCGTCGCGGTATTCATCCGCCAGCCAAACAGAGGGTTCATCAACGTGTTCTTTGAGAATTTCAGTCATGGAATTATATTAGCGCAAAAGCATGGGGGATCGTCAAGTCTACCCCGGAATGGGCCACCTACTCGTCTTCGACGAATTCCCAGATTCGAGCATGCCCGCCTTCTTCGTCATCGCGGGGGACAATCCGGATTTGCTCGGAAATTCCCTGGTCCGTCAAATCACGACGAATGGCCAAGAGCGTGCCCGCAGGATGATCACACAACGATTCAGCGTGCATGATTTCACCGCGGGCGGCCTCCATGGCCGCTAACATGTCGGGCGCGCCGTACTCATTGAACAGATGCAATGCCAAGGCACGTGTCGCCGCTTCGACCTCGGACTCGGGGGCCACAGAAACCTGCACGAACGTGGAATATCCGTACGAAGTGACGCCCATCCATCCAGACGTAAAGGACAACTGGTCCTTGTTATCCATGTCTTCAAACGATGCGTCGACAAACGAAAACGTGCCGGTCACCGCCCACTCGCCGGGTTCTGCCGCATTATAAAACACGCGGCCATCGGATGGGTCCATTCTTATCGTCCGCGGTAGCTTCATGCGGAGCGCGGCACATCCCAAAGATGCGCATATGCGAATAAGCCCGGTGTGCCGCCTGTATGGATATAGACCGTGGCCCCGTCTTGTCCAATGTTCTCATCCCTCAGCATGCTCAAAAACGCATCAAAGGCTTTGCCGCTGTATACGGGATCGAGCAAGATCGCTTCGCGACGGGCTGCCGTGTTGATGGCGGCCATCGTCCCAGGGGTGGGTTTGCCATATCCCTCGCCGTAATACCCATCGTTGGTGATCACGTCACCTTCGGACAACAAATCGGGGTAGCCCAGCATCTCGCACAAAATCTGAGACCGTCTGCTGACACGTGCGAACTGCTGATCGGCCGGGCGGCGGACACAAATGCCATGCACAGTCGCGTCTGACCCATAAAGCCGAAGGCCACACAAAATACCCGCGTGGGACGCAGCACTGCCGCTGGGCACAACGACGGACCGCAGCGGCAACCCTGCAGCCGCCGTTTGTTCTATGATTTCGCGGGCGCAATCGACATATCCCAACGCGCCGGTCGGGGCATGGTCTGCGCCCAGATGAACGACATATGGCTTTTGACCTTTCGCACGCAGGCCCTCGGCAATCTTGTCCAAGTTATCATCGGCCGCATTTTCTTCTTCACCTACGGGGAAATGATGAATGGGCACACCCAAAATGCGATCAAGTAGCGCGTTGCCCTTTTTTTCTTGGCCCTCTGGCATGCCTTTAACGCGGTCTTCCAATTGGACTTCGCATTTCAAACCCAGTTTTCGGGCCGAAGCGGCGCAGGTGCGCACAAAGTTCGACTGCACAGCCCCTGTAATTAAAACCGTATCAGCACCTTGGGCGAGCGCTTCACCAAAATAGTATTCAAGCTGCCGCGCCTTGTTACCGCCAAACGCCAGGCCGGTCAGATCGTCCCGCTTCACGAACAGATTCTTTCCGCCGGTGTCTTCCATGATTCCGTTCATTGGATCAAGCGGTGTCGGGGCTTGGGATAGGATACTTCGTGGAAACCCAGCCATCACTGCATTGGCGTGTTTGAATGCTGTTTCGTCGATATATGTCATGTTCGAGAGTTTACTGTGCGCGGCGAAAAGGTCATCTTGTTTTTATGAAATGGTTTGCTTCGTCCTTGAACGTGTCAGCGCTGGTGCTAATGGCACTTCTGCTGCCGATGGCCCAAAGCCATGCATTCGATGATACCGTTTTGGAATCTGTCGTTCGCATAAAACCTGACTGGCCCGCAGCGGCCCGTGATCTAAATGCACAGGGTGCGCCACGTGATCCGCAAGGCACAGGTTTTGCTGTACTGTCCGGAGGGTATATCGCAACCAATATGCACGTCATCGGGGCCGCAAAAACGGTCGATGTTCTGCTACAAGATGGACGGCAGCTCCCGGCTGAAATCGTTGGTCGCCATGCACCAACTGATATCGCGTTGTTAAAGATTGCGGCTGATCTGATACCCATCACACATGCAACGATCCCAAATTTGGCCGATCCTGTATGCGCAGTCGGCAATCAATTTGGATTAGGTTTATCGGTGACCTGCGGTGTTGTTTCGGCGACGGGACGGTCCGGCACAGGCTTCAATCCCATCGAGGATTTCATCCAGACGGATGCCAGCATCAATCCAGGTGGATCTGGTGGACCATTGCTGGATCAAGACACCAAACTGGTCGGCATGGTTTCGGCGATTTTCACCAAACAAAGCGATGCCGATATCGGCGTGAACTTCGCAACGTCGACGCGCCTGTTGATGCGCGTTGTCACTGACCTACGGGATCATGGTCGCGTGCAGCGCGTAAATGTCGGTTTTCGCGCAGGGCCTGTGCCGCCTCCGCTTAATCAAAAAACGGGAGGCGCAATGGTCTCGCGTGTTGATCAGGATGGTCCCGCGTTTAAGTCTGGTTTGGATGCTGGGGACATCATCACCCACATCAATAATGATCGAATCACTAACCCTGGTGCCCTCGAAATGGCCATTTTCATGGCCGCACCGGATGCGACCATGACCCTTAAAACCCTGCGTGGGGATGCTGAAAACACTATTTCTTTCAAGGTTTCAGCACCTTAGCCCTATTTTTTTCTTAAAATTGATTTAGATCAATGTTCAGCAATGCCCGATGCTCGCTATGTATCTGCAATTGGGAGTGCTGAATGACGTCTGCAATGGCGATTTCCGCAAATGCCCCCGTCTGGGAGGGCATTGAGCCTGTCCGCTTATCAATGATGAAAGCGGCTGCCAAACGTGTGCGTGAAATCCAGTCTGAACTAGAAAACCAAGGTTCCAACGTCATCGCTGAGATTCTGCGGGATGGCCCAGAGTTTTATGAATGGGAGCACTATCCACCAGGGGACGTTTATGATCTGGCGAGCCATTCACAGTATTACTATCACGCCCACGCACCAACCAACCAGAGCGACGTGCGCGCAGATGAGCATGGTCATTTCCATACATTCATGCGGCCGTTGGGATTTCCAGACAACATCAACGTCCCATCGGATATCGATGGGTTACCTGCCGCATGCCCAAGTGGCGGCCTCACACATTTAATTGCGGTTTCTTTCAATTTCGCCGGCGAACCTATTCGATTGTTCACGACCAATCGTTGGGTGACCGATGAAACGTGGTACCCCGCTGTCGACGTCAAACAAATACTATCCCAATTTCAGGTCACGGGTACCGGGCAGCATCGCCATACCAGCGCTTGGTTAACGACCCTGCTTAGAATGTATGGACCTTTGATCGAACAGCTTATCGATACCAGAGATCACGCCATTCGAACCCATGCGCCTGACATGCCAGAGCATAAGGTTTGGTCCGACCAATCATTAGAAATCACGTCCTTTGCCGATATCTCTCTGGCAAAGGATATCGATGCTTTGCTGGGGATCGAGGCGTAACATCGGTCAATCGAAAAGCGCAACGGCCCCTTCATCAACAAGCCCGCTGATTTCGTCTTCACCGAAGCCGTATTCGCCAAGCACTTCCGCCGTGTGCTGTCCGAATAACGGCGCACCTGTTGCAACTTTACCCGGAGTCTCTGAGAGCTTGATTGGTAGTCCAAGCGTTTTCACGTCACCCAGTCTCTGGTGATGCACGGTCGGGATCATGTCACGTGCCTGGGCGTGTGGGTCTTCGAACATTTCACATACATCCATCACCGGCCCACCGGGGACGCCGGCGGCTTCCATCCGGTCCAGCCACTCAGCTCTAGTTCGGGTTTTGAAGATAGGTGCCAGAGCTGCTTCGAGCTCTTTTAAATTATCCATCCGATCGATATTGGTCTTGAAGCGCGGATCATCGGCCAGTTCTGACGACTCCATGGCTTCGAGTAGGCGCTCCCAATTTCGTTGGTTTGCAGCTCCGACCGTGAACCATCCATCGCTGGCTTCGAACGCCTGATACGGACCATTCAATGGATGGGCCGACCCCATCGGTCCCGGGGCAACGCCGGTCGCCAACGCAATCGCGCTTTGCCAATAGGTATGAATGATGCCCGCTTCATAAAGCGACGTGTCGACGATCTGACCCTCACCTGTTTTAAGCTTGTGCGTATAGGCACCCAGAACTCCCAAAGCCGCCAAGATCCCTGCGGTGATATCGGTCACCGGTGCACCCACTTTGCACGGCGGCCGACCGGGGCCTTCCCCGGTGAACGACATCAGGCCGCTCATCCCCTGCGCGATCAGATCGAACCCGCCACGTTCGGCGTAAGGTCCCGTGCGGCCAAACCCTGAAATCGCACAATAGATCAGACCCGGGTTTACTTTTTTGAGCGACTCGTACCCAAGACCCAATTTATCCATCGTATCGTGACGGTAGTTTTCGGTGACCGCGTCGGCGTCGGTGAGTAACTTTTTTAGCACCCGCTTGCCGCCTTCGGTTTTTAAGTTCAATGCGATGCCGCGCTTATTGCGGTTCATCATCAAATAGGCTGCGGACTCGCCGTCCATATCTGGGGGCAGGAACCGGCGAGAATCATCGCCGCCCGGGATCTTCTCGACCTTAATCACATCAGCGCCCAAATCGGCCAACATCAGTCCGCATACAGGTCCGGCCATGATATGCGCCAGCTCGACGACTTTCATTCCAGCGAGTGGTCCGAATTTTTCTTGGCTCACGATATTCCTCCCCAGATGATGATTGAATTATTTACCAGAGAACTTGGGTGTCTCTTTATCTAAGAATGCTTTGTAGCCAGTTTTAAAATCATCCGTGTCGAAGCATTCAAAGGCTTCGTTGATTTCATCCTCGCTTAACGGTGTTGGGTCCTCTAAGCGGGCCGCGAATTTCTTGTGCCAGCGATGCACCAAGGGCGCACCGGCGGCAATCCGTTCTGCACTGGCGCGCGCTTCAGTCATCACATCTGCATCGGCAACAACGCGGGACACAATGCCCAATCGCAAGGCTTCCTCGGTCCCAAAGATGCGTCCTTCAAGCAAGATCTCCAACGCAGGACCACGCCCGACCAATGACTGCAATGCACCCAGTTCATGATACCCCATGACGAGGCCAAGCTTGGATATTGGGGCGCCAAAACGGCTGCTCTCACCACAGATACGGACATCACAAAGACCCGCGATCTCCAGCCCACCACCGACACAGATACCCTTGATGGCCGCCACACTGGGGTGACGGCACTCGCGCATGGCTTCGATGTTCTCCGCCATCAATGCACCGTACTTGGCAGCTTGCTCGGAATTTGAGCGGTCGGTTTCGAACTCAGCAATATCGTTGCCGGGACTGAATGATTTATCGCCCGTACTGGTCAAGATGATGCAGCGAACACTATCGTCATCCGACAAGGTGCGGAATTTCGAACCCAGCTGGCCCCACATGGCTTTGGTCAACGCGTTGAGTTTTGCAGGCCGGTTGATGGTGATCGTGACGATACCTTTGTCATCTCGATCCTCCAGAATTAGATCATCACTCATGATGGGCTCATGCCGTTTCGGCGAGGTAATCCATCGCCGCCTGCACGCCACCCTTGGTGATTGGCACACCTGCCAATTCTAGACCCATTTCGACTCCAGACAACGCACCGATCAATGTCAGGTCATTGATGTCGCCCAAGTGACCGATGCGGAACACTTTGCCCTTCACTTTGCCGAGGCCGGTGCCGAGGGACATATCGAACTTTTTGTGAATAATATTACGAACGTGATCCGCATCATGGCCATCCGGAACAACAACTGTGGTTAGCACCGGAGAGTGCTCTTCTTCGACTTGGCATAGTGTTTCCAAGCCCCATGCTTCAACCGCGATCCGGGTTGCCTTGGCATGGCGTTGGTGACGCGCAAGAACGTTTTCCAAACCCTCTTCGTCCAAGATGATCTTAAGTGCTTCTTCGAGGCCATAAAGAAGGTTTGTCGCGGGAGTGTATGGGAAGAACCCGCTGGCATTGTTGCCAAGCATTGGCCCCCAATCCCAATATGATTTTTTGAAGCCACTATTTTCGTGTGCTTCCAGTGCTTTTTTGGAAACACCGTTAAAGCTGATACCGGGCGGCAGCATCAGACCCTTTTGTGAGCCTGAGATCGTGACATCTACACCCCATTCATCATGGCGGTAATCAGCAGAACCCAGACCGGAAATCGTATCGACCATGAACAACGCAGGGTGGCCAGTTGAATCGATGGCTTTCCGCACTTTACCGATTTGCGATGTGACGCCTGTGGAGGTTTCGTTGTGCACACAACAAACGGCTTTAATTTCGTGATCTGTGTCTTCACGCAGGCGCGTCGCGACCTTCTCTGGGTCCACACCATGACGCCAATCACCCCCAATAAATTCTGGGACGATGCCGATGCGGTTCGCTAATTCTTCCCATAACGTTGCGAATTGACCCGTTTCATACATCAACACTTTGTCGCCGGGACTGAGCACGTTGACCAACGCCGCTTCCCAGGCACCTGTGCCCGAAGCGGGGAAAACAATAACTGGGGATTCGGTTTTGAATACGTCCTTTAGTTTATCCAATACGCGCGCGCCCAACTCGCCGAATTCGGGACCACGATGATCGATAACCTGCATATCCATGGCGCGAAGCACGCGTTCTGGGACCGGGCTTGGCCCAGGAATTTGTAAAAAATGACGTCCGGCGCGATGTGCCATGGGGATCCTCCATCAAAATCACGGCCCATTCGGCCGCATAGACAGCATATTGTATACAATCAAATTCAAATGCAAGGCCAATTATCTTCATTTTTTGGTGGTTATTACATTTTGTATACAATATAGTGCCTTCAGATTGGATACTGGAGAGACCCATGGCACGACAATCCTACGCACTTCGCGACACTGGCCGCATCGGCGACGAGAAGCTCGCCCAACGCATCAAGTCCGCCATCCAAGGTGATGTGAAGTTCGATCCTTTCAGCCGTGGGCGCTATGCCACTGATGCATCGCATTATCAGATCGAACCTGCAGGGGTGGTCATTCCAAACAATGCCAATGATGTGAACGCGATCATCGACATTGCGCGGGACGAGGGTATGCCCGTCCTGCCGCGCGGCGGCGGCACATCCCAGTGTGGCCAAACCATCGGCGAGGCTATTGTCGTCGATGTTTCCAAGCATATGAACAAGGTGTTGGATTTTGATAAGGGCGCGCGAACGGCAAGGGTCGAACCAGGTCTCGTTCTCGATCACTTAAATGCATTCTTGAAACCACATGGCCTTTGGTTTCCGGTTGATGTATCGACATCCAGCCGCGCGACCATTGGCGGCATGACCGGTAACAATTCCTGTGGGTCGCGTTCGATCCGTTATGGGACCATGCGCGACAACGTATCTGGTGTTGATGCGATTTTGGCTGATGGCACCGCGATGCATTTCGGCGAAGTGTCTGACAATCGCATGATGGCTGACCTCTCGACCCATCAACAAGAACTGGTGACCAAGCTTTTGGGCATGGGGCGCAATCACCAGGCACTGATCAAAGAAAAATTCCCCGATTTGATGCGCCGCGTTGGTGGCTATAACATTGATGCGTTGATGCCCGAAGGGCCCGGCCGAGGCACCTGGGATAACGCAACCGTTCACGGCTCCCCCGATCATCCGAACTTGGCACATTTGCTGGTGGGGTCCGAAGGAACGCTCGCGTTCAGTACATCGGTTGATATCAAGCTACAGCCATTGCCCAGGAATAAGACTCTCGGCATTTGTCATTTCCCCAAATTCTATGACTGCATGGATGCAACCCAGCATCTGGTGAAATTAGGTCCGGTCGCTGTTGAGTTGGTGGATCGCACCATGATCCAACTGTCGCGCGAGATCCCCATGTTCCGCGATACTGTGAATCAATTCGTGAAGGGTGATCCCGATGCATTGCTACTGGTCGAATTCGCCGAAGAGGATCAGGACGAAAATATTCGCCGCCTGAAACAGTTGGGCGAGGTGATGGCCGATCTGGGTTTCCCTGATGCCGTCGTCGAAGCCGTCGACCCCACGTTCCAAAAAGCCGTCTGGGAAGTGCGTAAATCGGGCCTAAACATCATGATGTCAATGAAGGGTGACGGGAAGCCGCTGTCGTTTATCGAAGATTGTGCGGTGCGCCTTGAAGATCTCGCTGACTTCACAGACCGCCTGACGCAGGTTTTCCACAAACATAATACCGAGGGCACATGGTACGCCCATGCGTCCGTCGGGTGTCTGCACGTGCGACCAGTAATCAACTTGAAATCTGATGTCGGCGCCAAACAGCTGCGCGATATCGCCGAGGCGGCCTTTGAAATGGTCCGCGAATACAAGGGGTCGCATTCCGGCGAACACGGCGATGGCTTGGTCCGCTCCGAATTCCATAAGGACATGTTCGGCGACGACATGGTGTCGGCGTTCCATGACGTGAAGACATCATTCGATTCGGATGGCACCTTTAACCCCGGCAAGATTGTCGATCCACCTAAAATGGATGACCCCGACCTGTTTCGGTTCAACCCGCGTTATATACAGTCCAAACTAGAAACGGCCCTGGATTGGTCGGAATGGGGCGGCATGTCAGGTGCCGTTGAGATGTGTAACAACAATGGCACGTGTCGGAAGTCTAACCCCGGTGTGATGTGCCCATCTTTCCGTGTGACCGGCGACGAGCAACACCTGACACGGGGTCGGGCGAACTCATTACGGCTGGCCCTTTCCGGTCAATTGGGCCCCGACGCGCTGACGTCCGATGCGATGAAAGAAACCATGCAGCTGTGTGTCGGCTGCAAGGGCTGCAAACGCGAATGCCCGACGGGCGTCGACATGGCCAAGATGAAGGTTGAGTTCCTCTATCACTACAACAAGCGCCACGGCGTTTCGTTGAAAGACAAACTGGTCGGTTATCTGCCGCGCTATGCTCCCTATGCTTCGCGCATGGCGGGGGCGATGAACCTGCGCGATATCATTCCGGGGATGGCGAAGCTGTCTGAATGGGCATTGGGCTTTGCTGCGGAGCGGACGTTGCCGAAGTGGCGCTCCGATATTTTTGATGTCGAGGCCGAGGGTCTTCGTCCAGATTCGTGCCCCGCTGGTGAAGCGGTCCTGCTGTTGGCAGATACATTCAATACATATTTTGAGCCTGAAAATCTGCGGGCCGCCAAACGTGTGCTCGAAGCCGCCGGATACCGCGTCGCCATCGCCAAACCGAAACAGGGCGAACGGCCGCTCTGTTGCGGGCGTACGTTCCTCGCCGCCGGTCTGGTTGAAGAGGCCCGGACCGAAGCCAAGCGGATGCTCGACGCCGTGCTCCCATTCGCCAAAGCGGGCGTGCCGATTATCGGGCTGGAGCCTTCGTGCCTGTTCACACTCCGCGACGAGTTCAAATCGGTGTTGCCGGGGGCTGACACCGATACACTCGCCGACAATGCGTTGTTGTTTGAAGAATTTCTGGCACGTGAAATCGATGCGGGACACCTGAAGCTCGACCTCGATCCCTTGCCATCGGGTAAGGCATTGCTGCATGGGCATTGCCATCAAAAAGCTTTTGCTGCCATGGGTGCGGTCGAAAAAGTGCTGCGCTATGTCCCAGGCCTAAATGTGGAAACCATCGAAAGCAGTTGCTGCGGTATGGCGGGTGCGTTCGGCTATGAAAAGGCAAACATCGACGTTTCCAAGAAAATGGCTGAACTTTCGCTGCTGCCCAAAGTACGCGAGGCGGACGCCGACACCATCGTTGTTGCCGATGGCACCAGTTGCCGCCATCAGATTCAAGACGGTGCTGACCGCGAAGCGATCCACGTTGCCCGGGTGCTTGAACAGGCACTTCCCGAACGTCGGGAGGCTGCAGAATGAATGAAATGACGCAACCCGTCGCACAACCCATCACAAGGGCGACGCTTCACAACGAGCTCGCAGAGCGTATCCGTTCGATGATCTTTTCGGGTGAGCTTCGGGGCGGCAACCGCGTGCCCGAACAAAAACTCTGTGATGTTTTTGGGGTCTCGCGCACACCACTGCGCGAAGCGCTCAAGGTTCTGGGTGGTGAAGGCCTGTTAACGCTGGAACCCAATCGCGGTGCCCGCGTTGCGACCCTCAGCGAAGATGACATCGACAAGATTTTTCCGGTCATGGGTGCGTTAGAAGCCTTATCGGGGGAACTAGCCTGTGCCCGTCTGACCGATAGCGAGTTTGCGGAAATTCGTGCGTTGCATTATCAGATGGCACTTCATCACACGCGCGGCGAGCTACAACCCTATTTCGCGGTCAACCAGCAAATCCACGAAGCGATCCTGCGCGCCGCTGACAACCCGACCTTGGAGACACAATATCGTTCACTTGCCAGCCGCATTCGCCTCGCACGTTACCGTGCCAACATGACCCAAGACCGTTGGGACAAAGCGATGCAGGAACACGAGGAAATACTCACCGCGCTCGAAGCTCGGGACGGGGTGAGATTATCTGTGATTTTGCGTGAGCATTTAGAGAACAAGCGGGAGACCGTGAAAACGGCCATCCGTGAGGGCTTCGGCGATGCCCCTGCCCTGGTCGCGGCTTACGACTAAGCCAAAGCCCTGAACCGTCAACCCGAACTCGATTTAGGGTCTTATAGCGGGAAACCAATGAGGTGCTGAATCAAGTTCAGCATGACGACATAATCCTTAAACTTGTCATTCCCGCGAAGGCGGAAATCGCATTCAAAGGAGAGAGACCAACGCCCACGCGGAGGTGACGACGAGTTTTTGTTTCACGCTAAACCTTTCCAGGTGACATTCCACCCCGTTGCTGCCCTAATTGATGAAACCAAACGATAGGCGGCGCGCAGCTAAAATGTTATCAAAAATCTCGACCATGATTTTCGGTGAGCCCGTTCAGGAGAAACTGCCAGCGCGAGTCCTGAATGAGATCCAAGCACGCCAAGATACCAGCGAACGACTGATATCCTGGGTTCAAATGGCCCTGGTCACACTATTCATCGCGCTTTGGGCGGCATCCCAGCAATTCGCTAGCATGGCGATGACCGAGATTGAGGTGGTGCCCATCGCATTGGGCGCGTACTTCGTATTTACATTAATCCGGCTGATCGCATCGCACCGCATGCGCTTGCCCAGTTGGTATTTGTATCTGTCGATCATCGCCGATATGGCCCTGTTGATGTTGATGATATGGGCATTTCATATTCAATACGATCAGCCGCCAAGCTTTTATCTGAAAGCGCCGACGTTGATGTACGTCTTCATCTTCATCGCATTGCGCACGCTGCGATTTGAGGTTGAGTACATCATCGCGGCAGGCGCGACTGCGATTATTGGGTGGAGTGTGCTGATGGCGTGGGCGCTTCAATCGGGGGATGGGATGAGCCAAATCACCCGCGATTTCGTGACTTATATGACATCGAACTCTGTATTGATCGGGGCCGAGATCGATAAGATGGTATCCATCTTTTTGGTCACCAGTGTGCTGGCCATCGCGGTTGTCCGATCACAAAGGAATTTCTATCGAAGCGTATTAAAACAATCGGCGGCCGAAGATTTATCACGATTTGTTTCCAAAGAAGTCGCAGCGCGTATCACATCCGCAGACAAACAGATTCAAGCGGGAGACGGCGAAAGCCGTGTGGGTACCATCATCTTCACCGACATCGAAGGCTTTTCGACCGTATCTGAAACCATGACAGCACAGGAGTTGGCAAAAACCCTGAATGAATATTTCGGCGTCATGGGAGATGCCATCAGCCAATACGGTGGGGTGATCACCCACTTCGAAGGCGATCTGATGTTGATCACATTCAACGCGGTCGACGACGATCCCAACCATGCGGAGAACGCCGTCAAATGCGCTCGCATGATCGAAAAGCTCGCCCGCTCTCGGACCTTTAACGGCGCCATGCTAAAAACCCGTTGCGGCATCAATAGCGGTGAGATCACGGTGGGTGCTGTCGGTGCGCAAGACCGTCTCGCTTTCACGGTGCACGGCGACACCGTGAACGTGGCCGCGCGGTTAGAACAGCTCAACAAAGAACATGGCACCTACATCATGATGGGAGAAGCCACGCATCACGCCATCGCGGACAATATCAATTGCGTATTCGTATGTGAAACGCCCGTCAAAGGCCGCGTCGAAGAAGTCAGAGTTTACACACTAAAAGACTAACGCCCCCAAATTGTCATTGCGCCGCCAAACTTCAAACATTTTTGCGTATTAACCACAATAGCGTGATCATAATCACAGGCCGATAGTGCATCACGTTGTACAAATGTTTTATCATCAATCCCTAGCGCAAGAATATCGCTTATGTTTTACCAATCCACCGCATACCGCCATCACGCCTCTTTCAATTTTCTACGAGGCGTGGCCCGCTTGCTCGGCTTTCGTCGCACTCACAAAGCGATTGCGACGCGCATTCCCCCTTCCGCGCGCTGAGCGGTTCTCCAGTTTAATTTCCCGCATTTGCGGGTACACGCCCGCCATAATGATCACATTCAATGGTGCCGCCATGCGTACCCGTTGCGGGTTTACATCGGCGATGCATCTTTCGGTACCGTGGGTGCAGATACAATGCTGTCGTTCACCGTTCATGCGATGACGTCAACCTCACCGCACGGCTTGAGCAGCTGAATAAAAACTATGGCACGTATGTGATGATGAGCGAGGCGACCTACAACCTGGCCAAAGATAAGTTTGCGTGCGACTTCAGCTGCGAGGAGACCGTCCGTGGTTGAGAAACGCCGGCAAAAGTCTATTCCCCCGTAAAGCCGTGGCACTAGAACTGACCGCTTGTCTACCCTAGCAGACCGCCACGTTTGGTTTATGACGCGTTTAAGAAAAATATCGACTTGAGCGCATCAATCGCAACTGGGCCTTCGCCAAGATTGGAGAGGGCATCTTCATCAGCCAAATTCACGAATCCCGGCAGCTGTTCTAGTTCATTCTCACCAAGCTCGCGGAATCCCATGGACCAATCAGCGAAAAGCCGTTCATCGCCCATTGCATCCATTAATGTCGTGACCCTGTAATGGCGTGGATCATTTAATATCCGCGCATACGTAATCCCCAGCACATCAGGATCACCTTCGATAACTTGCACAAATGTTCCATTAGGAGCGTAGGCGAGGAACCCTGTGATCCCATTACTTTTATTGTGCTTCCGGGCGGACGTCAGAATTTTTTTGCAGTCATCTATTGTTATCGGTTGGACTGAACGACTGGTATACATGATTTGGCGAATGGGGTTAGGCATACGGAGCGACTTTCAACTTATCTCTCCGATAATAGCCTTATATTCCATGGGAGAATACTACGTATTAAACACAAAGTGCTCAGCCATAAGAATGTGCTATTGGCGCAGTTGGCCAGCCGTCGCTTTTTCAACAGCCCCTACAACCTTTTGCGAGACCGCTTCGATCTCCTCATCGGTGAGGGTTTTTTCGGTTGGTTGTAGCGTCACTGTAATCGCGATGGATTTCTTGTTCTCGCCCAGCGTCTCACCCACGAACACATCGAACAAACGCACATTATCGATCAAGGCTTTGTCCGCACTCTTCGCTGCTTGCAGGATTTTCGCAGCTGTAACATCACTATCGACCACGAATGCGAAATCCCGATCAATCGGTTGGAATGCTGACAATTGGACCAGTGGTCGAGCTGCTGATTTTTTCTTCGGCGCAGGGACGGCATCGGGATAAATCTCAAACGCAACCACAGGCCCTTTGACGCCCAGTGCGTTTAACACGCGCGGATTGATTTCACCAAAGCGTGCCAATGTATTTTTCGGACCCAAGCGCAGTTCACCCGAACGACCAGGGTGGTAATAGCCCTGAACATCGGTGAATACCTGGAGCTTATCAACCGGCGCACCAATCGCGCCCAGGACAGCCATCGCATCGGCCTTCGCCGTGAACGCATCCACTTGGACGGCTGGGCCGGACCATTGCTTCGGCGATGCCAAACCGGAGCGGATGCCTGCCGCGACAATACGTTGATCATCGATACCATCGCCGTGAAATTCTGGTCCGACTTCGAACAGGTTGGCGTTGGCGAAACCACGGTCCGCATTTCGGCCTGCGGCACGGATCAAGTTGCCCAGCGGCGTTGGGCGCATGATCGAGAGTTCGGAGCTGATCGGGTTTACGATCCGCGTGCTGTCATCAATCTCGGTAAAAAGGGCCGCTTCTTTGTCATCCATGAACGAATAGGTCACGGCCTCGACCATGCCCCGCGCCGCCAACATGCGACGTGCAATTGCACGACGTTTTTGGTTCTCGGTCAACGCCTGCTTAGGTAGCGTCGTATCACGCGGCAGAGGTGTCACCGGAATATTATCGAACCCATTGATCCGTATAATCTCCTCGACGATGCAGGCTTCGTGCACAATATCACTGCGCCATGTTGGGATCTCAACGTCCCAGGAATCACTTTCGCCAGAAACTTCAAATCCAAGAACCGCCAGAATGCGTTGCATTTCTTCGCGCGCGATTTCAACGCCAGCCAGTTCCAGCACACGGTCCGGACGGAAGGAGATCGATTTCGCCGTATCGGGCTGGGCCCCAGCGATGACAATGTTCGATGGCTCTCCTCCACAAAGATCAAGGATCAAACGTGTCCCGATCTCCATACCTTTTTCCAAGAATGCCGGATCAATTCCACGCTCAAACCGATAACGTGCATCGGATTGCAGGTTGAGCTTGCGGCCCGTCATCGCCGTACGCACCGCATCAAAATATGCCGCTTCAACAAAAACATTGGTGGTCTCGGGCGTGACGCCAGAAAGTTCGCCACCCATGACACCACCCAAGGCTTCGGGGCCATTGTCATCAGCAATGACAACCATCTGATCATCCAACTTGTATTCTTTCTCGTTGAGCGCCAGAAGTGTCTCGCCATCCTTGGCCATCCGCACCCGCAAATCACCCGCAACCTTGTCCGCATCGAACACGTGCAAGGGACGGTTGAGATCAAACGTCAGCAAATTGGTGATATCGACCAATGCCGAAATCGGGCGCAAGCCAATGGAATTCAGTTTCTCCTTCAGCCAGTTCGGGCTTTCGCCGTTGGTCACACCCTTTATCAGGCGTCCAACGAAATAAGGACATGCGTCTTTGGTGTCGTCTTCAAAATCCAGATGCACACTGATCGGGCTATCGAACAATCCAGGCACTGGCCCATTCGCCAACGGCTTCAATGAACCGATGCCAGCCGCGGCCAGGTCGCGGGCCACACCACTTACACCCAAACAATCGCCCCGATTTGGGGTGATCGCGATTTCGATAATCGGGTCATTTAGGCCCATGACCTCAATCGCCGGGCGACCGATCTCGGTATCTTGTGGCAAATCGACAATCCCGTCGTGCTCGTCAGAAATGCCCATTTCACGTTCCGACAGCAACATGCCATTAGATGTGACACCGCGAATTTCTGTCGGCTTCAACGTGATATCGGTGCCGGGGATATAGGATCCACCAGGTGCGAACACGCCAACCAACCCGGTCCGCGCATTTGGTGCGCCGCAGACCAGTTCTACGATCTCACCGTTGCCGGGATCGACCTTGCAGACCCGCAGCCGGTCCGCGTTCGGGTGCTGGTTCGCTTCGACCACGCGGGCGGTCACAAATGTTTCCAATCCTTGGGATCGATCATCAACGCCTTCGATCTCCAACCCCACCATCGTCAATGTGTCGGTGATTTCTTGCAGCGATGCCGTGGTGTCCAGATGCTCTTTAAGCCAGCTTAGGGTGAATTTCATCGGACCAACCCTCCGACCATGCTCGGCACTTCGAGTGAGCGGAACCCGTAGTGACGCAACCACCGGAGATCACTTTCAAAGAAGGTGCGCAAATCAGGAATACCGTATTTGAGCATCGCCACACGCTCCACGCCCATGCCAAAAGCAAATCCCTGATATTCATTGGGATCGATCCCGCAGTTCGACAGCACGTTCGGATTGACCATTCCAGAACCCAGAATTTCCAACCAGTCATCGCCATGACCGATTTTAAATTCGCCACCTTCGCGGGTGCAGCCGATATCAACTTCGGCGCTTGGTTCCGTGAAGGGAAAATAGCTTGGGCGGAAGCGGACCGGCAGATCATCGACTTCAAAAAACGCCCGGCAGAATTCAATCAAACATCCCTTCAGGTGACCCATATGGGATGTCTTGTCGATCACTAAACCTTCGACCTGATGGAACATCGGCGAATGCGTTGCGTCATAGTCAGATCGATAGGTGCGTCCGGGCACGATGATACGGATCGGTGGTTCCTGATCGGTCATGGTACGGATTTGCACGGGGCTTGTATGCGTGCGCAGCACTTTGCGCTCGCCATCTTCGCCCGGCATATAAAACGTATCGTGCTCTTGGCGCGCCGGATGATCCAACGGAATATTCAATGCGGTAAAATTGTGCCAGTCGTCTTCGATGTCTGGGCCTTCGGCGACGGTAAAACCCATTTCGCCAAAAATCGCGACAATTTCATCAATCGTCTGGCTGATCGGATGCACATATCCTGTTTCTTCATGGGGGGTAGGCAGGGTGACATCGATCTTTTCCGACATCAGACGCTTATCAAGGTCAGCATCCGCCATCGCCGCTTTTTTTGTATCAATCGCAGATGAAACTTCACCTTTGAGGACGTTCAGGGCCTGACCAGCAGCTTTGCGTTCTTCAGGCGCCATCTGGCCCAGGCCCTTCATCAACTCCGTAATCCGGCCCTTTTTCCCAAGCGCAGAAATCCTTAACTCTTCAAGCGCCTCGGTCGAGTTCGCGGCCTCTACGTCTTGTAGAAGTGCATCGCGTAGCTGATCCGGTGTTTCCATGACATCCCCGATATTTCACGTGTCGTTCGAAAAACAAACGGGAGCAACGCCCAAGGCGCTACTCCCGTTCCAAAGCTTATTTAGACCCCCGTTAGAGGGAACAGCGATTAAGCGTTCTGGCTGAGAGCGGCCTGGGCCTGATCTACCAGTGCTTTAAATGCTGCAGGTTCGTTCATTGCAAGGTCAGCAAGGATTTTACGATCCAGTTCAACGCCTGCTTTGGTCAAACCATTCATGAATTGCGAATAGCTAACGCCGTATTCACGTGCGCCTGCGTTGATCCGCTGAATCCAAAGACGGCGGAACTGGCGCTTTTTCTGGCGACGGTCACGGTATGCGTATTGCAGACCCTTTTCGACGCGCTCAATCGCGATACGGAAGTTGGTGCTATTACGGCCTCGATAGCCCTTAGCGAGCTTGAGAACCTTCTTGTGACGGGCGTGGGACGTTTTGCCCCGGGATACTCGTGCCATTTTTCTGTCTCCTCAGGCTCAGCCGTTCGGCATATAAGATTTGACGATCCGTGCGTCCGGTGCGGACAGGATCATGCCACCGCGGGTTGACCGCTTCATCTTTTGTGACCGTTTACGTAGGTTGTGCCGTTTGAAGGCATTAAAGGCTTTGACTTTGCCTGTACCCGTCAGTTTAAAGCGCTTCTTAGCGCTCGATTTCGTCTTCAGTTTGGGCATTTCCCTCTTCCTTATCTCTGTGTGTCGATCGTGAAGATCGCATCGACACCGTTTACTGGGTTCAAACGTCTAGGCATGCCCTTTTAGCCATTACGTTCGGCTGCTGTTAAGCAGCGCGCGGGTTATACCGAGCCACAGCCCATAACGCAAGCCATGGATTAAAAAGTCTATATGTCGGATGCGGATACCACGTATACGCATTTTATCATAATATGGTGTAGTATTCACCGAGGAAAAATTACTGGAACATGAAATGGGTAATTTGGGCGCCTTTTTTGCGGAAAATCTGACCCCCATAGTCGCAAACGTTGGTGCTTTGGCCATTATAGCCTGGGTCATCTCAATCTATAGCCGCAAGGCGGTTAAGAGTTCAGACGGACTTCCAAGGATCCCCCCGTTGCTTGTGGGTATCGGTTTGGGTGGCACCGCATCGCTTTTGATTTTTGTTCCAGTGGAACTTAGCCCAGGGATCATTGCAGATGGCAGGGGCGGCCCCATTCTTCTGTCCGGTATCGTCGGCGGACCAGTGGCCGCGATTATCACTGCAGTGATGGCGGGGTTCACCCGTTATGCAGTTGGCGGCCCTGGAGCCCAAGCTGGTCTGGCCTATGTGGCGGTGTTTGCTGTCATTGGGCTGGCTTATTGGCATGTCGAGAAAGCCCAGGAATACCCAAGATTAAGCCTCCCGAGACTATTTGCATTGGCGACAATTGCGACGGTGATCAGCATACCCACCGTTCTGCTGATCCCAGAGGCCATGCAGATTCCTGTGTTAATAACCCTTTGGCCAATTTTGTGGGTATCAAACGTGATTGGGACACTTATCCTCGGGACTTTGCTGGACCGAGAGAGGGAGCGTGTGAAAAATGAATATGAGCTGGCGGTACAATACGAGCGCGCTGAACAAGCAACTGTGGCCAAGTCCCGTTTCATTGCGTTCATGTCCCATGAAATCCGCACCCCGCTGAATGCAGTCCTTGGTATTCTGCAACTTGTCGATAATGATCAAATTCCCGATGAAACCAGATCCAAATTGAAGGTAGCCCACAACAGCGGTCGTTTTTTGTTGTCCCTGATCAATCAAGTATTGGACTTCGCACGCATCGAAGCCAACACCATTAAACCCTCCAGAGACTCATTCACGCTATCCTCCTTGATCGACAACATGGCCTCTATTTTCAAATCCCAAGCCACCGAAAAGGGATTGAGCTTTGAATGCGAAATAGCAGATGATCAAAAAATGAACCCGCTGGTCGGTTCCTATGCTCATATCCAGCAGATTTTGTTCAATTTTTTGGGGAATGCGGTCAAATTCACCGATAATGGCGGCATAAAGATGAGAGCGGAACTTCGCAAAAGTGAAGATGGCGGATTGGTCGCCCATTTTTCCGTCGAAGACACCGGCCCTGGTATGTCGCCAGAAGATATCGACATTATCTTTGAAGAGTTTGGCCATGCCGGAATGCGTGCGACAAATAAGATCGGCACGGGATTAGGTTTGAGCATTTCCAAGGCGCTCTCTGATGCGCTGGGCGGTGAAATCCTCGTCGATACATCCATCGGGCAAGGCACAACCTTCTCTCTGTTGGTTCCCTTGGAAGCTGGCGAAACAGAAAATCTGGTTGTTAAAGGGCAATATCAAAATGCCACCCAGGGCCTGAAGGTCTTGGTCGCGGAAGATAACGACATCAATCAAATGATTATCCGCACGATGCTGGAAAAAGATAATCATAACGTGACACTCGTAGATGATGGCGCAAAGGCTGTCCAAGCAGTCCAGGATGCTCAAGCACCTTTTGATTTGGTGCTGATGGACATCCAAATGCCTGTGATGGATGGCAATGAAGCCACGCGCCTCATTCGTGAACTTATACCAGATGGGGCGAAGCTACCAATTGTGGCTGTCACTGCGAATGCTTTTAGCGATCAACGTAACGAATATTTATCTGCGGGCATGCAAGATGTGGTCATCAAGCCCATCGACGCCAGTAAATTGCAGGCTGCAATCAGAAATGTAACGACAGACTGATCCCTTTTTATCCGCTCGCAACTAAAAGCTCTGGTCACGCATGATCAATAACGCAACAATGCTTGCAGTTGGGTTGGCATGCCGGAGGGCACGTTGGAAGAAGAATGGTATCATCCTGATCGAATAATCGACCTTGTACTGGATGTCGTCACCCGACAGACATTTTATGAGCAGATCGGAGCTGTCCTGCTGACCTTGGTTGGGGCCTGGCTACTGTCGCGCGCCATCAACAATAAGCTCGATACGGTTGGTGTACCAGATGCTGACGATGACAGTCCCAACCGGATACTCGACAAGGTCTACAACGTCACCTATCAGGTCCGTGATCTTCTTTTCCCGGCCCTGAGTGCGCTTTTGCTCGGCGTTACCGTTGCGTTGACCGGCGAATTTTTCGACCAGACCTGGCTCGTCCGGTTCGTGCAAAGCATTAACTTCCTGAGCCTGATCTACCTGATCGTGACCCGCACAAATCCCAAAGAATACGTGCGGCATTTCATGGTCTTTGTAATCGTCCCGATTATCATCCTCTACGGACTTGGGTTGCTTGATAACATCACGCGCTCTCTTGATGGTATTGCGTTTGAGGTCGGCAGTATCAGTTTCACCCTGTATGGCGCGATCCGAACGTTGGTCTTTGGGGTAGTTCTGTTTTGGCTAGGGCGGATTTCCAATGCAACCGGACAGGAGATCATTCGCAATCGGGTCAAGTTGGATGACACCAATCGCGAGTTGGCTCTGAAATCCTTTCAGATCGCGCTTTTTGTGGCGATTGCCCTGGTATTCTTGCAGGTCGCT
>CBFHXC010000003.1:48917-96072 GCA_965659695.1 Rhodospirillales bacterium
ACCAATCGCGAGTTGGCTCTGAAATCCTTTCAGATCGCGCTTTTTGTGGCGATTGCCCTGGTATTCTTGCAGGTCGCCGGGATAGACCTGACAGCACTGGTCGTCTTTGGCGGAGCCATCGGTGTTGGACTGGGCTTTGGCCTGCAACAAATCGCATCAAACTTTATCTCCGGGATCATTATCTTGCTGGATCGATCCATCACGATTGGCGATTTTATCGAACTCGAAGACGGTCGCTCTGGGAAGTTACGCGAACTCAGCATGCGTTCAGCGACGCTTGAAACCTATGACGGTAAGGACATCATGGTCCCGAATGAGCGGTTCATTACGACCGCCTTCACCAACTGGACCCACAATAACGATAAACAACGTTACCCAATTATTTTCGAAGTGGCGTATGAAACTGACCTGGAAAAGCTTTTTGATATCCTACGCGAGGTTGTCGGTTCGCACCCTCAAGTATTGAGTGGCGAAGAATATCCCATCGAAGAACGCCCGGATGCCGAGGTTCAGGCCTTTAACGATAGCGGCATAGAGATCCTGGTCGAATTCTGGATGCGCGGCATTGATGATGGCAAAAACCGAGTCGTCGGCGATTTGTTGCTGATGATCTGGACAGCGCTGCGGGAGCACGAGATCGAAATTCCATTCCCACAAGCCGAAGTTCGTTTACTGGAACCGAAGATCAAAAAGTAATAGGGCCACCCAAAGGCAGCCCGCTTACTGTGTTAGCGATTGACAGAATCAAATCAGTGCTGTGCGTTCACCTCAGCCAGCGCTTTAGCGCGGTGCGATCACCATTGTCATTAGACGTCCCTCTGGCCGTGGATGCTGTTCGACCTTGGCAAGCTCATCTACCTCAGCCTGAACACGTTTCAGCACATCCAGCCCCAAGTCCTGGTGCGCCATTTCTCGGCCTCGGAAGCGGATGGTCAATTTGACCTTGTCGCCATCATCCAAGAAACGTCTAACCGCCTTCATCTTGACCTCGTAATCGTGGTCGTCGATGCCAGGTCGCATCTTGATCTCTTTGACTTCAATGACTTTCTGCTTCTTGCGGGCTTCATTGGCCTTTTTCTGCGCCTCGTACTTGTATTTACCGTAGTCGAGGATTTTACAGACAGGCGGGGCCGCGTTTGGTGACACTTCCACCAAATCGAGACCGACTTCGACAGCCATGTCTATTGCTTCTTTAAGTCCGATGACGCCAACCATTTCTCCGTCGGCATCTACGAGGCGGACGGGATCAGCGAGAATATCTTCGTTGGCGCGGGGTCCATCTTTGGACGGCGGCGCCGGTGGGCCTGGACGACGTGCTATGGAGGTCTCTCCTATTTCTGTTCAAAACTTGTCCGCACAATGCGGTTTGCGCCTGTTGTATGGCACATTTCAGTATAAAATCATAGTGAAGCTAAGGGTCCAAGCCCTTCTTCGCCTAAACGCGTCACCGCATCATCCAACGAAATCACTTCTTGGTCTTTACCGCCGAGGCGTCGCATCGCCACTGTGCGGTTTTCAGCCTCGCGGCCACCAACCACCAAGATCACTGGAACCTTGGCATGGCTGTGTTCACGAATTTTGTAATTGATCTTTTCATTGCGGACATCAATGTCCGTGCGAACGCCTGCTGCCTGTAGGGCAGCCATCACGTCGCGCGCATAATCGTCCATATCACTGGTGATCGGTGCCACCACGACTTGAACCGGGGCCAACCAAAGTGGGAAGCGGCCGGCGAAGTTTTCAATCAAGATACCGATGAAGCGCTCGAACGAGCCCAAAATCGCCCGGTGCAACATCACGGGGCGGTGTTTATTCCCGTCTTCGCCGACATATTCCGCATCCAGACGCTCGGGCAGCACAAAATCGACCTGCAAGGTGCCGCATTGCCAGTCGCGGCCTATGGCGTCTCGCAGCACGAACTCTAACTTGGGTCCATAAAATGCCCCTTCGCCAGGGTTCATGACCAAATCCGCACCGGCGGCCAAAGCCGCTTCTTTAAGTGCAGTTTCCGCCTTGTCCCAGGTTTCGTCCGCGCCCGCGCGGACGTCGGGTCGGTCTGAAAACTTGATGACGAACTCTTCGAAACCAAAGTCTTTATATATTGACGCCAACAGATCGATGAAGATTTTAGTTTCTGATAGAATCTGCTCTTCGGTACAAAAAATATGCGCGTCATCTTGGGTAAACGCGCGAACCCGCATCAAGCCATGCAACGCGCCCGACGGCTCGTACCGGTGACAAGATCCAAATTCGGCCATCCGCAATGGCAGGTCGCGATAACTTTTGATGCCTTGACGGAATATTTGCACGTGGCACGGGCAGTTCATGGGCTTCAACGCAAGGTGCTTGATACGTGCGTCTTCGCTGGATGCAGGCGCTTCGTCTTCTACATGTCCCGTATTTTCACTGGCAGCATCATTACTGGACTCGTCAACTTCTGCGATGAACATGTGATCACGGAACTTATCCCAATGCCCGGAACGCTCCCACAAATCGCGATCCACCAATTGCGGCGTTTTGACCTCAACGTAGCCGGCATCTTCAAGACGAAGGCGCATGTATTTTTCGCACATCCGGTAAAGGGTCCAACCGTCCGGGTGCCAAAAGACCGAGCCCTGGGCTTCTTCTTGGATATGGAACAAGTTCATCTCGCGGCCGAGCTTGCGGTGATCCCGCTTTTCGGCTTCTTCGATGCGCGTCAGATACGCTTTAAGCTCTTTGTCGTTGCGCCAAACCGTACCGTAAATGCGCTGCAGTTGCGGGTTGTTCGCGTCACCGCGCCAATATGCCCCGGCGAGCTTCATTAATTTGAACGATTTGCCCAATTGCTTGGTCGTGCGCAAGTGCGGCCCGCGGCACAGATCGACCCATTCGCCCTGGCGATACATCGTGATGTCTTCGCCTTCTGGGAGTTCATGCACCCATTCCGACTTAAATGACTCGCCCTTATCTTTGAAGAATTTCGCGACCTCTTCGCGGGTCCATACTTCGCGGACAATCGGCACATCCCGATCAACGATGTCAGCCATGCGTTTTTCAATAGCTTCGAAATCATCAGTCGAGAACGGCTCGTCACGATGGAAATCGTAATAAAAGCCATCTTCGATGGACGGCCCAAACGTGATCTGGGTGCCGGGGAATAATTCCTGTACCGCCATCGCCAACACGTGCGCGGCGTCATGACGCAAAATTTCGAGCGCTTCTTCTTCATTTTTGTTAGTAATCAGCGCGATATCGGCGTCTTCGGTGATCGGGCGATCCAAATCCCACATCTCGCCGTTGACCTTGGCGACCATCGCCGCTTTGGCGAGACCAGGACCAATTTCAGCGGCAACTTCGCCTGCCGTAATCTGGCTTTCGTATGAGCGGACCGAACCGTCCGGGAGAGTAATCGCGACCATTTCTATGTCTCTGTATCAAAAACAAAAATTCTTAAGGGGGTAGTTAACGACCAAGCGCAACACCGTCAAGGATTGCCGGCCGGCAAGGCGTCCAGCACTTCTTCGACTGTGACGTCATCCAGCGACGGTTTGCGCAGAATAACGACGGATGAACCGCGCTGTGCACACAAATCGGGATCAGACGCATGTGAATACAACACCACCGATGGCACGCCCGCAATCGCCGAAATATGCATGGGCCCGCTATCATTCCCCAGAGCAAATTTAGCGCCCTTGGCGAGAGAAACCAAAGACAATAGCGACGTCTGATCTACCAGATTGATAACACCTTCAACGCCCTGCGTAATTTGACGGGCAATCGCACCTTCAGAGCGGGTCCCGGCAATTACCGGTGTCACCCCTGTCGCAATAATTCGCTGTACTACCTCATGGTAATACTTAGCAGGCCAGCGTTTTTCAGGTCGATGCGCTGCCCCACCCGGCACGATCAGGCAATAGTCGGCGGGGAGGTTCAAGTGACTGATATCCTCGCTCAATCCATCCAATGTGGGCGGCGGTATATTTGAGATACCCGCATCGGCGAGCTGATCGGCTTGGCGTTCGAGTGTGTGCATCGAATTGCGCGCCGGGTTCTTGTGCGGATGAGAGCACCCGGGCGCATTCCCCGACCATTCAGGATATGGCCCAGGCCAGATCAGCTTGTAAAAACGGTTGGAGCGGCTTGAGGTCTGCAGATCATAAACACGTTGATATTTGGGTGCGCGGAGCTTCACGCGGAGCGTAATCCACCCCATCAAGTCAATATTGCTGGGGCGTCGGTGTTCCCATATCAAATCACAGAATCCGGTTTGCTGAATCAAATCCCGAAAGGGCGCTGTGGTCATGCACGTAATTTCGGCATTCGGATGGTGTTCGCGGATCGCTCGCATCGGTCCCAGCGCCTGAATGACATCACCGAGGGCACCTAATTTTATTACCAATATGCGTTCGGGTTTGTCGCTCACGATGGGTGCTTCGATGCCCATTCGCTCAGAATTTCGTTATAAACGTCGAGCGTTTTCTCACACATCTGTGCCTTTGAGAAATTTTTGCGAATGTGCGCAACAGCGTTGGCGGCCATTTTTCCCCGCGTCTTTTCGTCCATCGACAAACCTTCCAAGAGCGCCTGCGCCAATGAGGCCGCATCGCCCGGCTTGGTCCGCCAGCCGGTTTCGCCCACTTTGACGGTTTCCTTGGCACCACCATGATCTGTAGCAATCACCGGACGACCCATGGCCTGCGCTTCTGCGACGACGCGACCAAAAGCTTCTGGGTCTGTTGATGCGGAAATCACCAAGTCCGTCAGCATATATGCGGCGGGCATGTCGTCACAGTGATCGATGATCCGCACAACCTCTTCGAGGCCATGTTTCATCACACGTTTTTCAATTTCGCTGCGATAGGCTTCACGCCCTTGGGCACTGCCCACCAACAGACACCGGATGTTTGTGTGGCCAAGTTTCGCCAAAGCATCGATGAGGACCAATTGTCCTTTCCACCGGGTTAAACGCCCCGGCATCATGATAATGGGAATACCATCAGGCATACGCCAATCGGTCGATAACTTAATCACACGCTCGGCCGAAACCTTGTCCGCATCGAATTTGTCGATATCGACACCGCGATGGATGACCCGGATTTTATCCACCGGCACGCCATAATGTCGCCGCACGTGACCGGCAATAAATTCTGAAATCGCGATGACCCGTTCACCCTTGGTCATGATTGCGTTGTATTTGCGTTTCAGGAAGTTGCCGATGGAATATGTACCATGGAACGT
Source organism: Rhodospirillales bacterium (assembly GCA_965659695.1). GTDB lineage: Bacteria > Pseudomonadota > Alphaproteobacteria > Rhodospirillales > Casp-alpha2 > UBA4479. The sequence goes on from CBFHXC010000003.1 coordinate 54,138, forward strand.
AGTCAGAAACGGTTTTCCAGCCTTTTTGCAGGCGAAATATGCGCTCCACGCCGGGGCACGAGACCGCACATGGACAATATCGACCTTTTCTTGGCGAATCAGGTCGGCAATGCGCTGAATATTGCGATACATCACGATGGGGTTCTTGGATGCCACCGGCAATGTGACATGGTCCGCGTTCACACGTTTCAACTCATGCGTTTGAATGCCACCCTCGGATGCGACAATGGCACGGCCTCCGGCATCGACAATCGCGCCAGCGATTTCAACAGAACCCCGCTCGACCCCGCCACTGCCGCCAAGTGCTGGCAAAATCTGCAGAATCGTGGGATATGCGTCCTCAGCAACTTCCGGGCGTTTCACCCCCGGGTCACCAGTGCTATTATGCTGGTCGTTTTCTACGTTCATGACACTCTAATACGGGAGCTACGATGCCGGATCAATCAAATGCGCCCAGCATTCTAACACGCGATAATGATTCAATGATTGCGTACCGTCACACCCCTGGCAAGGGTCCTGGTGTGATGTTCTTAACGGGCTTCAAATCAGATATGCAAGGTGGCAAGGCCCTGGCCTTAGAAGCTTTTTGCAAAGAACGCGGTCACGCCTTCACCCGCTTTGACTATTCCGGCCATGGAGAATCGTCTGGTGCGTTCGAAGATGGCGCCATCGGCGAGTGGGCAGATGATGCGGTCGCTGTGCTAGATCACGTGGCCGAAGGGCCACAAGTCCTGGTCGGGTCATCCATGGGCGGATGGATGATGTTACTCACTGCCCTGGCCCGTCCAGAGCGTGTTTGTGGCCTGGTGGGGATTGCCGCTGCACCGGATTTTACGCGTGATCTGATTCCTCAAGCACTGAACGATCATCAAAAAGCCGATCTAGAAACCACAGGATACTGCGAGATCCCGAATTGTTATGACGACGAGGAGCCCTATAAAATCGGTAAAAAGCTTCTCGATGAAGGTGATAATCACATCTTGTTGGATGACGAAATTCCGCTGGATATGCCTGTGCGCCTGATTCATGGTCTACTGGACGAGGACGTTCCTTGGCAGACCGCACAGAAGATTATGGAAAATATCAGAAGCACGAACGTTGAAGTCCAATTTGTGAAGTCTGGCGACCATCGATTGTCGGAACCTCATGATATTGATCGGTTGCTCCGCACAGTCGGCGCATTGTTGGAGGCGACATAATATGCCAATCGCTCGGATGTTGCGGGGATACCGCGAGTTTAAGACGGGAATGCATGACTCCAGCCCGGAAAAGTACAGCAATCTTGTTCGCGAGGGTCAGCATCCGGGGGCCGCTGTGATTGCGTGCTCGGACTCGCGCGTTGATCCAGCGTTCGTGTTCCGCGCCGAACCCGGTGAAATTTTCATGATCCGCAATGTCGCCAACTTGGTTCCGCCCATGGAAGAAGGCGGCACGTTTCACGGCACCAGCGCTGCGTTGGAATATGCGGTGCTGGGGTTAGAAGTGCCGAACATTGTCGTGCTCGGGCATGCACATTGTGGGGGCGTCAAAGCCATGATTGATGGCGATGCCATGACCAAGGCCGGTTATTCTTTTGTACCCGGATGGGTTTCAACGTTGGCCGCGGCGCATCGGCGCGCCATTGCCACCATGCCCGATGCCTCGGATGACGAGATCGCGCGGGTATGTGAGCGCAACGCGGTATTGGTATCTCTTGAAAACCTGACCACATTCCCTTGGATCAGAGAGCGGATAGCAGCCAAAACCCTGAAGCTTCATGGCTGGTACTTTGATCTGGAGACGGCCAATCTGGAAATCTACAACGCATCGGTGGGTTGGTTCGAAAAAGCTGAGTAATTCAGCCGCCGTCTTTTAGAACCGCTTGCAGACCGGATCGATAATCCGGATGTGCCAATTGCACGCCCAATTCCTCGCGAATGCGGCGATTGCTGACTCGGCGATTATCTTGCCAAAAGCTCAACCCCATCGGCGTCATACGTTGTTTTGCAGTTTCAAAACCTTCGACTACTGGGGGCTCTACACCCAATAGATGGCATGCGTATTCGGTCACTTCAGCAGGTGGGGCCGGTTCATCATCGCATACATTATATGCCGCACCAGGATTGGGCCGGGCAATGGATGCTGCCAGAATGTTAGCGATGTCATCAATATGGATGCGGGAAAACACGTGACCGGGCTTAAAGATACGCTTTGCTTGCCCGCGTCTAATGGCATCGAATGCGGATCGGCCGGGGCCATAGATACCAGCCAAGCGGAATACATGGGTGGGGACTCCACTATCGTTAAACAGGCTCATCCAATCTGCTTCAGCATCGACACGGCGTTGTGATCGTGCACTGGATGGATTAAGCGGGGACATCTCATCGACAGGCAGACCATCCGTGTTGCCGTAGACACCCGTCGTCGATAAGTATCCCAACCACTGAAGTTGATCATTCGCGCGAATGATAGTTGCAGCAGCATTGAAGGCTGGATCACCAGCATCATTCGGCGGGATAGAAATCAAAATATGGGAGGCCTGCGATAGCAATGTTTCAGCTTCTTGGCTTAAAGCACTCCCGTCCCAAACAACTGCATCGACTCCCTTCTTAGCCAGCTCACTCGCTTTATCAGAAGTTCGAACAGTTCCACTGATATGCCAATCAGTCACAGGCAGGCGTTCGCTCAAGGCCTCGGCCGAGTATCCAATTCCGAAGCAAAACAAGCGTTTGCCGCCGCGTCGTGTCACGTTTGCACTCCCATTTTGTGATCGGACTATGACGTTTCACCTTAGCAGGCACGTTGATCGCACCTTGCTGGGTCGCTATGACTGTCACAGCCATTCATAGTCAAAGGTCATAGCGCGTGCAGCGATGGGTTGGAAGTCTCGTTCTTAGTTTTTGTGCTCTCACCGTTACCCTGGCAGAGGCCGATGAGCTGAACCATCCGAGAGAATACGCGCGGTGCATGGGCCTTGCCCCCTCTGATCCGAACGAAGCTTTTGAGATGGCCACCGCATGGAAAGATTTGGGCGGTGGTGAAGCGGCAGAACATTGCGCAGCCGTCGCCCTATTGCATAGTGGTCACCCACAGTTTGCGGCACGGCGACTGGAACTGTTGGCAGAAAACATCGTCGCCGAACCCGAATTCAAAGGTGAGATTCTGGCCCAAGCTGGACAGGCCTGGTTGTTGCATGGCGATGCATCAAGGGCAGAAGCCGCACTTACCGCCGCTGTCGATTTATTACGATTCCAGCCCGCTGTTATGATTGACCGCGCACAAGCGCGCGCGGCCATGGCTGATTATCAGGGCGCAATCGATGATCTGACTACAGCGCTTACCGCTGATCCGACCCGTGTCGAAGCCTATGTTTTTCGGGCCAGTGCCTATCGATATTTGGATCGGCTGGACGAGTCGCGACGTGATTTGGCCGATGCGTTGATCCGAGACCCTGAGTCCCCCGAAGCGTATTTGGAGCGTGGGATTGTCCATCGGCTGGACGGCCAAGACAATGCCGCTCGGGACGATTGGTTGCGGGTGCTGGAACTGGCACCGGACAGCGCAGCCGCCGCCTTTGCGCGAACTAACATCGAAAAGATGGACGTGAAGGTGGATTGAGGTTACTGCGTCCATGAGATGCTGAATCAAGTTCAGCATGACAGGTTTATTTACAGTTCGTCATCCCAAACTTGATTTGGGATATCATCCATACTGGACGCTAGAAATCCAAATCGGCATAGTGCTTCGGCGGGGGGGCGCTTGGGATGTGGTCCGACAACAGTGGTCGGAAGCTCGGGCGGGATTTGATACGTGCATACCATTCTTTGGCGGGGTCGTGATTATCCCAGGGCACATCTCCGATATAATCAATCGTTGAGATATGCGCCGCCGCCGCAATATCGGCGAGTGTCATTTCGTCACCGGCGAGCCACTTTCGCCGTTCAACCAGATACGAAATATAATCCAAGTGGGTATGCATGTTTTGGTGACCGGCGCGAACTTGTGACGAATCCGGCTCACCCAACGCCAAGAAACGTTTCATGAATTTTTCGCCGACCAGTTTTTCGGTGACTTCTGCGTTAAACTTGCGGTCGAACCAATCCACCAAGCGACGCGTTTCCGCGCGATGCAGGGGGTGTTTGCCAATAAGCGTCGGTTCAGGATGCACATCATCCAAAAACTCACAGATGACCTGAGAGCCAGAAAGTGCTGTGCCGTCCGGTTCCACCAAGACAGGCACTTCGCCCATCGGATTGATCGCTAGGAACTCTTCGCGGCGGCGCCAGACATTTTCTGCCTTCATTTCAAAATCGATTCGCTTTTCACCCAGCGCAATCCGCACTTTTCTCGAAAACGGGGACAGCCAAAGGTGATAAAGAACGCGCATCAAAAAACCTCTAAATTAGGACTCTCTAACATAAGCTGGCGAAAACGTGATTAGACGTTAGTGGCCCTTTCACCATCGAATACGCTATCACAATAGCAAATGGCAACCGCCGTTGGTCTTTGAAAGACATTTCAAGTTAAGGTCGTGTCAGAAATTAGAGAGAGGGAACCGTTCATGTTGATCAAACATCGCAAATCTTCGGACATTTTGGGCTCTGAGATTACATCAAAGACCGATTTCGACAATCGGCGCAAGTTCCTGAAATCCGCCGCCTTTGCAGGGGTCGGACTGGCCGCCAGCACGTTACCGATACCCGCGTTTGCCGCCCGCACCCCGCTTGCCAATGTGCAACAAACACAATGGAACAAAGCGTCGCTGGGCGATAAGGACAAGATCAGCGAATACGACGACGTTACCCAATACAACAATTTCTATGAATTCGGCACCGGAAAGCGCGACCCATACGAAAACGCCCAAGACTTCGAACCATCACCTTGGGAGATTTCGGTCGAAGGGGCCTGCAACAAGCCGGGTAAGATTTCCTTCGAAGAGTTGACCAAACCACATATGCTGGAAGAGCGCGTCTATCGGTTCCGCTGCGTCGAAGCCTGGTCGATGGTTATTCCATGGGTCGGCATTCCGCTGGGCGATATCCTAAAACGGTTCGAGCCTACTGAAGACGCTAAGTACGTTTATTTCGAAGCCCTGTTTGATCCAGAGCAAATGCCCGGTCAAAAGCGCGCAGTTTTGAATTGGCCGTATAAAGAAGGTTTACGCATTGACGAGGCCTTGCATCCGTTGTCGATCTTGGCCGTCGGTGTTTATGGCGAAGTGATGCCAAACCAAAACGGCGCACCGGTTCGTTTGATGGTGCCATGGAAATACGGTTTCAAATCGATCAAATCCATCGTGCGAATTAAGTTCCAAAAAGCCATGCCGCCGACCAGTTGGAACGAGACGGCGTCGCGGGAATACGGGTTTTATTCGAACGTCAACCCACTGCGAAGCCACCCGCGTTGGTCACAAGCAAAGGAACGTCGAATCGGCGAAATCTTCAAACGCGAGACGTTGATGTTCAACGGCTACGAGGAAGAAGTCGCCCACCTTTACGACGGTATGGACCTGACAAGATGGTTTTAATTTAAAACTGGGCGTAGTTTCATGACTGTTATGAGTAGCACCGTTAACCCGGCAACCGCCCCGGCTGCCCGACCGAAACGCAAACGCGATCCGATGGTTTGGGTCATCAAGCCGATCGTTTGGGTACTGTGCCTCGCACCACTCGTGTGGCTCGGGTGGTTGGTGCTCGAAGTTATATATTTTGAAGGTCGTGGATTGACCGCGAACCCCGTCGAATTCCTCAACCTGTATTTAGGCGATTGGGCGATCCGGATTTTACTGGTTAGCCTTGCGGTGACGCCGATCAAAATACTGACCGGTTGGAAACAGATCGTGCGGCTTCGTCGCCTGCTCGGGCTGTTTGCATTTTTCTACGTCGCACTCCACATCGCGAACTATGTGGTGCTGGATCAATTCTTTGATTGGTTGGCAATCTGGAATGATATCCTGAAACGCTGGTACATCACGGTCGGCATGGTCGGTTTATTATGCCTGATCCCGCTGGCGATCACATCGACCAAAGGTTGGATCAAACGCATGGGCGGCAAAAACTGGAACAAACTACACAAGCTGGTTTATGTCGCAGGTGCCGCGGCGTGCCTCCACTTCTTTATGATGCGCAAAGGCATTCAGCTGGAACCGATTATTTATGGTGGCATTTTCTTGAGCTTGATGGCGATCCGCATGATCGAACCGATGAAGCGTAAAATGCGTGGAAGCTGATCCCTGGACAAGGGGCGCCCAGCAAACTTTATCGTGAACACTTTCTTCGTCGTTCCCGCTGTAACGATGCGGAACGCTGCCTCGGACACCTAGCGATTTGCCGAGGCATCCGAGGCGACGAACGAGGTGTTAGTCAGTATCTGTTCCACCGATCCGCGTCATATCCGCGACATCAACAACACCGCCAGTGTTGGCATTCACGAAGTAGATGCCACCCTGTTCGGTGCCATCCGTATCGACGTTGGCGAACAACATATCGCCAACCCGCAACATGTCGGATGCATCATTGAAGTATCCGCTGGTATCCACATCGGATGCCAGATCACCGGTGGTGTAATGCCACAGCGTGAAGCCGTTGGCATAGGCGAGGACGCTCAGGTCCTTTGATTGAAAGGCCATGTGTAGTCTCCTTTATAAATGGCGTTGATTTCAGTTTGAGAGAATTAAGATTCGAGGCAGCGCATCGACACGACACCGGCGGTGTCCACCAGCTTGGAGCCTTGGCTCATCATGTTGTTGATGAAGTGCGCGGCGCGGTCGCCGTGCCACGTGACATCGGTCTGCACGTCCTTGCCGATGGCGTGGCCAACAGCCGTTTTGTGATACCAATAGCAGTAACGCACGTTCGACGTTTTGGTCAGACCGGAATGCGGCATCCATAAAGTGCCGAGCCAGCGCTTGGCCTGAGTGCCTTTCCATGGCAATTGGTCGTCACCGATATAATCGGAATGGGCGAATTCTTCGATGCCCAACAGATCGGACCATTGCTTCCAGCCGACGATGGCATAACGATCACCGTCATCCGGCACATCAGCACCGCCGAGCATTTCAAACGCGGTCAGCACTTTGGCCTTGGTCAGGCCATCGCTACCCGCACCGGCATAGTTGGTGGACGTATCCAATTCGTTGATGATCAACTCGTCGGTTTTACGACCAAGAGCATAGGCGCCCGCACGTGCGATGACACCGCGTTCGTCGTGGGCATCTTTCAACTCGTCCAGGCTATCGACCCAGTCTCCGGCGTAGTAGTCATAGAGCATAACTTCGACCGGTTCGTGATCGACATTCATCACCGGCACTTTGCCGTGACGGGCCTTGGTAGATGCCGTGCCCTTGCCAATTTTCTGAAACGTGGTGGATGCACCCTGCACACCGTTCTTGGAACGTACGGTGTTACGGAGCTTTGATCCCATGCGCTGGTACGACGTATGGACCTCGCTTTGGAAGTGTTTCGTGAACCATAGAATATGTGAGGTAGACATTTGTCTGTCTCCTTTTTTCAGTTTGATTGAGTTTGTGTGTAAAAACCAACCGGTGGGTTATGGTGATCGGATGCGATCACCGCCCAACCAAGTTGGAGAGTGTCATGGGGCGCCGACGTCGATACGCGGCGTTATCCGATGACGAATGGAGTTGCGGTTATATGCGCAAAATAAAACCCGCGCCGATCACATTGGGCGGGTAAGAAATTAACTGGGTAACTAGAGCTGACCGGTTAGTCAGATTTCGTGTTATTTGAACCAAACGCAAACCCCGAGGGCCGTGATCGCATCCTGGACAATGATCACAATCAAAAGTGTGATGACGTAGGGTTTTAGCCACAGGGTTTCCCTACTGATTAAGCGTGCGATACCGGTCGATATGAGCCCCATAATCACTAAAATGGCTCCAAGTGAAATGCTGAGCTCAACAACTGAGCGCACACTTGAGTTTTTAGGTGCACCACTGGAAAGCAGATATGGAGCGATAATCGTGGGGAGCCCAAAAAACAACAAACTGATGAGCTGAAATCCGTGACAAAACACCCGACGCCCATGGGATGGTGTCTGGGCGTGAGCATCTTCTGCGACCGGACGATCTTGATCGCCTATTTCAGGCCGTGTTGTTTTAGCCATGTTGCCAAATTCCGCCGACGTGTCGCACCCTCATCATTCTCACCAGAGTAATAGAAGTGCCCGTCTTCTTTTTGTTTTCCAAAATCTACACCCAAAGATGGCACAGCAAGAATTTGTTCGACAGTACTCATTCCTGCCCGAATATTGTCGCCATGATCTGTCAGATCTTTGACGATGACGTTTTGGATGTTGGGATGATCCTTCTGAATTCTGATAGGGCCATCCTTATCGAAACAGGATAAAAGCCCCCAGCGCCGCCACGGCATCTTGCACAATAATGATCGCGATTAGCGCAATTATGTAATGACGTGCCCACATGACTTCTTTTGCCGCCCACCTTGCCAGTCCCACAAAAATTAGGCCAAAAACAGCTAAGATCGCCCCTGTGAAAATACTGATTTCAACTGCAGACCTAATACTGAAAGTTTTTGGTACGCTGCTGGTGAGCAAGTAGGGCAAGGCGATGTTGGCGAGCGTTAAAGAACATAAACTGGCCACTTGAAATCCATGTCCCAATATCGCCCGCCATTTTGGTATGGGCCCGGCATCTCTTTTTGTGTTTTGTTTCATGCGATCTCACCCTCTTGTAGGCACAATATCTTATGCATGGACTATCAGGGAAATCTCTGCCCCACTTGAAATTTATCCAAAAAAAGTCCGTGAGCTAAAAAAGTGCCGCCGCCCCGTGGGATAAACGAAGGCGACGGGTAAAAATGCATCGAGATAAGCAGGCTTGTTTATTTCAAACCCTGCTCTTTTAGCCATTTCGCCATACTTCGGCGGCGTCAGTTCAGATAACAAACTGGCGGCAAGCTGATCGACCGCGTCGCTGGCAGTGGCGTCATAAAGGCGTGTGCTTTTTTCTCACCAGGGTTGCGGTTGGCGATGGCACCCTCGCGTTGAGGCAACGCGAACTCATAGCATTCCTGCCAATGCCCTTCCCAATGGCTGCGGCGATCCTTGGCACGCTGAAACCTGACCAAAAGTTGATCAACATCATATGCTGCGGCATCATGTGAATAACCTTCATGCAAATTAATGTCTGACATGATCAATCTCCCAGTTTGTCTTTGAGGGGGATCGCCGAACTTTGTGCATCGGTTGACGACGAACCAGCACCATCCAAAACACCGCGTTCAGATGTCGCGACAGTCCCTGCCCGACCTCGACGACGTCGTTCAATGGCTTCGACACGGCGTTTGCGTTCTTCCTCGCCTGTATCAACGGGGGGCGGGGGTGGCGGCAGAACCGGCGCAGATGGCGGGGAAAAAAATCCTCCCATGATAAAATCTCCTTTGGATGAGGCACAAAAAAAGCGCCCCAAAAGCGGGGACGCTGACGATGAAATCATTTACGAGTGCCCAGACCGGGCACATCGTATGTGTAGGTTTGAATCGAAAAGTCCCGTGGTGAAGACGCACTTCTCCCCGGGACTTGAAGATAACCTAAATTCTTTTTAAGGGAATCTCAAATAGTTTTTCTAATTTAAATTGTTTTTATTGATTTGAAGCCTATGCCAATCCACTCCACAACATCGTGATCGATGCAATCAACAGCATCAGGTCGAGCAGAAACTCAAATGTCTGTATGCTCATCCGATCAACCACATACTTGCCAATGAACGAACCCGCCATCATGGCCCCGCCGATGATCAACCCCTGCACAATCTGCGGCCAGGGCAATGCCCCCAAATGCTGGAATGTGGCAACTTTGCTGATCATCAAAGCGAGAGAGGCCACAGCTTCGGTCGACAGCAATGCCCCTTTGCCCAATCCGATGGCCGCAAAGGCCGGGATCGAAAGCGGGCCGGTCGATAAAACAATCCCGGTCAAAAACCCAATCACACCCCCGGCGATGGCCAACTGCCAGAGCGGCAAATGAAAATCACGTGCACGCATCCAGCGCCGTGCCGGAATCATAAATAGAAAGAACAATCCCAACATGATTTCGACGATGCTGGCGGGCAGTTCTAACAGTGTCTTGGCACCCAATGCCGCCCCCGGAACACCGGTGATCGAATAGGCCCAAAAAGCACGCCAATTGATTTCGCGCCACCACGCCAATGACTTCCCGATATTTCCCATGACAGAGGCGATCGCCATGATCGGAATGGCCTGTTGTGGTCCGAACTGCAGCACGACGATGGGCAACAACAAGATCGATGCCCCTGTGCCAATTATGCCGCTGATCGTACCTGCTGCCAGACCGGCAATAAGGACAAAGGTGTAACCCGTCATGCAAGGATACCTGCGAATTGGTAGGAGACTTAACCCTAGCATAGTCGCCCGAAATGGAACGCGCTAAGATGTTGGGATGAAAAACATAATCCTATTGGCTCTCGCACCCATCATGCTCATGGCATTTCCCGTCAGCGCCGATGTCGTGGCCCCACCAAATCTCTCACCAACTGAGATTGTTGCTATGTGTCCGTTCGTGGACGTGGATCAACCGGACCCTGAAACAATTTCATATGACGGGGCGCAATCGGACTCCGATGGTGAAGCCATCAAAAAGGGCTTTGATGCTTATACATCTGATGCGGTCAAGGATGCCTTTGATATTTGGACACCCTTGGCTGCGAAGGGGAATGTGGCCGCGCAGTATCATCTGGGTCTGTTGTTTTATGGGGATGGTACGACGGATGACTCTTTGCCATGTGCGTTGAATTGGCTTCAGTCTGCCGCCGCACGGGGGCACTTGGGCGCCACAAGCAAACTGGGCCTTCTGAAAGGTTCGGTCGATCATCCAATGATTGATGCCGCCGAAGCATCACGGCTTTTGCAGCATGCTGCGCTAAAATGTCATTTGGACGCACAGTTTCAGCTTGGATCTTTCCTTGCCCGAACACCCAAACCGCATCGTGATTTCGTCGAGGCCCATAAATGGCTGATGGTTGCCGCGACGCGCGGCCACGTTGAAGCCAAAAATGCGAATAAAATCCTGCGCCGCTTTACGAGTGTTGCTGAACTCCGCGAGGGGAACCGTCGTCACAAGGAATGGCTAGCCGCTTATTCTTGTCCTCAATAGGATCAAACAGGATTATCCCAGCAAGCACCCGATGAATATGATCAACCCGGCATCGCGGTTCGATTTAAATCGGGCGAGGCAATTATCCGGATCATCAATATCGAGTGTCCTGACCTGCCAGATAAATTGCACAGCGACGACCGACAATGCCGCAAAGTAAAACCAATTCATCCCAACAAAATGACCCGCTGTTCCGAGCAACATAACTGTGCCCGCATACATCGCCATCACAAACGGTTTGGTCTTATCACCGAGTTTGATTGACGATGATTTGACCCCGACGTGGATGTCGTCTTCTTTATCTTGGTGACCATAAATGGTGTCGTAGCTGAGCGTCCAAAAAATGCCAGCGACGTAAATCATCAGCGCGACTTCACCAACGCCTCCCTGTACCGCAGCCCACGCCAGCAGCGCGCCCCAGTTAAACGTGAGGCCCAGGAACGCCTGCGGCCAATAGGTCACCCGCTTCATCAGGGGATAGGTCGCGACCAATCCCAGCGATGCAACCCCCAGCATGATGGCCGACATATTGAACTGCAGCAAGACAACCAGCCCCACCAACAACAGACTGATCAAAAATATCAGCCCCGCCTTTATCGAGATTTCGCCCGATGCGATCGGTCGCGTGGCCGTCCGAGCGACACGCGCATCGATATCGCGGTCCCATAAATCATTAATCACACAGCCCGCACCCCGCATCACAAAAGATCCGATGGCAAAAAGTGCAATGTACCAGGGGCTCGGCACGCCCAGGCCAGCCACATCACTGGCCATCGTGACAGACCATAAACACGGGATCAGCAACAACCATGTGCCGATGGGTCGGTCTGCACGAATTAAACGCAGATACGGGCGCCACGACACCGGTGCGATCCGTAAAATCCAGTGATCGGTACGAATATCGCTGGCAGCCGCGGCATTGATGTTGCTGGTTTGCATACGCCCTTATACCTGACCATATGGTCATGGAGAAAGTCCTACAATTCTTAGGGCTTTTTGGGTCTTTTGGTAGACGCATCGGGTATAGATGCCGATAATCCGCGCTGTGATTACATCGGGGAGTACAATATGACGGCTACGTCCGTAATCCGCCTTTATGTTTCCGACGACTTGGGCGAGACCGGGGCGTTAACGCTCGACCGGGACCAAAGCCATTACCTGGTGAACGTCATGCGGATCGCAGCAGGCACATCAATCCTGGTATTCAACGGACGCGAAGGTGAATGGCATGGCACGGTGACGACCGCGAATAAAAAAGCCGTCGAAATTTCGCTGGGCGCACAAAACCGTTCTCAGCATACTGAGCCTGACGTGTGGTTGTGTTTTGCGCCGATCAAAAAAGATCGCACGGATTTTATCATCGAAAAAGCGACCGAGTTGGGTGTTTCCCATATGCAGCCTGTGTTTACCGAACGCACCCAGACCACGCGGGTGAATGTTGATCGGCTGAAAGCCAATGCACGCGAAGCGGCCGAACAATCGGAACGCCTGACAGTGCCTGACCTTGCCGAGCCCGTCACATTACTTGAATTGCTCGAAATCTGGCCATCAGATCGTATCCTGATTCATATGGATGAAACCGGTACAGGCGCCCCACTGGCGCAGATCATGATGCAGCAATCTGATCAAATCGGATTTTTGATCGGGCCTGCCGGTGGCTTCACGCCCGAAGAAGTGTCGATGATCGGCAAGCACCCGATGAGTGTTGCCGCCGACCTCGGCCCGCGTATTTTACGGGCTGAAACAGCATGCGTTGCTGCCCTTGGTGTGCGCCAAGCGATTGACGACTTACCCCCACAAAGCCCATAACCCTGCGAAACGGATTACTTCGGAGACTGATATGTCCGGTGCCTCACCACAAAACGACACCCCGATTGAAAACAAACAGATGTTGGTCGATTTCCTCGCCGCCGGTTGCAAGCCGCGCGAAGACTGGCGCATCGGCACCGAGCACGAAAAGTTTGCCTTTCGTTTGTCGGATCTGAAACCGTTACCTTATGAAGGCGAAGACGGGATCAAAGAGCTGTTGAACCGCCTGACCCGTTTCGGGTGGGAGCCTATTTTTGAGGGTGAAACAGTCATTGGCCTGAAGGGTGCCGATGGTGGATCGGTTTCATTAGAGCCTGCAGGTCAATTGGAGCTATCGGGTGCCGCGGTCGAAAACATCCATCAAACCTGTGACGAGGTCAGCACCCATCTGCACCAGGTCAAAGCCGTTGCCCAGGAAATGGGTATTGGTTTTCTAGGCTTAGGGTACCGCCCCAAATGGCCGGTCGAAGATATGCCGTGGATGCCCAAGGGCCGCTATAAAATCATGCGCGAGTACATGCCCAAGGTCGGCTCCATGGGACGCGAGATGATGCAATCTACCTGCACGGTTCAAGTCAATTTGGATTTCTGTTCCGAAAAGGCAATGGTCGAAATGTTCCGCGTGTCGCTGGCATTGCAACCGATTGCGGCCGCGTTGTGGGCGAACTCGCCGTTCCGTCATGGCAAACCAAGCGGATATCTTTCATACCGCTCGCACATTTGGACCGATGTCGATAACGATCGCGCGGGCATGCTGCCGTTTGTATTCGAAGACGGCATGGGCTTTGAGAGCTACGTCGATTACGCCTTGGATGTGCCGATGTACTTTGTCTATCGCGACGGCAAATACATCGATGCATCGGGGCAGTCGTTCCGCGATTTCATGCGCGGTGAGCTGCCGGCCTATCCCGGCCACAAGCCTGTGATGTCCGATTGGGCCGATCATATCTCGACCATCTTCCCCGAAGTCCGCTTAAAGACATTCCTGGAAATGCGCGGCACCGATGGTGGGCCATGGAACAAACTGTGCGCATTGTCGGCGTTTTGGGTCGGGTTGCTTTATGACGATGATGCCCGCGCAGGTGCCTGGGATATAGTGAAAGACTGGACGACAGAAGAACGCCAGATGCTGCGCGATCAGGTGCCAACGACGGCACTGAAAACACCGTTCCGTAATCGTAAGGTTCAAGACATCGCCAACGATGTGCTGTGCCTGTCGCACAAGGGACTGAAAAGTCGCCATCGTTTGGATTCGGTTGGGATGGACGAAAGTCACTTCCTGAAGCCGATGTTTCAAATCGCCGAAAGCGGCCTGACCCAGGCCGAGGAGCTCTTGGCAGCCTATGAAAAACGCTGGCACGGCAATGTGGATACGGTGTTTACGGAGTATGCGTACTAGCACCCCCCTCACCTGTCCTCTCCCCCACTTCGTAAGGGAGAGGGACTCTCGTATTCAAGTCGCTCCTTCAAATCCCTTTCCCCTTTTAGGGGGAGAGGACAGGTGAGGGGGGGCAGCTTCTAGCTGACCGCTGTCCCACCAACCGTCAGACCATCAATCCGAAGTGTCGGTTGGCCGACACCGACGGGGACGCCCTGGCCGTTTTTACCGCATGTGCCGACACCGGGGTCGAGTTCCAGATCGTTGCCGATCATCGAAACCTTGGTCAGCACGTCAGGGCCGGAGCCAATCAGCGTCGCACCCTTCACAGGTGTCGTCGCCTTGCCGTTTTCGATCTTATACGCCTCGGTACAGGTAAAGACGAACTTGCCGTTGGTGATATCCACCTGACCGCCACCAAACGACGTGGCGAGCAACCCGTTTTCGACAGACGCCAAAATTTCACCAGGATCTTTGTCACCCGCCAACATATACGTGTTGGTCATACGCGGCATCGGCATGTGCGCATAGGACTGACGCCGGCCGTTGCCGGTCGATGCTTCGCCCATCAGGCGCGCATTCATGCGGTCCTGCATGTAACCGGTCAAAATCCCATCTTCGATCAAGGTTGTGTACTCGCTGGGTGTGCCTTCGTCATCGATGGTCAACGAACCGCGTCGGTCATCAATTGTGCCATCATCGACCACAGTCACACCGGGAGCGGCAACGCGCTCACCGCGCAGTCCTGCGAACGCCGATGTTTTCTTGCGATTAAAATCGCCTTCGAGACCATGACCAATCGCTTCGTGTAACAAGATGCCCGGCCAACCGGGGCCCAACACGACAACCATTTCACCGGCGGGGGCGGGCTCCGCCTCCATATTCACGCGGGCTTGGCGGAGCGCTTCATCAACTGCACCCTTCCAGGTTTCCGGCTGCATATAGGTTTCGAACGCGACGCGCCCACCGGTCCCGTGTGATCCAGTTTCCATGCGACCATCTTTTTCGAGCATCACTTGCACGTTCAGGCGCACCAACGGGCGGATGTCGGCAACACGCTCGCCACCTTGTTTAATGATTTGCACGGCCTGCCACGAACCCAAGACCGATGCGCTGACCTGTTTCACATTGGGGTCGAGCGAACGGGCATAGGCATCCATTTCAGCCAATAGGCCCACTTTTTCTTCAAATGGCACCAAAGACATCGGATTATCATCGACATAAAGCGACCGATTGGTCGGCTTCAATGGCACAGCCTCGGCGCCCGAATGGCCGCGCGTCACTGCCATCACAGTATCAGAGGCACGTTTCAACGCATCTTCGGTGATGTCGGACGCGTGTGCATATCCGGTGGCTTCATCGGCGATGGCCCGCAATCCAAAGCCCTGCGCGGTATCAAAGCTCGCCCCTTTGACCCGGCCATCGTCGAACGTGATGCTCTCGGATTGGCGGTATTCCAGGAACAGCTCCCCATCATCAGCGTCTTTCAGCGTCTCGTCGACGATGCCATGGGCTTGTTCCAAGCTCAGGTCGCTATGGGTGAAAAACAGCTCGTCCGTTGCGGCGATATCGGTCATCTAGTGCCCTCATTTATGTGTCACGTATTTCTCTGGCTTTTCATTGCCGTTGTACGTCCTATATATAGGCATCAGAGTCGTGATTGGCGAGACAGGTGCGCATTAAATGAAATTCACTGAACATCCGCTGAGGTCAGAGCTTCAAGCAGAGATGAATGCCCGGCCACCCGCCATCATTGCGTCCCCGGCGCAAATCTCGCACATCGCCTCGGTCACCGGCGAAGAGAGCGCAGACGCTGATCGCGACCATATCGCAAAGCTCTGTCAGGCTTTCAAAATCGCGGCACCTTCTGCCAGTGACCTACAGTTTGATGCCGATTTTGGCCCGTTCCGCCTGAAATGGGAGCGCCATACGGAGTATTCTGCATATACCCTGATCAAAGAAGCGTCTTTCACACAGCCCTTTAAAGACATGTCGATCAATGAACTGCCATCTGATTGGCTACAGGATATTCCCGGTGACGTGCTGACAGCCCTGCACATTGCTGTCGAAACCCGGGACGCCCCCGACCGAGAAGGGGCCGATCTGACCGGACTGTTCGACAATAATGCGTTGGTCGGCGGGTTTGTATCCGCAGGGCGCGCGCGCGTTTGGACTGATTTCCAATTGCACGGTGATGGGTTCTTGCGCTTTTTGGTCAAAGACAGCGATCTGACCACAGGATCATTGGGACGCTTGGTGAAACGAATCTGCGAAATGGAAACGTATCGCATGATGGCCATGCTCGCGTTACCACCGGCGCGCAAATCACGCCCCATGATCGCGGACCTGGAACAGAATTTGAGCGATATTCTGCAAACCCTGGCGTTCAGCGAAGGCACCGACGACGAACAGCAGCTTTTAGAACAACTGTCGAAAGTGGCCGCAGAGACAGAGCGGATTTCCGCATCTTTGAATTATCGCTTCAGCGCATCGAAGGCATATCAGGAATTGGTCTACCAACGCTTGGACGCCATGCGACTAGAAGCCATCACCGGGTTGCAACGCTTGTCAGATTTCATGACCATTCGCTTCGCGCCCGCCATGGAGACACGCGACAACTTGATGCGTCGGATTGAAACACTCAGTCGTCGCACCGCGCGCGCCAGTGACTTATTGCGCACCCGTGTCGATGTGGCACTCGAAGCGCAGAACCGAGACCTTCTCAGCTCCATGGACAAACGCGCAAAGCTGCAACTGCGTTTGCAGCAAACGGTGGAATCATTATCCGTGGTCGCAATCAGTTATTACCTGTTGGGTTTGATTGCGTATTTGGTCAAAGGATTAACACACACACCCATTGGCAAGTTCGATGTCGACCTTGTGCTGATGATCGTCTTTATCCCCGTGATGTTTGGAGTCTGGTGGGCGGTTCATTTTGCGCGGAAAAAGGTGATGTCTCAGCCTTCGACCAAGGACTAGCAGTTAGCGTTTTGGACTCTTCCGTGTTCGCCTTCTTGGTTCTGGCACGCATGGTCCCTGCATTCTAGCGCTTGCGTCAACAAACGTCTTTGCCTATAAAAATCGAGCTCGTGGTGATTTGTCCGACCGGATTGCGGCCACGTTAAACAAACCCGCTAAAAGGTCTCGGATCGACGAGAACTCTGGCGCGGGTGCCAGAGTTTTTTTATGCCGGGGCCCCTGAAGATGGAGGCTCGAATGAGTACCAAAGACACAAAGCCGTGGCGCACGGCAACCCAATTGGTTCGTGGCGGCACGTCACGCTCAGCTTTTGATGAAACATCAGAAGCGATCTTTTTGACGTCTGGTTATGTTTATCCCTCGGCTGAGGAGGCCGAAATCGCGTTCAAAGGCGACAAGGAACGCTACATCTATTCACGCTATGCGAACCCAACGCTAACGATGTTTGAGGAACGCCTGGCTCTGCTTGAGGGAACGAAGTACTGCGTCGCAACAGCCAGCGGCATGTCCGCCGTGTTTGCAGCGCTCGCGTCACAACTCAAAGCGGGCGATCGAGTCGTGGCATCACGCGCCTTGTTCGGGTCGTGCCTATACATTGTCCAAGATCAATTGCCCAAGTTTGGGATCGAAACACAATTTGTAGATGGCACGAATTTGGACGAATGGGAGCAAGCACTTTCCACGCCCACAACGTTGGTGTTCATGGAAACGCCCAGCAACCCGTGTCTTGATGTGATCGATATTGCGGCGGTTTCAAAGCTGGCCCACGCAGCGGGTGCCAAAGTTGTCGTCGATAATGTCTTCGCCACACCTGTGCTGCAGCGCCCTATCGAAATGGGAGCGGATATCGTCATTTATTCAGCCACCAAACACATTGATGGCCAGGGCCGAACATTGGGCGGTGCGATCCTGACCAACGACGATGAATTTATCCAAGATCACCTGACACCATGGATACGGCACACGGGACCGGCGATGTCACCGTTCACAGCTTGGGTGCTATTGAAGGGTTTGGAGACTTTGACCGTACGCGTCCGTCAGCAATGTGAAAATGCACACCGGGTCGCAACACATTTGGATACATGCCCTGGGGTATCCAACGTGTTATACCCCGGCCTCCCCAGCCATCCCCAACATGCGTTGGCCATGGCACAGATGGATAACAGTGGATCGACGTTGATCGCATTCGAAATGGCTGGTGACAAAGAAGCGGCATTCAAAATGCTGAATGCCCTCAATATCATTGATATTTCCAATAACCTTGGAGATGCCAAAAGCCTGATCACACATCCATCGACAACCACGCACCAACGCCTTAGCGACGAAGAAAAATCGTCACTTGGTATTTCAGGTGGTTTGGTGCGGTTATCTGTCGGCCTCGAAGATGCGGACGATTTGATCGAAGATTTGGGTCAGGCACTCAACGCCGCACGCTGAACCTATTAAGTTGCTGTGCCTGGCAGCAATGCGAAGTGTTTTGAGCGCAGACCAGGTTGACCGTCACCAACAGCCTGGCCGTCGATTGAAACCACGGGACGAATGCTAAGGCTCGACGTCACAAAGACTTCATCAGCTTGGTACAAATCTTCCGTGGATATGGATCGCTCTGGGGCCTTCGTCCTTTCCATCATCATCTCACGCATCACACCAGGAAGTGCCCCATCTGATAGAGGTGGCGTGATAAGAGCACCGTCGATCACACAAAAGACATTCGCCGTCGTTGCTTCGGCAAGTGTGCCCCGCGTGTTCAGCATCAAAGCATCATCGGCACCGCAGCGGTCGGCTTCCATACGGGCTAAGATGGCGTCACCATAATTTGTGGATTTTATGCGGCTCATCGGTGATTGGTCGTTGAGACGCGTGCACGTTGCGATGATCACATGAAGAGGCGTCGTGTCACAAAGGGTTGCCGGTGTCAGCGAGATCATGACCGTTGGATCATCCATCGCCACGGGCAACACACCGCGCGCCCCTGATCCCCTGAGCACTGTTAAGCGAAGTGCGCCCTCCGCGACGTTATTCGATTCCACGAGCGCTGCCGCCGCTTCTCGAATAGCATCTGCGTCGATATCTGCTGAGAATCCCAGAACCTTCAAACCGTTGGCCAAGCGGGCAAGATGCCGGTCCACCCGAAGTGGCGCACCATCTTTAACGGCCATCGTCTCGAAAATTCCATCACCCAGGGTCACCCCCCGGTCCGTTGCATCGATGGCTCTTGTCGTTGGGAGCAACTCCCCATTTCGCCAAATCATCATGGTGCGACATCCTTTGCCAAACTGGCGATCAAAGGCGCAATCTTAGTCCGCATTTCTTCGTACTCGGAACTAGGGTCGCTATCGGCAACAATCCCACCGCCCGCGTGTGCACCCACGCGCTTATCCGAAATCACCAGTGATCGGATGACAATACTGGAATCCATCGCGCCGTTGAACCCGGCCCAGAAGACACTACCGCAATATGGACCGCGCCGAACATTTTCCAATTCATGAATGATTTCCATCGCCCGGATTTTCGGCGCACCGGTGATCGACCCGCCTGGGAAAGACGCGCGCAATAGGTCCACGGCATCAAAGCCCGGGCGCAATCGACTGCGAACTTCGGATACAAGATGATGCACATGGGCAAAGGTCTCTAATTTATGCAGACGTGGCACCTCGACGCTACCAATCAACGACACACGCGATATATCGTTCCGCAGCAGGTCGACGATCATCAGGTTTTCTGCGCGGTCTTTTGCGCTTTCGGTTAGGTCTTGGGCGTACGCTGCATCTAGTTCTGGGACATCGCCACGCGGGCGTGTGCCCTTGATCGGACGGGTGGAAATATTGCCACTGGCGTCCAGTGACAAGAACCGTTCGGGCGAAGCTGAGAGCAGTTTGTGATTGGCACCAGCACTGACATACGCCGCAAACGGGGCGGGCGACAACCAACGGATACGCCGATACAAATCAAATGAATCCAGATCTGTAGGCATATCTGCCCATGCTGATGTGGTGATATTGGCCTGAAAAATATCACCAGCAAAAATAAAGTCGATAGCTTTGGAAACGGCATCCTCATACGCAGCACGATCCATGGTCCAAGACCACTTCACATCCTTGATTGGTTCTAAAACTAAGGGCGCGTCCGCCGCGGAGATTTTATCGGCCAGGACTTCCATCCGGCGGATCGCTGATGGGCGGTCTGTGGCTGTACCACCGGATAGGTCACTCGCGATCACCCATGCCCGTGATGCAAATGTATCGAAGGCAACAATTGTGTCGTACAGTCCAATGCTGATATCGGGAAAGAATGGATCGCCTGCCGGTTCGGGCAGGCGTTCGATATGACGTCCCAGCTCATACCCCAGCACACCGGCGACACCGGTTTGAAATGGCGGCAGATCAGGGTCGGTTTCCAGCTGCGCCTGTTTCAACATCCCGCGCATCTGGTCAAACGGGTCCATGTCGCCAAGCGTGTCCGAAAATGCTATCAATGAGGTGACAGGATCAATCGCAATGTAGGCGTACCGGCCCCGACCACCTGCATCATCCGCACTATCAAAGAAGGCGGCGCACGGTTCATCCGCGAACGGCGTGAACGCCTGCACTGGATCGATGTATTCGATTTCCTTTGAAATGGGGCGGGTCATATTATTCCCCTAAGCTGCCAGACCGGTTGATCTGGCAAATACGGCCCAGACGCGTAAACCGTTTAAAAGGCGTCACCCAAAACGCGATCTGGCGGCGCATGGCCATCGACAAATGTCTTGATGTTGATCAATACTTTCTCGCCCATGTCCAAGCGGCCCTCGTTCGTTGCCGAGCCCATATGAGGCAAAAGTAAAACATTGTCGAGTGCCAACAACTTTGGATTAACGGCAGGCTCGTGTTCGAACACATCAAGACCTGCACCAGCAATTTCACCCGCAGCCAGCATCCTGGTCAGGGCATTTTCGTCAATGATCTCGCCACGCGCAGTGTTGATGATCGTTGCGTGCGGTTGCAGCAGTTTTAATCGGCGCGCCGACAGCAAATGATAGGTCGCGGGCGTATGCGGGCAATTCACGGAAACGAAATCCATGCGGGCCAGCATTTGATCAAGGCTTTCCCAGTATGTCGCTTCTAATTCATTCTCGACAGCTTCTGGAACCTGGCGGCGATTATGATAGTGGATCGACAAGCCAAACCCTTTGGCGCGGCGGGCAAGTGCCTGACCAATGCGGCCCATGCCGATAATTCCCAAGCGCTTGCCATAAATCCGATTGCCGAGCATCCAAGTCGGTGACCAACCCGCCCAATCACCGGATTGGAGGCTGCGGGCACCTTCCATCAGACGCCGTGGGACAGCCAACATCAACGCCATGGTCATGTCGGCAGTGTCTTCGGTCAGGACATCAGGTGTGTTGGTTACGGTAATCCCGCGCTGACGGGCAGATGCCAGATCAATGTGGTCAACACCAGCACCATAGTTCGCGATTAAGCGAAGATTTTCGTCACTTTGTGCCAGAATGCGGCCATCGATCTTGTCGGTTACTGTAGGCACCAACACATCTGCCGTCTTTACAGCTTCTGCGAGTTCACTCGACAACATTGGCTGATCATCAAGGTTTAGTTTCACGTCAAACAGCTCCATCATGCGGGTTTCAATCGCATCTGGCAGTTTCCGGGTCACAACGACAGTTGGCTTTGAGCGCGGCATTCCAAGGGTCTCCTTAGTGTTCCTCAGAGCAGGCTGTAGCAACACCCGGCGGGCTTGTCCAGTAACTTGACCAGGGCGTGCTTAGTGGCGATAACAGCGCTATGAAAATCCTCTCATCAAAGGCCCTTCGTTGGGTATTAGCTGCTATCTTTATAGTCGGTCTTTCCGCAGAAATCAGCGTCGCTGTTGCGCAAACTCAGGGTACCGGTTTGCCGTTACCCAGATACGTGAGCATTCGTGCCGGCGAGGTTAATCTACGCACAGGCCCGGGCGTGCAGTATCCCGTTGAGTGGGTCTTTCAACGTCAGAAATTACCGCTCGAGATCATTAAGGAATACCGCACTTGGCGCCTCGTCCGCGATTGGGAAGGCACCCAGGGTTGGATGCACCAGAGTATGCTTTCCGGCACACGTACCTTTATGATCACCGGGAAACCACGTACCGTTCGGGCCAGTTCCGACGCCAAAAGTCGCGCGGTTGCCATCATGGAACCGGGGGCCATCGGCGAGTTGGTGTCGTGCCCCACCGCCGCGGGCTGGTGCCAGGTGAAGGCAGGTCAAGTCGACGGTTGGTTGCGTCGCGTCGAATTCTGGGGCGCGTATCGGAACGAAGTGTTCGAATAATTTGGGCTTACACTCCTGGATGAGCGCAAGAGCAAGATATGACCGAAGTTCTACAGTTTGCTGATAGGCTAGCAATGAGAAGAAAGGATGTTCGGTGAAGTTTATTGTGTTCTCGCTTTTGGCAATGCTTGTGGCAACGAGTTCGATTGCAAGTGCGTCGGAACAGCATCCTCAACACACGTCAAAATATTCGGGGCAGGAGAATAGAAGCATAAAGAGCCTCTCTCCCGAAGACATATCCGAACTGAAACGAGGCGGCGGATGGGGGTTGGCGAAAGCTGCAGAGTTGAATGGCGTTCCCGGCCCGATACATCTTCTGGAACTTAAAGATCAAATTCCCCTTACCGCGTCACAAGTACTTGAGATTAATGCCGTTTATGAAGTCATGAAGGCACAAGCGACTGAGTTAGGCCTGCGGTTGATTACCCTTGAGCAGGAACTCGAAAAACATTTTCAAGAACGCTCAATTACGGACCAAACGCTTAGGTCATCCTTGGAAAGAATTTCGGATGTGCGAAAGGAGTTGAGGTACGCTCACCTGTCCGCTCACCTTAGGACACCAGAGATTCTATCAGAAGCGCAGATACTAAAATACAACTCACTCCGCGGTTACAACAGCTCGGCCGGGCTATGCGCCAATGTTCCCAAGGGGCATAACGCGAAGATGTGGAGAAAGCATAACGGGTGCGAATAGGTAAGTTTTGGCACCAGCATTCGCGATGACAACATCCAAGAAACACAATAATGGGAGGTCTAATGATGGATATCAGGCTTGATGGAAAAACCGCGCTAATCACCGGTGCGTCCAAGGGACTTGGGTTGGCCATGGCGAGAACGTTTGCGGAGGCAGGTGCCAAGGTCGCCCTGATCGCGCGGGGGCAAGAGGGCCTTGATGCGGCGCTCGCGGAAATCGGCAATGTCGACGGCGAAGCCCGGGGATATGCATGCGACGTCACATCAGCCTCTGAGATCGAGGCTACGTACCAAGCCATCGAAAATGACCTCGGCCCCGTAGACGTCGTGGTCAATAACGCTGGATCATCCGCGCGGGGCGCGTTCCCAGATATCACGGACGATATGTGGCAGTCCGATTTTGATCTAAAGGTATTCGCCGCCATCCGCCTCTGTCGTCTGGCGTTTCCGGGTATGGTTACTCGAAAATCAGGTCGGATCATCAACGTCCTCAACGTCGGTGCCAAGGCGCCTGCGGCCGAGGGCGCACCAACCGCGGTCAGTCGTGCCGCCGGATTGGCGCTGACCAAGGTCTTGGCGTGCGAAGGGGCACCGCATAACGTCCTGGTCAATTCGCTTCATGTTGGCAAGATCGAAAGTGATCAATGGGTCCGCCGCCGTGATACCACGGCGCCTGATATGCCGATTGAGGAATTTTTCGCCAAAGAGGGTGAAAAGCTGCCGATGAATCGCATGGGCACGGCGCAGGAGTTCGCAAACGTCGCACTGTTCCTGGCATCTGACGCTGCATCGTATGTGGCGGGCACCGCGATCAATGTCGATGGTGGTCTATCGCCGGTAACTTAGATTTCGGAAATTCTGATATTTACCAGTGTCTTAAGAAAAAAAGACTTACCGCTGGGATTCACCCTCTCGGCTACACTATTCTAGCGCCATGAATGACGTGCCCAACGATTGCATCTGTCGGCGACTGCTGGATCTCGGTATCGTCGAGGCGGTAGAAAACTCCCCGCAACGCGACGAGATGTTCATCGCCATTCAAGCCTGTCTGGATAAGGGGATATGCGTCGAGCGTGAACCAGTATCCGAGGCAAATGAAGCGACAATAACCCCCGAAAACGAAGTGCAAAAACCCGCTTCGAGGCGTAAACGGTCTGACCGACGGTCTGGCCATGATCGACGCCAAATTGTCACTGACATGCCACCCGATCAAGAGCGGCGCGTAGGCGGCGAGCGGCGATCAGGCGGGGATCGGCGTGGGCTTCTCGCCGGGGAACAATACACCCCGCAACAAGCTGTTCTTAATCTTCGAGCCTGGTGCAATGGACAATGCAAAAGCCTGTTCGAGCTTCAACTGGATACCAAAACCGGCGAGTTGCGGTTTCATTTCGATAGTCCCGATGATCCCGAAGACTTCAAACTCATGCTACAAAAATTTAAAGGATTATCTCCGCCCGCAACCTGATGTTTTTTTATTACCTATTGATGGTCCAGCATGGGTCTTAGGTCGAAAATATCAAATCCGATTGCCACAGAAGCTCGTCGTCGGACAATGGATACCCGCCCTCATCCGTCGCAACCAATAATTTGCTGTTTGGTATTTGCGCTATGTCTTTCTGCAACGTAACGGCATTTTTGATGCTAAAATCACAGCGCCAAGCAAGGGCTAAAACTGATTTGGCGCTGGGCGTTGAAAATACTTTCCGGACTTCAGCGGCTGGCACTCCTGCGATTTTAGCCATGGCAACGGAGACAAATTCCACATCCCGGCTGCTTACAGCTTTCATCACAATCTTCGCTGTGAGCTTGCCGTTGGCATGCATTTTCTCGATGCGTTCTTCTAAAGTCTCTTCCTTTTGTTCTTGAACTTGATCGCCAGGGTTCGCAGCACACTCTTGTTCAATAGCGTTGTCAATTTCCGACACGACAGATAAATCCAGCCCGCTTCGTGCTTTCAATTTTTTGAGCAAAGCCGCGCTGGCCATTCGGGCGACTTTCAAGAGAGTACTATCTGGGACAGCTTCACGGACAGCTAGGATGTCCAACCATTTCGGCGAGTTGCCAGCCTGGTTCAGAAGCGCATCAAATGCGTCGTCTGATATTTCAGCAGCCTCGTTTTTGAGAAGGGTGGATATAGCAGCGTCATCACCCGTGTCGACAACAGCCTCCGAGAGGGATGCATTCAATTCGGGGCGAGACGCCAAAGCACTCAGGCGCGCTTTGCGGAGACCGCCGACAATCAGGCCCATCAGATCTTGGTCATCCAACAAAGATGAAAATTCCAAAATCGGGATGGCAACGGCATCTTCAGTATCTTCCGCCAGTGTAATGGCAACCGATTTGGGAACCGTGCCTAATTAATTCACGGTATTCGCAAGCGCCATCCACACTTTTTTGTCTTGGTCAACGGCAAGGGTTTGCAGTATCTCGTAGGCCATCTCGGTGACCTTTTCATTTTGCTTGGGACGCAAATCCGGCAATAGCTCGCCCAGCTTGTCGGAAAGCGCGAGACGCACCTGAACCTCTTTGTCTTTCGAAAGAATGACATCCGCTTGGATGGGCGTTTCAGGGTTTCGGGCAACAGCACACCGTACATTGTGATCCTGATCCGTCGATAGGTAGTAGAGTATTTCCGGCGGCACACCCTGAGAGTTCGCCAACTTGGCTTTCTTCTTGGAATCTTCCTTCAACAAGATGCGTTTGCATTCGGCGTAGTCAGGTGCTTTGGGGCGATCTTTGCCGATTTTGAATTTCAACCACTTTTGCAGCATTGATGCCATCCAATCTGAAGAATACGGAACGAGGTATTTTTGTTAATTTCGTCGCGTTAAAGCGGGACAGCCTGTTTGGCTGCTCGTCACAGATAAATCTTACACGATTTTTGAGGATGCACAGGGTTTATGTGGATGTGTTTAAGGGACTAATACCTGAGCGAACAAGGCCGTCTTCATCTCTGGCACATCCATCGTGCCAGCCTATCCAGCAATCTGGGGTAACAACGATGCGCGTAAATTGTCATCCCGGAAGGCGTAAGGCTGTCCGGGATCTTCTATGATCGTGAAATTCATTTGCGTGTGAGACAGGGTCTCGGATCAAGTCCAGGACGAGAAATTACGTCTAACGTCATCCCTAGATCCCGTATTGAGCATAAACGTCCAGAGACCTGACCTAGCTAAAATCCTGGGCTAAAGCCGCCTTGGTCGCTTCGGGCATAATCGACATGTGGCCGTATTTTTCGTGGGCGATGCCGACCAGCACACGGTCGGTGGCTTTGAATTTTTCCACCTGTTCGTCCGTGAATGGAAAATGGATGAACTGCACGGATGAGGCTTTGCCGTCGGCCGTGGTGCGATCCACGTCCTCTTCGGGGAGACCCTTTACCGCTTCGCCATCAAATTCGATGGTGATGGTTTCTTCGACACCACCAAGGCCAGCCAAGAACGCAGCCCGACGATCCGGATCATCGATTTCAAACATCAATGTTGCGACCAGTTCGCGACCGTTCGGGATCAGCGGGTTATAGGCGCTTAGTTCGTCAGGAATTTGTTCTTCCCCACCCTTTTCGATGAACAACATTTCATGCACTTGATGCAACATCGTCTCGTAGCTTTCGAAAAAGAACATGGCATCAGGGCCACACGCCATGCGCCGGTCGCGCTTGACGGCGGTCATGTGTTTGCGCCGCTCGGCGCGGCTGGCGCCGTACTCTTCCATCGAAATAATATCGTCGTGGGTGATTTCAGTTTTTGTCATCGTCTTCGTCCTTAAACTAAAGCGCAGCGTTACAGACCGTAGGCGCGCGCCATCAATTCAATTGGGTGTTGCATAGTGTCGATGCCATCAATCGGTTTATCCAAACGCTCGATCCCTTGTAGGATGTGGTCGCGAGCCAACGGACATTCCGACAGTACATATTTGCTTTCAGCAGCGGCCGCCTTGCGGGCGACAGGCTTGCCAACCTTGAGCGCGACTTCAAAGTTCTCTTTCATCACGCCCCATGAGCCACCGTGACCCGAACATCGTTCAATAATGTTCACATCGATTTCAGGTATTAGGCGTAGCATCTCGGCCGCTTTTTGACCCATGTTCTGAGCACGTGAATGACACGAAATATGAACCGTCACACCACCGTCCAGGGTCGTAATACCCTCGGCCATGCCCTCGTCTTTGGCGATGGAAACGATGTACTCGGTGATATCCGAAGTGGCGGCGCTGAGCTTTTTAACATTCTCGTCATCGGGGACGATCAGTGGCCATTCGAATTTCAACATCAATGCACAGGATGGCACCAATGCGATTACGTCGTAACCCTTCTCGATCCAAGGCAACAGATCTTGGGCAGTTTTTTGCGCACTTTCCGCGACAGCGCCAATATCGCCCTGCTCTAATTGTGGCATTCCGCAGCACCGCGGATAGACAACCTCGGTTTTGACACCGTTCTTGGCCAAGGTCGCGCGGGCTGATTCTCCGATATGCGGATTGTTGTAGTTTGCAAAGCAGGTCGCATAGATCACAGCCTTGCGGCCATATGCTGGGGCGTCCTTGTTGACGGTCGGCGTGTCCTCACGCTTAGCGAAGGGTTCCGAGGTAAATTCAGGCAGCTGCGCATCGCGATGAACACCGACGACGCTCTCCATGATCGGACGCGTGACCGCATTGCCACATTTACCGGCCCAATTGGTCAGGCCAGATACCTTAGAGGCGATTTTGCCATTGCGATCGGTCTTGGTGATCTGCTTGGCACCGAACGGGATCATACCCTTTTGGTTTTCAATGGCGCGGTAACGCAGCATCAAATGTGGGAAGTCCAAGTTGAATTCATGTGGCGGGACGTATGGGCACTTGGTCAGGAAACACATATCGCAGAGCGTGCAGGCGTCGACGACCGGTTTGAAATCTTTGCTTTCGACCGTGTCGAGTTCACCACTTTCGGCGTCATCAATCAGATCGAACAGTTTGGGGAAACTGTCGCACAGGTTAAAGCAACGCCGACATCCGTGGCAGATGTCAAAAACACGTCTGAGTTCTTCGTCCAGTTTCGCTTCGTCGTAAAAATCGACTTCTGTCCAGGGAATTGGATGTCGTTCTGGGGCTTCGAGGCTACCTTCGCTCATGACGTGGCTCCCGATAAATGATGTAAAAAATAGGGTATAGAAACAGTAGGTATCAGAAGGGGGGCCAATGCCCCCCTTCATCTCGTATCATCACAACGTAATGATTAGTCCATGCTGTCGAGTGCTTTTTGGAAACGACCAGCGTGAGACTTTTCAGCCTTCGCCAGAGTCTCAAACCAATCAGCGATCTCGTCAAAACCTTCGTCACGAGCCGTTTTCGCCATGCCAGGATACATGTCTGTGTACTCGTGCGTTTCGCCCGCAATCGCCGCTTTCAAGTTTGCGTCGGTCGCGCCAATTGGCTCGCCCGTTGCTGGGTCACCAACTTCTTCCAAAAATTCCAAGTGACCATGCGCGTGGCCAGTTTCACCTTCTGCGGTGGACCGGAAAACGGAGGCAACATCGTTGTAGCCTTCAACGTCGGCCTTTTGGGCGAAGTAGAGATAACGGCGGTTTGCTTGGGACTCGCCAGCGAATGCTTCCTTAAGATTTTCTTCGGTTTGGGTGCCTTTGAGGGACATATGATCCTCCTTGTTACAATCGATCAGTTAATAACATAAAGCTTTATAGAACGCAGGAATGCGCTACCGAGAATATGGTGACGGCAATACTCGGAGTCAATAATTTAGAAGCATTCTAAATTATAATTTTTTGTTTCAGCGGGAATTAATTGTTCAAGCGTCGGTGACGCGAACAATCACATCGACGCGTGCAATCTTGGACCCTGCGGGTGCTTCCGGCAGCTCGGCCAAGACGACGTCCTCTGATGGGATGTCTTCTAACACGCCTTTATTTTCAAAAAAGAAGTGATGATGTTCGGTTGTGTTTGTGTCGAAATAAGAACGACCTGAATCGACCACAATTTCCCGCAACAAACCCGCATTGGTAAACTGATGCAGGGTATTGTAGACGGTCGCTAAAGAAACAGAGATGCCCGCGCTTGAAGCATCGCGATGCAGGCTTTCCGCCGACATGTGGTGGTCTTCACCGACGAACATCAAAGATGCCAGTTCGACGCGCTGACGGGTGGGGCGAAGCCCAACTTCGCGGAGCCGACTGGTAATCTGTGCGTGTATCGATTTTGCGTTCATGTTTTCGATATATGGCTGATTGATTGAAAAAACAATGATCTATATCAGGGACGCCGTTTAGATGTCGTCAGGAAACGGCACGCCAACTGTATTGTATCCGCTGTCGACGTGATGAATTTCACCCGTCACGCCCAGCGATAAATCAGACAATAGATAGAGGGCAGACCCACCAACCTCACTCAATTTGACATTGCGCTTCAATGGAGAGTGAGTTTCGTTCCAACGCAAAATATGACGTGCACCGGAAATCGCACTGCCAGCCAAGGTCCGCATCGGGCCTGGCGAAAGGGCGTTCACGCGGATTCCGTCGGGACCCAAATCAGACGCCAAATAACGGACGCTGGCTTCGAGTGCCGCCTTGGCC
This sequence comes from Rhodospirillales bacterium, assembly GCA_965659695.1. Taxonomy (GTDB): domain Bacteria; phylum Pseudomonadota; class Alphaproteobacteria; order Rhodospirillales; family Casp-alpha2; genus UBA4479. Next base: position 83,999 of record CBFHXC010000003.1, read on the forward strand.
ACGCCCATGACGTTGTAATGGGGAACAACACGATTGGAACCAGAAAATGATAGCGCGAGCATGCTACCACCGTGGTTCATTGCGGGTGCGGCATGCCGCGCAAGAGCCGTGAATGAATAACAAGACACATCCATCGTGCGCAGAAAATTGTCATGCGTGGTGCCGATGTAGCGCCCTTTGAGTTCTTGTTTGTCGGAATACGCAATCGCGTGAACGATAAAATCAATCGCCCCCCAAGCTGCGACGGATTCATCAATCACGTTTTTGATCGAATTTTCATTTTCGACATCGCACTGCACGATCACGTTAGAGGAAACGCTCTCGGCGAGCGGGCGCACCCGGCGTTCGATGGCTTCGTTCTGATAGGTAAAACCGATTTCAGCACCGTGGGCCGCCAGAATTTCGGCAATTCCCCAACCGATGGAGCGGTCATTGGCAACCCCCATCACGAGGCCACGCTTTCCTTGCATCAAGCCGCCGGTTACTAAAGTTGCTTTCGAATCGCTTGTTGGTTTTTGTTCGTTCACCGGCTTATCCCTCTAACCGTTTGAACGCCAACGTCGCATTTGTGCCGCCAAATCCAAAGCTATTAGAAATCACGCAATTTAATTCAGCATCATCGATCCGGGTCGAGACGATGTCCGCATCGCCGGCTTCGGGATCCAAGTTATCCACGTTCGCAGAGGCCGCGATGAAGTTGTTGTTCATCATGATCAGCGAGTAGATGGCTTCGTGTGCGCCTGTGGCACCCTGACTATGGCCTGTCAGCGATTTGGTCGAAGAGATTTTTGGCGCGTGCGCACCAAATACTTCTTGGATCGCCTTCAGTTCGGTCATGTCACCTGCGGGGGTCGATGTGCCGTGCGCATTAATGTAATCGACTTTTGTGTTACCCAATCCAGAAGTGGCCATTTCCATGCACCGACGGGCGCCTTCACCAGATGGTGCGACCATATCAACACCGTCAGATGTCGCACCGTAGCCGACCACCTCGCCGTAAATTTTTGCACCGCGCGCTTTGGCGTGCTCGAGCTCTTCGAGAACCACGACACCCGCACCACCTGCGATGACGAAACCATCACGGTCCACATCGAAGGGACGTGACGCTTTTTCTGGGGAATCATTAAACTTTGAGGACAACGCCCCCATCGCATCGAACAATACTGTGAGTGTCCAATGCAGTTCTTCTGCACCCCCGGCAAAGACCACATCTTGTTTGCCCCATTGGATCAACTCTGCACCATTGCCGATGCAATGTGCGCTGGTTGAACACGCCGAGGAAATCGAATAGCTGAGACCGCGCATATGAAATGCGGTCGAAATGTTCGCCGATACCGTCGAGCACATCGCTTTTGGCACCGCATAAGGGCCGACACGTTTGGCACCCTTTTCGCGCGCCGTATCCACGGCCGTGGTTTGCGCCGACGTTGACGGACCACCTGATCCCATGACCAGGCCCGTACGTTCGTTCGTCACCACGTCTTCGCCCAAACCGGAATCTTCGATGGCTTCCTTCATGGCGACGTAAGCATAGGCCGCGCCGTCACCCATAAAGCGGCGAAGCTTGCGATCAATCATATCGTCCATGTTAATCTTAGGTTCGCCGTGCAAATGCGACCTGAAACCGCGCTCGGCGTATTCCTCGCAATGCACGATGCCAGAACGGCCCTCGCGCAAACTTTCGGTTACCTCAGCAACATTGTTACCAATAGGGGATACGACACCCAACCCGGTCACGACGACACGTCTCATAGGAACCTCTTTTCCGCCAACCGCTTTAAATCAGCAGCCCAAATCAATCTTCTGCGCTGAACAGCGTCACCTTTAAGCCTGACGCTTCATACGCGACTTTTCCGTCTACCTTCATCTCGCCATCTGCGATGCCAAGGACGATCTTTCTGTTCATAACACGTTTGATATCAACACGATACTCAACGAGCGACTTATCAGGGGTAACCTGGTCTGTGAATTTAACTTCGCCAACACCCAATGCGCGGCCACGTCCCGGCGCGCCTGTCCAGCCCAAATAAAAGCCGACCATTTGCCATAACGCATCAAGCCCCAGACATCCCGGCATCACCGGGTCGCCTTCGAAATGGCAGCCAAAGAACCAAAGATCTGGTTTGACTTCCAATCGGGCCTCAACAAAACCCTTATCGTATTTGCCGCCTTCGGAACTAATCGACGTAATGCTATCGAACATCAACATCGGCGGCACTGGCAATTGCGCGTTTCCAGGACCGAATAACTCGCCCCGACCGCACTGAAGCAGTTCTTCGTAGGAATAGCTGGATTGTTGCGTAAATGAACTCAAGACGAACCCCAATCCCTGACAGGTAGTCACTAAAATACTCTAATATTTATATCGCATGAATACGGGAAAAGAGCCCCGGGTGCACGTAAAAATACCGTGAGCGACAGAGTTGCAGAATATGAAGTATCTCGCGTGGCGAGCACTGATACGATATCAATGCCCGCCACTTGAGATCGTCGGTCTTACGACCGTTTTTTCTTCTCGCCGACTTCTTCGGTGATGTCTTCGCCAGTCTCTTGATTGACGACACGCATGGACAATTTCACTTTGCCCCGGTCATCAATGCCGATCAGCTTGACTTTCACTTCGTCGCCTTCGTTTACGACGTCGGTCACTTTCTCGACGCGACCTTCGGCCATTTCGGAAATGTGTACCAAGCCGTCACGTGGGCCCAAGAAGTTAACAAATGCACCGAAATCAACGGTTTTCACGACTTTACCGTCGTAGACAACGCCAACTTCGGGCTCTGCGACGATATCGCGAATCCAAGCGGCGGCCTTATCGGCACCTTCTTGGTCAACAGCTGCGATCCGTACGCTGCCATCGTCATCCACATCGATTTTAACGCCGGTCGTTTCACAGATCTCGCGAATGATTTTGCCACCTGGACCGATGATATCGCGGATTTTTTCCGGATTGATCTTCATTTGTGTGATGCGCGGTGCATTGCTTTTCACATCATCACGGGATGTATCGATGGCTTTGGCCATTTCATCCAAAATGTGCAAACGGCCGCCTTTGGCCTGACCCAATGCGATTTGCATAATTTCTTCGGTGATCGACGTGATCTTGATGTCCATCTGCAGCGACGTGATACCGTTTTGCGTACCTGCCACTTTGAAGTCCATATCACCCAGGTGATCTTCATCACCCAAGATATCCGAAAGAACAGCGAAACGGTCGCCTTCTTTGATCAAGCCCATGGCAATACCTGCCACAGGTTTCGGCATTGGAACACCCGCGTCCATAAGTGCCAGCGATGTACCACATACCGTCGCCATCGAAGATGAACCATTGGATTCGGTTACTTCTGAAACAACACGAATGGTGTATGGGAAGTCATCTTTTTCAGGCATCACCGGGTGAATGGCGCGCCATGCCAACTTACCGTGGCCGACTTCACGACGACCTGTGAAACCAAAGCGGCCCGCTTCACCAACCGAGAACGGTGGGAAGTTGTAGTGCAGCATGAAGTTTTCACGGTAGTTGTCAGCCAAGCCATCAATGATCTGTTCGTCCTGGCCTGTACCCAAGGTCGCTGTGACCAGCGCCTGTGTTTCACCACGTGTGAACAATGCAGACCCGTGTGAACGTGGGAGAACACCAACTTCGGTAGCAATCGCACGAACTGTTGATGTATCGCGACCATCAATCCGGTTGCCCGTGTCCAATATATCGTTACGAACGATATCTTTTTCGAGGGACTTCAGCGCGTCACCAGAGATGTCGCCGACTAAGTCTTTGTCGAGGGAGTCATCACCAGCAAGCGCTGCGACGATCTCTTCTTTAACAGAAGCGATTTTTGCTTGGCGTTCGGATTTCTCCTGAATGCCGTAGGCCGCGCGCATGCTTTCAGCACCAAGCTCTTTAACTTTGGCGTAGATCGCGTCTTTGCCAGCTGGTGGTTCAGGCAGATCAATCGGGTCTTTGGCGCAGGCTTCAGCCAATTCGATGATCGCATCAATCACAGGCTGGAAGCCTTTGTGACCAAACATCACAGCTTCGAGCATTTGCTCTTCGGTCAATTCCGCAGCTTCGGATTCGACCATCAACACGCCTTCTTGCGTACCCGCAACAATCAGATCCAGATCGCTTTCAGCGATTTGATCACATGTTGGGTTCAACACCAGGTTGCCATCAATACGACCAACGCGCGTGCCACCGATTGGGCCCATGAATGGCAAACCTGAAATCGTCAGCGCAGCAGATGTACCGATCATCGCCAAAATGTCTGTTTCGTTTTCCAAATCATGGGAAACGACCGTGCAGATCACTTGGGTTTCGTTTTTAAATCCGTCCACAAATAGTGGGCGGATCGGACGGTCGATCAAACGCGACGTCAGTGTTTCACGCTCACTTGGACGTGCTTCGCGTTTGAAAAATCCGCCAGGGATTTTACCGGCGGCATACGTTTTTTCAACATAGTGGACGGACAGCGGGAAGAAGTCGATCCCAGGACGGGCGCTTTTTGCGCCAACAACCGTGCAAAGCACCTTGCTCTCACCCAGGGTCGCCATCACAGCGCCATCGGCTTGGCGGGCGATCTTACCGGTTTCTAAAACCAGCTTCTGCCCGGCCCAATCAATCTCTTTTCTAAACTCTTTGAACATTCGTTATATTCCTCATCATACAGACAACGCCAATACCGTCATGGCATGGGCGGTTTACCCGGTGATCATCACCAGGACAAAGGCATCATGCCGCTCACATCATCAGTTTCATTTCTTCGGTTAATGACGGCATCAGCCGACGCGTCGCACGGTCAACACACCCCGCGACGCCACGTCGCATTAGCGACGCAGACCCAAGCTTTTAATCAAGCTCTGGTAACGGTTCTGATCTTTATTCTTCAGGTAGTCCAGAAGCCGGCGACGCTGACCAACCATCATCAGAAGACCACGACGGGAATGGAAATCCTTGGCGTGTGTTTTCAAATGGTCTGTCAGGTTCGTGATGCGTTCACTCAGGACCGCAACTTGTACTTCGGGGGAACCGGTATCACCGTCTTTGACGGCATACTCTTTGATCAGCTCTTGCTTACGTTCAGCATTAATCGACATCGTGTACTCCTATATTAAAAGTTCATCACACGAACGGGACGTATTTCCCCGCCCGCAATGCGCGCCAACGCGACCAACGTACCGTTCGCCGTGACTTGCACGACGTCCCCTTGAGAAATTCGACCATCTCGGAGGGGAGATCTTTGGGCAACGGGTAGAACAGGAATGCCCTGACCGTGCCTTAGTTTTCGCGCTTCCTGATCTGTCAAAGCCAGAGCCGGGATGTCGTCCAGCACGGTTTCAACCGATAACAGATATTGCGTCAGAAGCATCGCCGCGTTTTCGCCTTCGTTCTCTTCGAAAGCTGCCAACGATACGGCCTTTTCAATAGTAAAAGGGCCGACGGCGGTGCGTCTGAGGCGGCTTATATGCCCTTCACACCCTAAGTGCAAGGCCAGATCACGGGCCAAGGAGCGCACATAGGTGCCCTTTCCGCAATCGACTTCAAAACTTGCCGTATTGGAATCGACGGTTTTCACAAGCCGAAGATCATGAATCGTCACAGGTCGCGATTTAATATCGACTTCTTCGCCCTTTCGGGCCAGCTCATACGCCCGTTGACCATCGATCTTAATGGCTGAATATTTCGGCGGAATTTGGTCGATATCACCGATAAACGTGGGCAGCGCCGCTTTGATTTGGTCTGCGTTGGGCCGCGCATCACTTGATGCTATGACATCGCCTTCGGCGTCGCACGTTTCTGTCGACGTTCCCCAGGTAACGTCAAATTCATAGGTTTTGGAACCATCCATTGCATAAGAAGACGTCTTCGTCGCCTCTCCGAAGGCAATCGGCAACACGCCACTTGCCAACGGATCCAGCGTACCGCCGTGGCCGACTTTTTGCGCACCGGTCAGCCATTTCAGCCTGCCCACGCACCCACTTGATGACGGGCCCAAGGGCTTATCCAAAATCAGCCAACCATGGATAGGTGTGCCTTTGCGACGTCGCGCCATTTAATTCTCGAAGTCGTCGTCAGAGTTCGCAGACTCAATGTCACGCCGCACGCGCGGATCGTTCAGAACACCGCCGATCTTGGCAGCCTCGTCAAAGGTCTCGTCGGCGATGAAGTTGATGCGCGGGACATGGCGCAATCGTACGTGTGTGCCGACCCATTTTCTGAGGAAACCCGACGCTTTGTTCAAGGTCGCGACAACATCTGTCGCATGATCACCCCCGAGTGGAATAACAAACGCCGTGGCATTTTTCAGATCAGGGCTGATCCGGACCTCGGTCACCGTGATGACTTGTCCTGCCAATGCAGGGTCATGAATCTCGCCGCGCTCAATCGCCATGGCCAGCGCATGGCGCACTTCTTCACCGACGCGAAGCTGTCGCTGGGTGGGTTCTTTGGCAGGTTGGCGGGCCATGGCGCGTCCCGGGGATCACAGCGAACCGATTAAAGTTCGCGTGTGGTCTCCTTAACTTCAAAGCACTCAATTTTGTCGCCAATCTGAAGGTCGTTGTAATTGGCAAACGCCATACCACATTCGTAACCTTCTTTGACCTCCTTGACGTCGTCTTTGAAACGTTTGAGCTGGCTGAGATCACCTTCGTGTATCACCACATCATCGCGCAGCAGGCGAACCTTGGCGCCCCGCTTGACCTGACCTTCGGTGATCATACAACCTGCAATCTTGCCAACCTTGGACACATTGAAGACTTCGCGCACTTCGGCGTAACCGAGGAACTCTTCGGATACGTCCGGTGCCAACATGCCAGACAGCATTGTCTTCACGTCATCTGTCAGGTCATAGATGATCGAATAATAGCGAATATCGACACCGTCACGTTTCGCCGCTTCACGGGCTTGCGGATTTGCGCGCACGTTAAAGCCGACGACCAAGGCATTGGAAGCGCGGGCCAGCGTGACGTCTGATTCATTGATACCGCCAACACCAGAGTGCAGCACCTGAACTTCGACCTCGTCCGTACTCATATTCGCCATGGCACCGATGATGGCTTCCAAGGACCCATGCACATCAGCCTTGATGACGATCGGCAGCATTTCTGCCTCACCCTCTTTGATCTTCTCGAACATTTGTTCAAGCGTGCCCCGTGCAGATGCTGTGGCGCGGGTATCACGTTCGCGGCGCTGACGGAATTCGGTGACTTCGCGGGCTTTGTTTTCGGAATCAACAACGACCACATCATCGCCCGCCATCGGCGTGCCATTCAGTCCCAATACTTCGATCGGGAATGACGGACCGGCAGAGTCATGGGATTTGCCCGTGGCATCGTTCATCGCCCGGACACGCCCCCATTCGGCGCCAGCAACAAAGATATCGCCAACGTTCAAAGTTCCGTGTTGAACCAATACCGTCGCAACAGAACCACGGCCTTGTTCCATCTTGGCTTCGACCACGACACCCGCAGCGGCGCGATTAGGATTTGCTTTTAATTCAAGCAATTCGGCCTGCAGATTGATCGCTTCCAACAACTTATCCAAATTGGTTTTCTTGAGTGCTGAAACCGGGATCGCCAACACATCACCGCCCATGTCTTCGACCTGGATGTCGTGACTCAACAGATCAGTACTAATCCGATTCGCATCCGCGCCTTCTTTGTCCATCTTGTTGATCGCAACAATGATCGGCACTTCGGCAGCTTTGGCGTGATGAATAGCTTCGATTGTTTGCGGCATGATGCCGTCATCAGCTGCCACACACAGCACCACGATATCAGTTACCTTCGCGCCACGTGCCCGCATTTCAGTAAAAGCGGCGTGGCCAGGCGTATCAATAAACGTGACCAAGTTACCATCAGGCGTTTTCACCTGATAAGCCCCGATATGTTGGGTAATGCCACCCGCTTCGTGATCGGCGACATCGGTTTCACGCAACGCATCCAGCAAAGATGTCTTACCGTGATCAACGTGACCCATGATGGTGACCACAGGTGCGCGCGATTGCAGCTCTGACTCTTCATCCTGAATGCCAAGGCTCAAGTTATCTTCAACATCAGCGTCGCTGACTCGTTTCAGACGGTGACCAAATTCTTGAACAACCAGTTCGGCCGTATCCGCATCAATGGACTGTGTGATTGTCGCCATGACGCCCATTTCCATGAGCTTCTTCACCACTTCACCGCCACGTTCCGCCATCCGGTTGGCCAATTCCTGAACCGTAATGGTCTCGGGAATAACAACATCACGGATCACACGACCACCTTCGGCTCGCAGATCGCGTAGTTTTTCTTTATCGCGTTCACGCTGGCGTTTAACCGATGCCAATGAACGGCGATGCTCTTCCATCTCTTCGAAAGATTCGGCCTCTGCAATGGTCAGCTTGCCTTTGCGACGACGCTCTTCACGGACTTTACCGGTCGATGGTTTCTTGGGCTCAACCTTATTGACGGGTTTTGGCGCTTTCTTGGTGGCGCGCTCTTCTTCAGCCGCTTGGGCAGCAGCGATATCAGTCGCCGTTGGCTCCTTCGTCTCGGCCTTGGCTCGCGCGGCGCGTTCTTCTTCAAGACGCTTGGCTTCTTCTTCTTGCGCTTTTCGGACGGCCACTTCTTCTTCGGTTTCTTCCGGCTCTGGCTCTGGTTCGACTGGCACTGCGAAATCAGCAACCTGCGGCCTTCCACGACCCGCCGGGGTAGCAGGCGACGCATCCGCGTCTACATCGCGCGCGGATTCAAGGGCACGCATACGCGCCTCACGTTCGCTGTCGGTCAGTTTGGAAAGTGCTGCACTGGCCTTCTCATCAACTGTTACTTCAGGTGCGACGGGCGCTTGTGCCTCTGCTGCATCTTCTTTTTCAACTTCAGCCGCAGCTTCCTTTAGGCCCAGGCTCGCCTTGACCTCAGACATTTTGCCGCCAGCGTCCGTGGCGAACGTCCGCTTCTTCTTCTTCTCAACGGTCACCATCTTGGAACGGCCATGAGAGAAGTTTTGCTTCACCTGTCCGGTTTCGACGGTCTTGTTCAGCTCAAGCTTACCCGGACGCGAAAGGCCCAGTTTTTTCTTACCGTCGTCGGTTTCTTTTTTATCAGTCATGTTTCTCGTCCATTTCAATCGGTCGGATACCGATCAACCGTTCGTGTTCTCGGATCAGCGCATCCGCTAAACCACTTTTCAAAATCGCGGCAAACGAAATAGCGCCTTTATTTGCGGCAGTCGCAAGCTCTTCGCCCGTCATACCACCTAAAACTGGCTCGCCGTCTGTAGCGGCCGAAATATAACCCCGGCCCCGCCCTGCGTCGGAGGCGATGGCAACCGCCCCGACTTTGCCGCGCTCTAATGCTTCGGCCACCCGATCGAAACCAACCACCAATTGATCGGCGCGACGCGCCATGCTGATCAAATCTTGGCAGCGTTTTACCAGGAGTTGGCCAATCCTGGAAAGTAAATCGTCCGGCACAACAACTTTGGCCTTAGCCGCACGGGCGAACATCTTTTTGTCGATCGCGGTTTCAAGGTGCGCCCGCTCGGCACTTATCCATATACCTCTCCCCGGAAGCTTTTCTGACAGGTCCGGGATGATCTCGTTATCCGGAGACACCACGAATCGAATTAATCCCGCCTTTGGCTGAGACGCATGTGTGACGATGCACCGCCGTTCGGGTTGGGATTTCTTCAATTTCGGTTTCTCTTTCAACAAAATCACTGGGCTCCTATCAATTAAGCGTCCGCAGGCTTGTCTTCGGCAGTGTCACCCTCTTGAGAAGCTTCTTCCGGTGCAGGATCATCTGCAAACCAGTGCGCACGCGCCGCCATGATCATCTCGTTGGCTTCGTCCAAGGTCATGGAACCTGCCGGGGCAAATTCCAATAACTCATCACCCGCCAAATCAGCCACGTCATCACGTGTTTTGATGCCGTTCTCGCCGAGCGCCACCATCAACGAAGGTGACATGCCTTCGATTTCGGCAACATCGTCTTCAACACCCATCTCGCGGCGTTTGGCGTTTTGCTCGTCTTCAAGGTTGGCCAAATACCCGCGTGCACGGGCCTGCAATTCCTCGGCAACGTCTTCGTCAAACCCTTCGATTTCCGTCAGGTCGTCCATGGGAACGAAGCCAACTTCCTCGACCGAGCTAAAGCCTTCAGTCACCAATAGATGCGCAATCACTTCATCCACATCGAGTGCTTCGACAAACATTTTTGAACGATCTTGGAATTCTTTCTGACGACGCTCGGACTCTTCGGCCTCGGTCAGAATGTCGATGTCCCAACCCGAAAGCTGTGATGCCAAGCGCACGTTTTGACCACGACGGCCAATTGCCAAGCTCAGTTGCTCATCAGGGACCACGACTTCAATCTTATTGTTGTCTTCGTCCAAAACCACCTTAGCGACCTCGGCAGGGGCCAACGCGTTAACGATAAACGATGCGGAGTCAGGCGACCACTGAATGATATCGATCTTCTCGCCTTGCAGTTCACCAACGACGGCCTGAACGCGTGATCCACGCATACCAATACATGGACCTACTGGATCGATGCTGCTGTCATGAGACAACACGGCAATCTTGGCCCGTGAACCTGGGTCACGGGCAACAGATTTGATTTCGATAATGCCGTCATAAATCTCGGGCACTTCTTGTTTGAACAAGTTGGCCATAAAATCAGGGTGCGTCCGCGACAAGAAAATCTGTGGACCACGAGGTTCCTGACGAACATCAACGATGTAAGCGCGAATACGGTCACCGTTGTTGAAGTGCTCGCGCGGAATCGCCTCATCACGACGCAGAATGGCTTCGGCACGGCCCAGATCGACAACGGCATTGCCGTATTCCATCCGCTTGACCAGGCCATTGACGATTTCACCAGCCTTGTCTTTGTACTCTTCGTACTGGCGCACACGTTCAGCTTCGCGAACACGCTGCACTATCACCTGCTTGGCGGTCTGCGCTGCAATCCGGCCAAAATCGATTGGCGGCAGCACGTCGACAATGAACTCGCCAATTTCTGCGTCGGCTTTGCGTGACTTGGCATCGGCCAAATACATCTGTGCGACTTCATTTTCACGTTCGGAGCCGTCTTCGACGACTTCGATGTAACGGGCCAACATGATCTCGCCGGACTTGCGGTCGATGTGCGCACGGATATCATGTTCATGACCGTACTTGGATCGACCCGCTTTTTGGATCGCCATTTCCATCGCTTCTAAGACTTCGTCGCGATCAATGCCTTTATCGCGCGCAACTGTGTCTGCAACCGTCAAAAGTTCTGGGCGGGCGTGTACGTCGCCAGCCTCCATGATCATTTCACTCATGATGCCTTCTCTTTTCCTAACTGAGCGATCATCTCATCGGTAACGATGAGCTTTGCCTTTGCTATACCACTGAACGGGACGGAAATTGTCTCGCCCTGGATATCAACCTGAATGTTCTCGTCTTCGATCCCAACAAGCCTGCCAGAGAATTTCCGACGCCCATCGGTGACCTGTAATAATTCAATTTTCGCCTCGAACCCTTTGAAACGATCAAAATCCCGCAAACGCACCAACGGGCGATCTATGCCTGGCGAGCTCACCTCAAGGGTATATGCATCTGCAATAGGATCTTCGACATCCATCACTGCAGAAACAGCACGCGAGATTTTGGCACACGCCTCAACCGTCATATCAGCGCCATCAAGGGGTTCTGCCATGATTTGAACCTTCATGGTTTGCCCGCCCGAGACCTGCACACGGACGATTTCAAAACCCATGTCGTTGATCGTCGGTTCGATCAAATCCTGTATACGTGCAGCTGTATCTTGTGCCGCCAATTTACCCTCTCGTTACCAAAACAATATCAAGCCGCTATTGGAGTGGATGATCTCGATTTGGCAAAAAAAATGGTGGGCCACCGGCCCACCCATCAATCACTTCTATAGATTAACGAGCGCCCTCTTAAGAGGACGGCAGAGATATACTTGTATTGGTGAAAAAGCGCAAGGGGGGTTATTCTAGGGTCCAGACTCATTCAAATCCAATAACAGATGAGAGCGGCGAGGCATAGAGCGGCGAGAAAATTATTGGCGTTTTTGTCGTATCG